>JBJEAF010000099.1:0-3641 GCA_051868755.1 Alloprevotella sp.
TTCCTCACGGCCTTGCCCGTGCGGGCCGACATCGTTACGGGTCGTTTCGTCGATGCCGCCACGGGCGAGCCGCTGCCCGACTTGGAGAGCACGGCTTACAGACGGCCCAATGAATACAGTTTGATTTACCATTCGTTCACCGCCGACAGCCTGGGCTGTTTCAGCTTCTCCATGAGTGGCGATGACTGCTGGATAGAGGCCAAGTACATCGGCTATCATCCCCGCACGGTGCATTTCTCCGCCTTCGAGGGCAACGACACGCTGCGACTGGGCGACATCGCGCTGAAGCCCTCAGAGGTATTTCTGCGCACGGCAGTCGTCACGGCGCGTGCCAAGCGTTTCGTCATGCGCGGCGACACGGTCGTGTTCAACCCCGATGCCTTCAACCTGAGCGAGGGGGCGCGGCTCGACGAGCTGATCAAGCAGCTGCCCGGCGTGACGGAGAAGGATGGAAAGCTGTTCTGGATGGACAAGCCCGTGCGCATCCTCGTCAACGGCGAGGAAATGTTTGCCGACAACACCATCCTGCAGGAACGCCTACCCGCCGAAGCCGTGGAGCGCATCAAGGCGTACAACAAAGCCAGCAAACTCAAGGAACACACGGGGCGCGACGACGGCGCGGAGGACCATGTGCTCGACATACAGGTGAAACCCGGATTTCTGGAGAAGTGGTATGGCTCCGCCAAGGGCACATACCAGACGGACGACGGCTACCTGGCCCGCCTCGACGCCATGTACCTTTCCACCTCCGACCCCCTCATGGCTTACGGCAACGTGAACAACATCAACCAGCAGATATTCGACAAGACATTCCGCTCCATGAGCAGCGGCTCTTCCAGCCCTTTTGGCAAGCAGCAGTTTGGTTCTCTGGGCTACAAGCATCAGTGGAAGACGCGGCAGGGCGAGAAAGAACTGAACCAGTCCTTCTCCTTCAACGTCCAGGGACAGCACACCGACGGCTGGGGCAGCAGCCGGCAGAGGCGTGAGACCTATCTGAGTTCGGGAGGACGCACCTACGGACTCACGGACAGCAAGAAATATAGCCACCTGCTGAAGCCCGACTTCTCTTTCTTAGGCAATTTTCAGGTAGACAGCATCACCTGGCTGTATGTGCGTGGTGGATGGAACTATGAGAAGAAACGCGAGGAACAGACGGAACGCAGCGCGGCCTACGATGCCGATCCCTACGACTTTACCCGTAATCCGTTGGATGCCGCTTTCGCCACCGACTGGCCGGGTCAGGAAGCGGGGATGCCCGTGTCGCGCTCGCTGTATCGGAGCACATCCTTCTCTGAAGAGATGAACAGCAATGTCTCCGTGGAGTTGGAGCGCATGTTGCCGGGTGATGCAAATCTGTACGTAGGAGGCGGCATCGATTATACCGACCGGCAGATGGAGGCGTATGCCGAGCGCGACCTGCGCTACTTCCGTGATGGCCAGCCCGGCGAGTGGCGTTACGAAACGGACGACCGCCCCGGCCACTCGCTGCGCGCCAATGCCGATGCCAGCTACCAGCGGTGGTTGTGGAAACCCTTGATGATCAACGTGGGCTATCATTTCCAGCACCGGCTGGACTATGAGCGTCAGGAACACACCGTGACCGATGCTGCCGCCGCTCCCGATGCCGAACAGCCCGACCCGCAGCTCGACCCCAACAGTTACCGCAACCGGCATGCGACGGACGAACACCGCGCCTCGCTCGGCCTGACCCTGAATGTGGGGAAACTGAGCGTGTTGCCCAAGCTGAACTATACCTTCCGCCACGAGCACCTGGCCTATGTGCGCGGCGCATTGGACATTGACAAGCTGCGCGACGTGGACCTGTGGCAGCCCGACCTCACGCTGCGCTGGAAAGTGCGGCGCGGCCAGAGCTTGGAGGCGGCTTACCATTACAGCACCTCGGTGCCCGACTTGCTCGAAACGGTGGCCTATACCGACAACACCAATCCGCTCTTCGTGATACAGGGCAATCCGCTGCTGAAAAACAGTCATACGCACAGCGCGAGCATCAACTATTTCCTCAACATGACCCAGCAGCAGCGCAGCATCTCAGCCGGCGTGAATTATGAGCGTTGGATGTCCCAGCGCGGCTACATGTTCTTCTTCAACGACCGGACGGGTGCCTACCGCCAGATGTCTGCCAACCTGCGCGACGGCTGGGGACTTTCGGGCAAGTTGCGCTATGAGCAGGGCATCGGCGACTTCGTGCGGGTGCACAACTCCATAGAGGCCGGTTATCACAACAGCTACGGTTTCCTCACGGCGGACTACGATGCCGACCGTGCCGGCCAGCAGTTGCGCAAACGGTTCTTCCTGACGGAAAATCCCTCCGTCACCCTCTCGCGCGAGGAGCTGACGCTGATGCTCTCGGGCAGGTACACGCTGAGCCGCCTGCGCTATGAGCTGACGCCGCAGAACAACCAGACGCTGACGGACTACATCGTCTACGCCATGGCGCGTTACAAGTGGCGCGACTGGACGGTGGAAACCTCACTCAACCTGCAAGGCTACAAGGGTTACTCTTCGCCGGAGATGAACCGCGCCATCCCCAACTGGTCTTTCCTCGTGGGCCGCAAGGTGCTGAAGGGTAAAGGCCGCCTGGACCTCTCATTCGACGATTTGCTGAACAAGCGGCGCAGCTACTACTCCACGGAGTCGGCCACGGAGCGCACGGAATACAGCCGCGACCTGATGCACCACTACGTGCGGCTCAGCTTCACCTACAACTTCGAGGCGAAAGACGACAAGAAGAACAAACGCCGCTAAGAGCCGGATTACGCTGGGCTAATTTGAGGTTACGGTGTATTGGGAGAGCGGGCTAACGCCCGCTCTCATTATATAAGGCGGGCTGGAAGCCCGCCCTCCCAGCTTGAGCGCGTCCAGACAAACCTTATCAAGCCAATCTGAGGCGAAGGTGCACTGGGAGGGCTTGGCAAAGGCCCGCCCGTTATCAAGCCAATCTGAAGCGATGGGGCACTGGGAGGGCGTGGCTTCCAGCCCGCCCGTTGTCAAGCCAAGCTGAGGCGACGGTGCACTGGGAGGGCGTGGCTTCCAGCCCGCCCGTTGTCAAGCCAATCTGAGGCAATGGGGCACTGGGAGGCGTGGCAAAGGCCCGCCCGTTATCATGCTAATCCGAGGCGAAGGTACGCTGGGAGGGCGTGGCAAAGCTCCGCTTAAACTTATCTAATTTGTATTACAAGGAACGACTTCCTGAAGTATACTCTATACGTATTTTTTATGCCGTAAAAATCCTTCAACCCTTCAGCCAACCCTTCATTATGATTGATTCTCAACGGGAAAGTGGCTGAAGGGTTTGGATTTCAAACCCTTCAGACCCTTCAGCTTGACTTAGAAAAAACAAGGGCTGGACTTGATCAAACAACTCGGCGAGTTGTCAGTCCTAAGCCTGGACTTGTTGGCATGATGCAAGAGGAGGCGGACGATGGGGAAAACGCTACAAGCAACACCTACAGGCTGAACCTTCCTGAAGGGTTTGAAATCCAAACCCTTCAGCCACTTTTATGTTGAGAATCAATGATAATGAAGGGTTGGCTGAAGGGTTGAAGGATTTTTCAGAGAGTAAATAGGCTCAAGCCGAAATCCCAGTGCATTTATAAAAATCGAGAGGATAAAGTGTTAAA
>JBJEAF010000100.1:0-14877 GCA_051868755.1 Alloprevotella sp.
TTGCATTCACACATTTATCCAAAAATCATGCACCGGGATTTCGGCTTGAGCCGTATGAACCACACTATTCCTGCAAAAACGCGCAGGAATAAACAGTTGTTTGAAAAACATTCCATACATTTGCAAAAGAATGATATGTAACCTTTGCAAACCATCTAATTTTATATTTATACGACCATGAAACAGAATCTGATGAAATGGGTCTTCTGCTGTATGGCTGCCTTCCTGTTGGCTTCCTGCACGAAGAACAAGATGAAGGACCTGCTGGCCCACATTCCCGAAGACGCAGAGTTGGTGTATGTGACCGACCTGTCAACCCTGCTTGAATCAGCCGGCGGAACAATCGAGAACGACAAAATCAAGCTTCCGGCTTCCATTACCGACCCTATGCCGGACGAGATGTTCAAGCTCATTGACAATGCCAATGAGCTGATCAAGAAAGGCGGTGTAGACCCCGAAGCCTGTGCCGTCGTAATGAGTTACGACCACGGTCAGCCCGTCATCGTGTTCGCACTGGCCGACCCGAAGAAGTTCGTGAGCTACATCGAAGACAACGGGTTCCGCGAGAAGGAGAGCAGCAAGGACGTGACCTTCTACGCCAAGCGAGTGTATGAATCGCCCAGCGACCCCGAATATGACGACTACGGCTACATCGCCGTGAAGGACGACTATGCCTACTGGGTGGAACGCGTCTGGGTAAAGAGCGACTTCAAGCCCATCGACGTGCTGGGCGACATGGCCCGCGAAGCGACGAAGAAGGAGAACTTTGCCCGCACGGCCTTCGGCAAATACATCTGCAAGGGCAATGCGGCCGGCGTGGCAGTGCGCATCAACCGAAAAGTGCGCGAACAGCTCTCAGAAGCCGGTATGCCCGACGAGCTGTGCCGCGCCTGCAGCGGAACACTCTGCTTCAAGAGCCAGCTGAAGGGCAACGAGCTGACTATCGACATGAAGCTGTTTGACGAAGAAGGAAACGAGAAAAAGCCCGAAGACTTCAAGGCTCTCTGCGACATGCAGGCCAAGATCAATCCCAAAGCCCTCGAATATATGGGCAAGAACGAAGTGCTGGTAATGGCTGCCGCCCTGAAGGATGTGGACTGGCCCAAGTACTTCTCCAACCTGCTCGAAAGCCCATACGCCTATGGCAGCAACCGCGAGATGATGGCCACGATGCAGCGTTTGTTGGAAAAGAGCGACGGCACGGTTGCCTTCGGCTTTGGCTTCAACAACGGACTCGAAGCACTGATGAGTGCCAACAACGACAATGAGGTTGCCGACGAACTGTCGATGACTTTGGTGATTGAAACCAAGCAGTCGCAGGCCAAGAGCATGATGAACGGGCTGAAGGACCTGATGAACAACAACCTGATTCCCTTCGAGGACCGTGCCGACGGATTCGAACTGCAACTGCCCGGCAGCCATAACGTCATTCAGGCCAAAGCCGTTGGCAACTTCGTAGTGATTGCCAACCATGCCATCAGCACGGCGGCTCACAACGAGGTGGTGAAGGAAGTGCCCTTCAAGGACTATTCGAGTGCCTGCGCCCTGCTGCTGAACAAGAACAACAAGCTGCTCAAGGACCTGGGCATCGACAGCGGCTTCAAAGCGGTAATCGCATCAGGCAAGTCGATAGGCGAAATGTCGCTGACCGTCACGGTCGACGGCAAGCAGGAAGGCTTCATTGCCAACACGGCCAGTCTGATTATGGCAGCCAACGCAAAGCTGCAGGAAGCCCAAAAGAAGCGGGTGGTTGAAGCTGCAGAAGAAGATTCCTGCGCAGTATATGACCCCTACGGCTATGAAGAATATGCCGATTCGGTAGCTGTAGACGACTATGCGGTAGCTGACTCGGTAGCAGCCTATTAGTTACTGTGTCATTGAGGCTACATGAAATAAGGTTATAAGAAATAAGGTTATGAGGTTATAAAGTTACTCCTGCGGCGGAAGTCCCGACCGCTCAGCGAGTGGCTTTATAACCTCATAATCTTTGCCCGCCCTATGATACAGCCTTGAACACTGGTATATTAATCAGGGCAATCTACCTTAAAAATAAAGCTCAGAGTAGTTAACCAAAAGCGTTAAACTACTGCTCTGTCGGAGGAGTAGTACTTACTTGCCAGTAGAAGTAGTACTTACATTCCAGTTTCAGTACTACTTAAACTCCAGTTTCAGTTATCTTCTACTGAAAAAGAGACTGACGGCTTGCACGATGTCTATAATACTACTAACCTTTGTCATGCCAACTTGAAGCGACGGTGCACTGGGAGGGCGGGCTTCCAGCCCGCTCATATATATTCTGGCGGGCTGGAAGCCCGCCCTCCCAGCCGTTAGCGCTACCGTGCGCTTGAATCATTGGATAAAAAACATTGGTTCGCTCCTGTCTTGTTAATGGTCTTACCTCTCATCACCCAAGAAAGCCACCTCATAACCTGAGAATCAATCCTCTACCCCAGCATCGCCGGTTGTGTCCTGGTCACTGTCGCGCACAATGCTGGATGCTGAACCGTCGAGGGGTATCTCGATACAGAAGGCCGGACCTTCCTCAATGCCGACCTGTCCGATTTGAGCTCCCAACCGAATGGCATGGGCATCACTCTTGTCCGAATCATAGGCCATGCCCAGCAACACGGTGCCCTGCTGTTCAGCACGGCTCAGGAAGTCGGCAAAGGCTTCCTTGCTGTAGCTTTTGTGGAAAAACGGTTCGCCGTCGCGCAGAATGGTCACTTCCACCCGATTGTCATAGAACTTCTTTCCCAACTCATCGGACACCACAGGCAACTCCGGGTCGGCCTGACGCTCAATGGTAATGGCATACGACTTGCCGCCCCACTGGGCTGTAAAGCTATTCTTCAATGTCGGTTCGCCATACGGTGTGTCGTCCGTCACGCGTTGCTGCACACTGTCGGCCGGTGAGACTGCACCTTCCGACTTCTTATCACCACAAGCCGCCATGCCCTGCAACAGCAAGAAGAGCACGGCGGGAAACAGGCACTTTTTCATGCGTTAAATGTATTGCTTGGTTCTTATTTTATGAGCAAAATAACTAAAACTTCGCCACTTATCCAAGCGAAGCCCGGAAAGAGTGGAAGAAAATGCCTATTTTCGCTGCATGAAAACCATGGATATACATTTTGCGCCCCGCCTGCTCCGCACGTTGGCCGTCTGTCTGGGCCTGCTCACCTTATGGGCCTGCCAGCGCAAAACGGCCGATGCTGCACCTGAAGAGCCTGTTCCGACACAGGGACAGGCCGCTCCGACAGCACGCATCGTGATGGAGGTGAGCAGGCAGTCGCGCCTGTATACCACTGAATACCAAATCCACAAGCTGGTGACCTTCGCTGACAACCCCACACTCGAAGGCAAGGTGCTGGGCGTACCGGTAAAGATGAAGGCGCGTTGGGGCGACCGCAAGGTGGCCATACCTGTCGACCTCACCCTGAAAGGCTACATCGACTTCTCGGATTTCAGCACACAAAACGTGCAACGTGAAGGCGACAAGCTCATTATCATCCTGCCAGACCCGCAAGTGGTGGCCACGGCCTCGAAGGTTGACCACCAAGGCACGCGACAATATATCGACCCGCTGCGTTCGCGCTTCACCGATGCCGAACTGGCAGAACTCACCCGCCAAGGGGCCGACAGCATACTGAGCCATACGGGACAGCTGGGCATTGCCGAACAGGCGCGCAAGAGTGCCACGGCGCTGTTAGTGCCCATGCTCTGCCGATTGGGCTACGACGAACGGGACATCATCATCCGCTTCCGCAACAGCTTTGACGAAACCGACATACAGCCTCATCTGCAAAAGAACTGATGCACACACCTTCCTCACCCACACCCCGTGAAGAGCAGCAGGCCAGAAGCCTGCACTCCCAGCAAGCAGACACCCAACGCAACAGCGAAAGGCTGAACTGGCGGCGCCTGCTGTTGAGCCTCGTCCGCTATTGGTGGCTGCTGGCCATCGCTGCCATTGCCGTAGCCGTGGCCGTGGTAGTAAAGAGCGTGGAAGACCATCCGCCGGTTCAAGTAGCCGTAGTGCGCAACACCCGCATCGACATCACACCCGAGGAGATACGCTCCATCCGTCAAATCGGGCAATGGGAATTTCTTTCGGTCTCGACCGAGGAGATGGTGGAGTGGCACCGCAAGCACTTCATGGGCGACGACCACCTCACACGTATCTACAGCGGCACACTCAGGTTAGGCATCGACATGCAGCAGTTGTCCGAAGACTGGTTCACCTCGCTGCCCGACTCAGCCTGCCGCCTGCGGTTGCCAGCCGTCTCGCTGCTCGACACGCTGTTCATCGACGAAGCCCGCACACGCTCGTTCTACGAGAAGGGCAGCATTCCGCCCGAAGCCCGCGAGCAGCTCTACCGGCAGGCCCGTCAGGCCATGCTGCGCCGGCTGCTCACACCTGCCAACCTGCATGCTGCCGAAGAGAATGCCCGCAACCAGTTCACCCGCATCTTCGCGGCCATGGGCTTCAAAAAGATTGACATTACATTCATCCCCGACTCTTTACACAAACTATGAAACATATCCTTACCCTTCTGCTGATTGCCATGCTCGGCTGCCTGTGTGCATGCAGCGACCATGACGACAACAAGCCATTACAACCCGGCGAAACAGCACAGCGCACCGTGCTGGTTTACATGTGTGCCCAGAACTCTCTGGGATTCTACAACTGCCACGCCACCGACTCTGCCGAAATCATGAACGCCCATGCCAGTGTGGCCCGCCATAACCGCCTGCTGATGTTCATCGATGACAACAAAGCTCCCCGACTCTACCAAGTCACAGCCCAGGACAATGCGCCGAAACTGCTGAAACAATGGGACACCGACATCTGCTCGACCAGTCCCCGACGCTTGCAGGAAGTGCTCGAAATCGTAGCCAAGGACTATCCAGCCCGGGAATACGGACTGGTCATGTGGTCGCACGCCGACGGCTGGATTCCGGCGACCAACACGAACTACCCTTCATTTGAAGGCCCTGCATCTGGCAGCCGCACGCAGCTCCGCCCCTTCTCATTCGGCATTGACAGCGGCCCGACAGGCGGCATGGGCGATAACGGGGCACAAATGAATGTGGAGGACATGGCCCAGGCCATTGCCGATGCAGGCATACACTGCCGGTACATCTTCTTCGATGCCTGCCTCATGCAGAACCTCGAAGTGGCCTATGCCCTGCGCCACCAGACCGACTACATCGTGGCGTCCCCCATGGCCATACCCGCTGCCGGCTCTTACTACACCAACGAAGTGGCTCAGGGACTGTTCAGCGATGACCCCGCCGACATAGCCCGCCTCTATCTGCAGGATGTACAGGATGCCGCGCTCAGTTCCCTCTATGGCGACTACGGACTGGTCATTTCCTGCCTGCAAACCGACAAGCTCGAACCGTTGGCCGAAGCCCTGAAGGAGGCTCTCCCGCGCTCCGCACTGGCTGACAGACAGTCGCCCGACATGAGTCAGGTGTTGAACTACCAGGCGTATTGTTCCAACTACTTCTACCGCCCACACAACTACGATGCCCGCCAGAGTCTGGCTGCCCTGCTTGACCCAGCCGACACGGCACGGGTCGGACAGGCCCTGAACGAAGCCATCACCTACTACGGGGCGACCCAGCGGTACTGGATAGGCCCGTCCTACAATGATTATCAGACCATGCCTTTGGCCACTGACAACTACCGGGGAGTGAGCCTCTTTGTGCCCCAGAAAGTGTATACCGACCGGGCCAAGAGCACGCCCCACGGTGACCTGAACACATCGTTCAGCCAGACGGAATGGTACAAGGCTGCCGGGTTCGACACCACGGGCTGGTGATTATCCAAAGATTGTGCAAGTGAGCGCAGAGCCAAGCTTGCCCCAAGCTTTGCCGAACGCAGCCAATCTTATCCAAAGTAAGTGATTATGGAATGAAGCGAAGCCCCAAATAACAAAAGCCGGGGGATAGGAAGCGACGGTGCACTGGGAGGGCGTGGCTTCCAGCCCGCCCGTTGTCAAGCTGACTTGAGGCGACGGTGCACTGGGAGGGCGAGCAAAGGCCCGCCCGTTGTCAAGCTGACTTGAGGCGACGGCACACTGGGAGGGCGTGCCTGAGAACAACCCCTATACAGAAAAGGTGTCGCAAACGCACTTCTGCGCGTTTGCGACACCTTTTATATGATTGGGGTATGTGCCCCCCTTGTGTGACTTGATCAGTTGTTCTCAGGACGGAGTTTGCGCACCGTCTCGCCAGCACGCCACATTTCGCTTTCGCGGAGAGCCTTCAGTTCGGCCTCCAGACCTACGCGATAGTCGGGCTTCGAGTTGCTGTCGATAGAAATCTGGGCCTCGTTGCCGCTGGCCACACTCTGATAGAGCTTCTCCATAACCGGCTTGATGGCATCGTGGAAGGGGCCCATCCAGTCCAAGGCACCGCGCTGGGCTGTGGTGGAGCAGTTGGCATACATCCAGTCCATACCGTTCTTGCCAATCATGGGGATGAGCGACTGTGTGAACTCTTCGACCGTTTCGTTGAAAGCCTCCGAAGGTGTGTGTCCGTGCTCGCGCAGCGTTTCGTACTGTGCCAGAAACAAGCCCTGTACGGCACCCATCAGCGAACCGCGTTCGCCCGTAAGGTCACTGGTGGCCTCACGCTTGAAGTCGGTCTTGAACAGATAGCCCGAACCGATGCCCACACCGAATGCCAGCACCTTCTCGGTGGCATGGCCTGAATGGTCCTGATAAACCGCATAGGAAGAGTTCAGGCCGCGGCCTTCGAGGAACATGGTGCGGAGCGAAGTGCCCGAACCCTTGGGAGCTACCATGATGACATCAATGTCAGCAGGAGGAACCACACCCGTGCGGTCGTTCCAAGTGATGGCAAAGCCGTGGGAGAAATAGAGCGTCTTGCCCGTGGTGAGATAGGGCTTCAAGGTAGGCCAAAGCTGCATCTGGGCTGCATCGGAGAGCAACATGCAGACAATGGTGCCACGCTGTGCGGCCTCCTCTAAAGAGAAGAGGGTTTCGCCGGGAACCCAACCATCGGCCACGGCCTTGTCGTAGGTCTTGCCCGGACGCTGTCCGACAATGACATTGAAGCCGTTGTCACGCAGGTTGCAAGCCTGTCCCGGGCCTTGCACACCATAGCCGAGCACGGCGATCGTTTCGTTCTTCAACACTTCACGCGCCTTCTCAAGCGGAAACTCTTCGCGGGTCATCACTTCTTCGACAACGCCGCCAAAATTCAATTGTGCCATATTTTGTTTTTGGTTTGAAATTTGAAATTCATCGTAATTGGAAATCTGAGAGCGGAGGTGAGAAATGAGAGAGCGGAAACTAATCTTCAGCCCTCAACGCCAATCTGCCAAACTCTCAACTTTAGACTCCAAACTCTTAACTGCTTCCTATATATCTGCCAATGTGCGGTTCGCGCGCATTTCCTCCTGACGCAGCTGCAGGAACTCCGCCAATGGTTCGCGGTGGCTCTTGGTCACTGCCACCACGCCCGAGCTGACATATTGCAACAGACAGTCGCAAGCCTTCAGCTTGTCGTACAGGGCCATGGTCTCCTCGGGCAATCCCTCCTTCGACACGATGGCATAGGTGTTGTTCACCTCCACAATCTTGCCGTCATAGAGGCGGATGGCCTTCGAAATCTCCCGGTTGCTGACTAAGCGGGCCGTGGCAATCTTGTAGAGTGCCTGGTCCATCACATACACCTCATCGCTCGTATAGTAGCCGGCTCGCAGCACGTCAATCTTCTTTTCGAGCTGCTTCACAACCGTCTTGATGGTGCGTTCGTCGGTGTAGGTGGTGATGGTATAACGGTGAATGTGCTCGAAACCTGAAGCCGAGACATTGAGGCTCTCTATGTTCAGCTGACGGCGGGTAAACACGTTGGTCACCGAATTGAGCACGCCGGCCAGATTCTCGGAGAACACGATAATGGTAAACAGCTTCACGCCGTCATCCTGCACGGGCTGCTGCTCAGTGGAAGTTTCGCCAACTTCGGGGGCTGTATTTGCATGGATAGTCATAAGCTGTTCTTTTATTAGTTGGACTCATTCGAAGAAAGAATCATGTCATCGACATCGTGGCCCGGACAGCACATGGGCATCACGTTGTCCTCCTCCATGACGGCTGCCTGCAAGAGGAAGGGGCCCGGAGCTGCCAGCATCTGCCTGATGGCCTCGTCGAGCTTGTCGCGCTCGGTCACGGTCAGTGCCGGAATACCGTAGGCTTCGGCTATCTTTTCGTAGTCGGGGTTCATCATGGGGGTGAAGGAATAGCGCTTGCGGAAGAAGAGCTGCTGCCACTGGCGCACATTGCCCAGATAGTTGTTGTTGAGCAGGATGATTTTTACCGGAGCCTGCTGTTCCATAATGGTGCCCAGTTCTTCAATGGTCATCTGCAGGCCGCCGTCGCCCAGAAAGAGGCAGACCGTGCGCTGCGGTGCGCCAAACGTGGCGCCGATGGCTGCGGGCAGTCCGTAGCCCATGGTACCCATGCCGCCTGATGTGACCACGCTGCGCTTTTCAGTGAAGCGGAAATAGCGGGCCGCCATCATCTGGTTTTGGCCCACGTCGGTCACCATGATGGCCTTGTCGTGTGTCAGTTCCGACACCCGGCGCACCACCTCGCCCATACGCAGCGCGCCCTGAGCCGGATGAATCTGCGGATCTATGACAGCCTCGGCTTCGAGCGCATCCCACTGGCGGAAACTTTCACGCCACGCTGTGTGCTCCTTCGCTTCGAGCAGCTCGGTCACGGCGGGCAGTGTCTCCTTACAGTCGCCCAGCACAGCCACATCGACCTTCACGTTCTTGTCGACTTCCGAAGGGTCAATGTCAAAGTGTATCTTCTTGGCCTGGCGGGCGTAGGTGTCGAGCTTGCCCGTGATGCGGTCGTCAAAGCGCATACCCACGGCAATGAGCAGGTCGCACTCCTGAGTCTTCTTGTTCGACCCGAGCGAGCCGTGCATGCCCAGCATTCCCACGTTCAGCGGGTGGTCTGTGGGCAAGGCCGAAAGTCCGAGCAGCGTACATCCCGCAGGCATTCCGGCCTTCTCGATGAAGTCCCTGAGTTCCTGCTGCGCATGGCCCAGCTCTACGCCCTGTCCCACCAGCACCAAGGGGCGCTTGGCGGCATTGATGAGCGCAGCAGCGTCGAGCACGCTCTGCTTCGATGTGGCAGGTACCGGCACGTAGCTGCGGATAAAGTCGATGGTGCCGGGCACATATTCTGCCAGCTCTAACTGAGCATTCTTGGCGAAGTCGAGCACTACAGGTCCGGGACGTCCGCTGCCGGCAATGTAGAAGGCACGGTGTACGGCCCAGGCCACATCCTTAGCCGAACGTATCTGATAAGCCCATTTGCAGATGGGCTGCGTGATGTCCACCATGTCGCACTCCTGAAAAGCATCGGTGCCCAGCATCTGCGCCCCGACCTGGCCCATAATGACGACCATGGGCGTGCTGTCCATCATGGCATCGGCAATGCCGGTTATCGTGTTCGTGGCTCCCGGACCGCTCGTCACCAAGCACACACCGGTCTGTCCGCTCACACGGGCATAACCCTCGGCTGCATGGGCAGCGGCCTGCTCGTGCCGCACCAAGATGTGGTTCAGCCGGTCGCGGTAATCATAGAGCGCGTCATAGACAGGCATAATGGCCCCGCCCGGATAGCCGAAGAGTGTTTTCACTCCTTCGTCGATCAAGGCACGCATCAGTATTTCTGCACCTGTTATCTTTTGGGTCATAGTCTAATCAAGTTTTGAGATAAAGAGGAGATTCTACAAGGTTTCTACCCCATCGGGCTGCATCGTTTACCTTGTAGCGTTTCACACACCGGAGCTGCGCCGTCAGATTTCGCGCACGCCGCCCTTGTCGGCACTGCTCACCATGGAGGCATAGGCTCTGAGGGCCTTCGACACCTCGCGCTGACGCTCCAAGGGACGCATGGGGCGGGCCGCCAGTTCTTCGTCCGAAAGGTGTACGCAGAGCCTGCGCGCCGGTATGTCGATTTCGATGATGTCGCCGTCCACAATCTTGCCAATGGCACCGCCAGCCGCAGCCTCGGGTGAGATATGTCCTACGCTCAATCCCGATGTGCCGCCCGAAAAGCGTCCGTCGGTAATCAGCGCACAGGCTTTGCCCAGATGGCGGCTCTTGATGTAGGAGGTGGGATAGAGCATTTCCTGCATACCCGGGCCGCCCTTGGGGCCTTCGTGGGTAATGACCACCACGTCGCCGGCCTGCACCTTGCCGCCCAAGATGCCCTCGCAGGCAGCATCCTGCGAGTCAAACACGCGGGCCGGACCTTCAAAGTGCCACAGGCTTTCGTCCACGCCGGCCGTCTTGATGACACAGCCGTCCTGTGCGATATTGCCAAACAACACCGCCAGACCGCCGTCGCGGGTATAGGCATGTTCCAGCGAACGGATGCAGCCGTTTTCGCGGTCTGTGTCCAAGCTGGGCCATTCTGCCTGCTGCACGCCCATCTGCGTACAGAACTTGCCTGCCGGTGCGCTGCGGTAGATGCGTTCGGCCTCGCTGTCAACGGTTTCGCCGGTAATGCAGTATCGGGCAATGTCGTGGCCCAAGGTCTGGCCATTGACGCGCAGGGCATCCAAGGCCAAGAGGCCGCCTTTAGCCAGTTCGCCCATAATGCCCATCACGCCGCCCGCACGATTACACTCCTGTACCGAGTAGCGCTGGGTATTGGGGGCCAGCTTGCACAGGCAGGGCACCTTGCGGCTCAGCTGGTCGATGTCGGCCATGCAGAAGTCCACGCCCGCCTCGTTGGCCACAGCCAGCAGGTGAAGCACGGTATTGGTCGAGCCGCCCATGGCTATGTCGAGGGTCATGGCGTTCAGGAAAGCCTGGCGCGTGGCGATGCTGCGGGGCAACACGCTTTCGTCGCCGTCCCTATAATATTTATAGGCGTTCTCCACCACGAGCTTCGCGGCATCCTCAAACAGGCGGCGGCGGTTGACGTGTGTAGCCAGAATCGTTCCGTTGCCCGGCAGCGACAGGCCGAGCGCTTCGGTCAGGCAGTTCATGGAGTTGGCTGTGAACATGCCCGAACACGAGCCGCAGCCCGGACAGGCACGCGCTTCTACCTCGGCCAGCTCGTCGTCGCTGACCGACTGGTCCGCGCCTTTCACCATCGCACTGACAAGGTCCACATTCTCGCCCTTATAGTGGCCGGCCTCCATCGGGCCGCCGCTCACGAATACGGTGGGAATGTTCAGGCGCATGGCAGCCATCAGCATGCCCGGCGTGATTTTGTCGCAATTGGAAATGCATACCAGTGCATCGGCCTTGTGGGCCTGCACCATGTACTCCACACTGTCGGCAATGATGTCGCGCGAAGGCAGCGAATAGAGCATACCATCGTGTCCCATGGCAATGCCGTCGTCAATGGCTATCGTGTTGAACTCGGCAGCGTAGCACCCCAGCTTCTCTATTTCGGCTTTCACCAACTGGCCCACCTCATGCAGGTGGGTATGACCGGGCACGAATTGGGTGAAAGAGTTGGCTATGGCAATAATGGGCTTGCCCATCTGCTCACGTTTCATGCCTGTGGCTATCCACAAGGCTCTGGCTCCAGCCATGCGCCTTCCTTCGGTGCTGAATGCACTACGCAACTTATTCTTCATCATACTTTCGTCAAATAGAATTTGTGGTGGCAGAAACGGTGACCGCTCTTGCCGCTATTATCTTATTTCCAGTTTGCTACAGGCCAGCGGCCTGCTCCGCACCGGCAATATATGTCCTGTCAGTCCGTCCTGCAAGTGTTTCATTCAGTCCGACAAGAAGGCGGAAACAGCCCGTGGCACTTCTTCACCCACGAAACAAATCTTACAGAAATGCTGACTTTTTGTTATTTTGGCTTGCAAATGTATGTATTATTTCCAATCAAAGAGATGTTTTGCCCTATTTTTTGTAGGAAAAGGACATAAAACGTATATGGCGCGCTCTTTTCTCTACCTGAGAGCGCGCACAAACGGCCATGGAGTTAAGGGATGTTTAGTTTCTGCCAGCCGACTCGAATCAGTCCGATTCGGTCTGGATGATGACGCTGCTGCCAAGCGGGGCAGCCTCATCGGACGGGTCAGAATGGGCCGAAACGGCTCACTCAGCTGAGAGCTGTTCCCAGAAGTGGTCGAGGTCCTCGCCCAGCCCCTGCATCAGGTCGCCGCTGAGGACAATCGTTTCGTCGTCCACCAAATACAGGTCGGCTATCGTTTCGCGGTCTTCGCCAATCAGCACATACGAATAGGGCTTCAGCACCTGCACGTGTTCCGTCACCTCCTTGATGCCTGTGATGGCGGTGATCAGCACGGGCTGCACCTCGGTGTAGAAGTGCTCGTCGTTGTTGCCTATCCACTCCTCGACCACACAGCGTGTCAGTTCGTGGTCGTCATCGTCAAAAACCAGCAACTCGCCGCTTTCCTGCTTCACTTGCAGATAGAGGTCGGTGAGCGGCAAGCAGTCGGGGTTGGCGGGAAACTTTGAAGCGGCCTTGCGCAGGGCACGCTGTATCTGCTGATAGGTTTGTTCGTTTGCTTTCATTGCGTCAGGATTTATAGGCTTGCAAATATACACATTTTTGGAAATACGGGGACTTGTATAACAAAAAATGTAGGCACACCGCTGGCTGCCGGAATCCCTATTGGGGCGGTGGACTGGAAAAAAGCGGAACAGACAGCACCACATTGGCGCGCAATCCTTAACTTTGCTGCACGCACCGAAACCTGACACCATGAAAGCCCTGTTTCTATTGATTCTATGTGCCGCACCGGCACTCCTCCTGCACGCCCAACCCGTCCTGCTGCCCCGCCCCAGACAATGTGAGTGGGACAAGGGAAGCTTCCGCACCGACCGTCCCTATCGGTTTGAGAACCTGTCGGGCATGGATGTGCGTCCGGTGGCAGAACTGCTGGAACAGACTGCCACAAACCAGACCGCACGCTTGGTGCGCTGCGAGCAAAGCGCGGAATGGGGCGACCGGCCCGAAGCTTATCGGCTACACGTCAGCCGCGACACGGTGCGCATTGCCGCCGCAGGGGAATTGGGATTCCTGCGTGCCGCACAGACGCTGCAACAGCTGATGCAAGGCGGACGGCTGGCATGCTGCCGTATCAGCGACTACCCTGCCTGCCGCTGGCGCGGACTGATGATCGACGTGTCGCGCCACTTCTTCAGCACAGACTGCCTCAAGCGGCAGATAGACCTGATGGCTGCGGTCAAGCTGAACCGCCTGCACCTCCACCTGACCGATGCGGCGGGCTGGCGCATGGAGATAAAACGGTTCCCGCTGCTCACCGAAATAGGAGCCTGGCGCACCGACTCGCTCTGGAAGACCTGGTGGAACGACACGCCGCGCCACTACGCTTCGGCCCAGACTCCGGGCGCATACGGCGGCTTCTATACCCAACAGGAGCTGCGCGAACTGGTGGCATACGCCGCGCAGCGCGGCATCACGGTCGTGCCCGAAATTGAAATGCCGGCTCACTCGGAAGAGGTGCTCACGGCCTATCCCGAACTGTCGTGCACGCACGAGCCTTATAGACAGGCCGACTTCTGCCCGGGCAGCGAAGCGGCGTTCCTGTTTCTCCAAGAGGTGCTGGCCGAAGTGATGCAGGTGTTCCCCTCAACCTACATTCATCTGGGCGGCGACGAGGCCGGCAAGGCTTCGTGGGCTGATTGTCCGCGCTGCCGCGAACGGATGCGGCAGCTGGGGCTGCACCATGTGGACGAGTTGCAACACTACTTCATGGAGCGCATGGCCCGCTTCCTGGAGCAGCACGGCCGTCACATGCTGGCGTGGGACGAGGTGACTGCTCCGGGACTGCCCGAAGGTACGGCCATCATGGTATGGCGCGATGCCGCCACAGCCTGCCGGGCCGCGCAACTGGGTTATGAGGTGGTGATGTCGCCCGGTGCCTTCTGCTACCTTGACAGCTATCAGGATGCTCCTCCCAGCCAACCCGAAGCCATCGGGGGCTACCTTCCCTTCGACAAGGTGTATGGCTTCGCCCCCTCCCAGTTCCTGCCTGACAGCCTCAGCAGCCGGCTGCTGGGGGTACAGGGAAACCTGTGGACGGAATATGTGCCCACGCAGGGCCAGTTAGAATATATGCTCTATCCGCGCGCACTGGCACTGGCCGAAACAGGCTGGAAGGGCGATGCGGACAAGGACCCCGCCGAATTTAAGGAGAGAGCCGCGCGCGTGATGAAACAACTGAACGAACAGCAGCGGACGGAGGCCTTCGACCTGCGGAAGGAACAGGGCGAACGGCGCGAGGCACGCACTCGCATATCCCACAAAGCCCGCGGCGCACAGGTCAGCTACGCCCTGCCCTACCACCCGCGCTATGCCTCAACGGGGCCAGACGCGCTTACCGACGGCTGGCGGGGCGGCTGGTCGCCCTCTGACGGCCGGTGGCAGGGTTTCATCAAGGGCGACAGGTTGGACGTGACGGTCGATTTGGGCCGGATGCAGACCGTGCGGCAGGTGCAGTGTGACTTCATGCAGTCCTGCGGGGCTGAAATCTACTATCCTTCGTCGTTCAGGGTTTCGGTGTCGGCCGACGGTGCGCACTTCACCGAACTGTGCCACCAGCAGTATCCCTCGCAACGCACGGTGCAGCCCGACATACGCACCTGCTGCTGGAGGGGACGCGGCTGCCGGGCACGCTATGTGCGCATACAGGCTCTGCCCGCCGCATGGGGCGGTTGGGTGTTTACCGATGAGGTGGTCGTGAAGTAGCGTTTGGGAAGCCTCGCAAGTTCAATCAGGTTTGGGAATTGACAACTGCCGGCTTGAAGCGCTAACGGCTGGGAGGGCGGGCTTCCAGCCCGCCAGAAATATATTTAAGCGG
>JBJEAF010000101.1:0-3581 GCA_051868755.1 Alloprevotella sp.
AAAGGCCAAGGGCATAGGGGGCCTACCCTACCCTTGGCCTTGCGACTTCTGAGTTTTGGAATCGGCAACCTGGTGTCAGAACTTCCACTTTACATCCACACCGAAATGGCGGGGGGCATTGTACTGGGCAAAGCGGCGGTTCATGCTGTCGAAACTGAAGGTGGCATAGCGCGAGGCGGTGAGATTGCGACCCCAGGCTTCGAGGGTGACATTGCCCGACAACTCTATGCCGAGACGCAAGGCGAGGTTGGCATAGAAATCCTGGCTGAAGGTGTTGGCTTCATCCCACATGACTGAACCTGCACCGCGCACGTCTACTCCGCACGACAGGGCCTTGAAGGTGGCATGACGAAGGGGCTGGCGGAAATCGGCCGAGGCACTGAAGGTATGGGCCGGCACAAAGGGCACACGGTTGTCAGTGTAGTCGATGGCGGGCATCCCTTCAGCCGGCGAGCCTAAGTTGTAGCTTGTAAAGACGGCATCGGTGTAGCCATAGGTGGCTGCCAACTGCAAGCGGTCAGACAGCAGCACGGAGCGCAGCGATGCTTCTACACCACAGCTGCGGCTGCGTCCGGCATTAACCATAACGCGCCCCATGCCGCTCGCGGCAAAGCGGGCCAGCTGCTGGTCGCGCGTGTGCATATAGAAGGTGGCTACATCCAACTGCAGGGCCTTGTCGGCCAAATTGAGGTGCGCACCGAACTCATAGCTCCAGGTGTATTCGGGCTTGTAATAGAGGGTGTTGATGTCGGGTTCTGCCGGCGTGTACTGCTGCAACACGGCGTTCATGCCAGCCAATGCGGCTTCCTTGCTGCTTTCGGGCAGGGGGAGGCTGTTGATGGTCTGGGTGCTGTAGTCTGCCACGCCCAACATAATCTGGCGACGCAACTGCATCTGGCTCAAATCGGAATAGGACTGAATGTTGTAGCCTCCCGAACGGTAGCCCTTGGCTACACTGAAGTAGACATTTCCCCTGTCGCGGCCCAAGCTGTAGTTGAGCGACCCCTTGGGCAGCACTTGCCAGCTGTCGTGGCTGAGCGTGCCGTTCAGCTCGGGATCAGCTTGCAGCTGGGTGTCCATTGACATGGCCGGACCCATGTTCAGCCCAAAGTGGTAGGGAACGGCATCGGCGGTACCCGAACGCAGGGTCAGCTTGCGGTAGTCATAGTCGAGACGCAGGCCCAAGGTGAGCGACAGGCCCGGCAGCAGCAGGTCGTTCAGTGTGGACTGATGGAACAGGGCCACGTTGGCCGATGGCGTTTCGAGATGTGACACAAAAGGCAGTGTGCTGCCAGTGAAGTCGACTGACACGGCGGGACGTTGGGGCATCGCTGCCGCCAGCTGTCCGTTGAGATAGCTGACACCGTCCTGATAGAAGGTGACGGGGCAATCCGTGTTCAGGTCCTGATACATGGCAAAGAGACCCGTTGTCCACTTCCAGCTTCCGCTGCCGGCATGGCTTCGCAGGGCGATTTCCTCGCTCACAGTGTGCATGCGCTGTTGCTGTTCGAGCGAGAAGATGTCGGAGGCGGTGAAGTCCTGGTCCATGAACAGGCGGTCGTCGAGATACTGGTAGGCGGTGATGGAGGTGAGCACCATCTGCGGCAAACGGTGTTCCACGCCCAAGCCTGTGTTGAACAGGTTGCGGCGATAGGTGCTCGGACGGTTCTGTCCGATGGCCGGCCGGGCGGGAGTGTCTGTGCCGTCGGTGCTGCCCAGATAGAAATAGGGGCAGGCATCCTCCTGACTGTGGTCGAAGCTGGCCGTCCAGTCGAACTTGACCACCTCAGTGGGCCGCCACGACCAGCGTACCCTTCCGCCGGCAGCATCTTCGCCGTCCTGCTTGTGGCCTGTGGTCTGGTTGGTGTAGAAGCCGTTTTCGCCTTTATAATAACCGCTCACGCTGACACCCATCTGTTCGGCCGGATGCAGGTAGGTGTTGAACGACACCCTGCGGCCACCTGTTCGCGAAGTCCAGCCTGCACGTAGCTCGGTGCCGTGGTGAGTGATGGGATTGGCCGTGAACACCCTGACCAGACCGCCCATGGTGTTACGCCCATAGAGAGTGCCTTGCGGGCCTCGCATCACGTCGACGCGCTCTATGTCGTGGAAGTCGAAGTCGTAGGCCGACTTGTCGATATAGGGTACATTATCGACATACAGGCCCACCGCAGGGGTGTTGATGCGCGAACCGATGCCGCGAATGTAGCAGGCCGAAGTGATGCGGCTGCCGTAGTCGGGCATATAGAAGTTGGGGGCAAAGGCCGCCAGATCCTTCATGCTGCCCACGCCTCGGTGTTCGAGGCTCTCGTCATTGAACAGCGACACACTGAGGGGCTGCGTGCGGAGCTGGCTGGTTTCCTTGGGCGAGGCCACCACAACGGCTTCCTCAATGTTGAAGTTTTTCAGCGAGTCTGCTGTGAGGGGCAGGACTGCGGTCAGTAGGGGAATGATATACATAGTTTCAGGGTTTTCAGGTAGTCGCGTCGTGCGTGTGGGGAGAGGCAGCAGAGCCTGCATGTGGCACGACGGTGCTTATGAAATCGGCGGCAAAGTTACCAGCACGGGAGAAAACTGAAAATCCCTATTTGTTAGGAAAAGCACTAATAAACGCAGCACAAGATTATAGGGCTCAAGCCGAAATCCCGGTGCATGATCTTTGGATAATAGCCGCTTTCCGAAGAGGCCACATAGACTTTTCAGAGAAGTATATCTTCTATGGCGGTAGGAGTTATCTTCTATGGCGGTAGGAGTTATCTTCTATGGCAGTAGGAGATATCTTCTACTGCAGTTGAAGTATATCTTCTTTTAAAAGGCACTTTTGCCAACATCTGACGGGGCTATACCCTGTAGACGCAGGGCTTGCGCGGCTTGGCCGGACGCGGTTCGCCTTCGGCGTAGCCTACGGCCAGATGTCCGATGCCTTCATAGTCGCCCTCAATGCCCAACTGACGGAGCCATTCCTGCCATTCGGGCATGTCGAACTCTTCGCGGGCACGGTTTATCCAGCAGGAGGCGAGGCCCAGCGCATGGGCCGCAAGCATCATGTTGCCCATGACCAGGGTGCCGTCGTAGACGTGATTGCGGTTTTGGCGTTCTGAGAGCACGATGAGGTAGACCGGCGCACCATAGAAGGGGTCGGCACCGGGGTCTGCGCCCATGATTTCGGCATTCACCTTGCGCAGACGTTCCTGAACGGCCTTGTCAGTCACCTGAATGATGATCCAAGGTTGCATGCTCTTGCCCGAAGCGGCGTAGGTGCCGGCTTCGATGACGCGGTCGAGCAGGTGCTGCGGCACAGGAGTGGACTGATAGCGGCGCACACTGCGGCGGGTGAGCATGTTCTGTAATACGATTTCGGCCTGCTGTGCCTGACCGGCACATGCGGCAGCGGGGAGAGGGGTGTTGGACTGTTCCATATTCTCGCGGAAATAATCAGGGTATAGGGGTGTTCTATAAATTAGGTTTTAAATAACGCCCCATGAGTGAGCTCATTTATTCCGGCTGCCTACTGTTTTTTAGAGCGACCTTTGGCAAGTCTCGTCAGTCGCATAGCCCGCTATGCTCTTTCCTCCACTTAC
>JBJEAF010000102.1:0-3577 GCA_051868755.1 Alloprevotella sp.
AGATATCTTCTATCGCCGGAGGAGATATCTTCTATCGCCGAAGGAGATATCTTCTATCGCCGAAGGAGATATCTTCTTCGTCATATCAGTAGTACTGCTATGAAAAGGCCTGTTCAAAGATGCTGGGGACAAGCGGCCAACAGACACACTCTCATCGGCAGAACAACAGGACATCAGATAGAGCAACAGGAATTATTTATCGAAAAACAATAAAAATATTTCGTTTTACAGAAATACTGCGTATTTTTGCTCCCGCAAGTTAAACCTCTAAACAACGAACCAGATGCGAAAGTTTTCTGTTATGGCGATAGGTATACTCACAGTGCTCATCGTGATGCTACCCGCCATTTCTTCGTTTATCATGACCGGCCTGTCTTCCCTCCGGCTGGTGCAGAAGGTGAGCAGTCAGCCCTTGTCTCCCGACACCACCCTTGCATCCTTTCGCGGCGAAGTGTGCCTGACCGGCTCCCGCTTTTTCATCATGCAATCCGACAATAGCCATGAAGGTGTCCCCGTCTACCTGTTTCCCACCTCCTTGCATGCATTCCGCTGCCAATCGCTCCAAACGTCTCGTAGGACCGATGTATATGCCATACCTACAGGCAATGTGGTAGTGCCAACTGTACGCAAACCTCTTTGGCGCATAGCTGGTTTTACAGCAGGACTGTTGAGCCTTTGCATATGGGGTACAGTGATTGTGATGTTTGTGCGTTTTGTACGCCGCATTTCGTGCGGCGAAATTTTCTCTCGTCGAAACGTACGCACGCTGCACTGGATTGGCTGGCTTTTGGTGACGCACTACACACTCAATGTGCTCTACGATGCATGGAGCGCCTGGCAGGTTAGTCTTCAACTCCAACTTACCGACTACGCCATCCTGCCCTTCATGTCGCTGGAAGAGTATGCCGTAAGCATCACCTTGGGTGCGCTGGCTCTCCTGTCTGCCCACATTTTCAAGCATGGCATGAACATGGAAGAAGAGCATAAATACATTATCTGAATATGGCAATCGTAGTAAACCTCGATGTGATAATGGCGCAGCGGAAAACCTCGCTCAACGCCTTGGCCGATGCGGTAGGCATTACCCCGGCCAACCTTTCTATCCTAAAAACGGGCAAGGCAAAGGCCATACGCTTCTCTACGCTCAACGCCATTTGCAGAACCTTGGAATGCCAGCCCTCTGACATTCTGGAGTATGTACCTGATTAACAACCTAAAATAAACATTATGAAGCAATTCTTCTCACTCATTGCCTTCTCCATGGCATTAGCCTTCCCCCAGTGGGGCATGGCACAACAAGTGGAGCTGAAGCAAGTAACCCTTTCGCAAAGCAACTACACTGCAGGCGACAGCATCACTGCCCTCTGCCTGCTCACCAACACCGGCAACGAGACCGTCAATACGGTCGGGTTCAAGGTGGAGCTCAACGAACAGTTTAGCTTCGACCTCACACGCGAAGTGCAGCTGCAACCCTCCAGGAGCCAAACCGTTGAGCTCGAAGTCCCTCTTGCCGACGGTCTGGAGGAAGGACTGTACAGGTATTTTGATGTATATGTCGTAGAGACTGACGGCAAGAAATGCACCGAAGAGGTATGGGCCGGCACGACCTTCAATTACGTGGCCAACACCTTCGAGCGCAACGTCCTCTTCGAAGAGGGTACCGGTACTTGGTGCTCATGGTGCGTGAGAGGCATAGTGGCCATGCACGACATGAAGGCCAAATACGATGACAGCTTCATCGGTGTGGCCATACACAACAATGACCCTCTCACCGTAGCCGACTACGATGCTTCGACCGGGTTCATCAGCTGGCCCTCGGTCAACGTTGACCGCACACTTATGCGCCAGATGGTTTCGCCCGAACTGTTTGAGGAATATTATTTGCAGCAACGTGCCAACCCCTCCCTTGCACGGCTCAACCTTTCAGCCGCGTGGACCGACGACAGTCTGGGCGTAGACCTCACCACCGATGTGGAATTTGGCTACACAGGTCCGGGAGTGTTCAATGTGGCCTATATTCTTGTTGAAGACAGCGTGGTGGGCTACAAGCAGAAGAACGCCTACGCCGGCGGGAATGAAGGGGAGATGGGCGGATTCGAGCAGATGGATGCAGTCGTGGACATTCCGCTCTACGATGTGGCACGCGGCATATATCCTTCCTACCTCGGCGAACAACTTGCCGAAGAGGTGTCTGTCGCTGCACCTGCCCAACACCGTTACCGCCTCGACCTTCCCTCTACCCTTCAGCGCACCGACCGTCTCTCAGTCGTAGCTTTGCTGCTGGACGGCATGACCGGCGAAGTGGTCAATGCCACAAAAACCGTCCTTCCTGAAGGGAAAAACTTCAACCAGTCTGACAATCCCGGCGAAGAAGACCCGAGCAATCCCGGAGAAAACGGCGGTGAAGATTCGGACGGCGTACACAATGGGTATGCATACGTGGATATGGGACTCGGGGTACACTGGGCAACAGGCAATATGGACAGTGCGGCCAACGGATTTGCTCAAGTCAACAGCCCTGAAATGTGCGGAGGCTACTTCGGATGGGCTGACCCTACGGGCCTGTTGACCGAAGTGAACGATGACCTCTACCCCTCTGCCACACCGCCAGAGGAAATCTCAGCAACAAACTACGACCTGGCCCGTGCGAAATGGGGCGGCAAATGGCGGATCCCGACCCACGAAGAGTATGTCGAGCTGTACAAGAACACTACCACCGAAGACTGTACGCTCAACGGCGTAGCCGGAATGC
This sequence comes from Alloprevotella sp., assembly GCA_051868755.1. Classification (GTDB taxonomy): domain Bacteria; phylum Bacteroidota; class Bacteroidia; order Bacteroidales; family Bacteroidaceae; genus Alloprevotella. Next base: position 2,753 of record JBJEAF010000102.1, read on the forward strand.
GCTTCACAAGCAAAATAAACGGTGCATCCATTTTCCTTCCCTATAATGGCGTGCGTCACGGCGACGACATGTGGGATGTAGGCTCGTACGGTTCCTACTGGACTTCAACGCTGTGGAACGAGCGTGTGGACGATTTTATCTATGCCTTTGAGTTTGACTTCGACGCCTACGGTGTCAATGTGAACAACGTATGCACACGTAGTGAAGGCTGCGGCATCCGTCCTGTATTTACACCTGATGCCGCGAGTGTGGACATGACCACTGCGGGAAGGAGCATTGTATCTGAGAGTTATTACGACCTCAACGGCATCCGCCTTCAGCCTCCCTTCAGCAAGGGCATCATCATGAAACGCACGGTCTATGACAACGGCACCGTGCAAGTGAGCAAAATGCTGGTGCGCTAAGTCATCAACAGAAGTACACGCCACGTACCGAAATAACCGGTCTCTCTGCTCGTTACGTGAGCCCCTATAGCAACAAGTCGCCGCGCTGTGTCATCACAGCGCGGCGACTTGTTGGCATGATGATGATGCCCTGACGGGCCTGTGCCGCATCCCAGCCACCAGCACCACGGGCCGGCAGGCCAAGGTTTTTCTCATCCAGTCAAAAAGGCAGCTTCACCGACAGGACATTCTCCGCCTATTACACACACGGCAAGCGTTCAAGGCACGGGCTGAACGCTTGTCATGTGATTGTCTGTGCATACCATGCGGGTTGGTAACTGGGAGGGCGTGGCATCCTGCCCGCCCTGATGTCAAGCCAACCCGAAGCGACGGTGCACTGGGAGGGCGTGGCATCCTGCCCGCCCTGATGTCAAGCCAACCC
>JBJEAF010000103.1:0-14588 GCA_051868755.1 Alloprevotella sp.
TTGAGGCCAGCGGCGTAGTGCCCCAGATTTCGGGTATCTGCGGTCCCTGTGCCGGCGGTGCCGTCTACTCGCCCGCACTCACCGACTTCGTGGTGATGCTCGAAGGCATCAGCTACATGTTCCTCACCGGCCCGAAGGTAGTGAAGACCGTGACCGGCGAAGACGTGACGCAGGAAGACCTGGGCGGCGCTGCCGTCCACTCCACCAAGAGCGGCGTGTGTCACTTCACGGCCAAGACCGAAGAAGAGTTTGCCCAGCTCATCCGCCGGCTGCTCTCCTACATTCCGCAGAACAACATGGAGCGCGCACCGCGTGTGCCCTGCAACGACCCCATTGACCGCAAGGAAGATTCCCTCAACGAAATCATCCCCGACAATCCCAACATGGCCTACGACATGTACAAGGTAATCAGTGCCGTGGTCGATAACGGCGAGTTCCTCGAAGTGCAGCGCAACTTTGCCCGCAACATCATCATCGGCTTTGCCCGCTTCAACGGCCAGAGCGTGGGCGTGGTGGCCAACCAGCCCAGCGTGTATGCCGGTGTGCTCGACTGCAACGCCTCGCGCAAGGCAGCCCGTTTCGTGCGCTTCTGCGACTGCTTCAACATTCCCATCGTGTCGCTCGTCGACGTGCCCGGCTTCCTGCCCGGTACAGGCCAGGAGTACAACGCCGTCATCGACCATGGTGCCAAGCTGCTCTATGCCTACGGTGAGGCAACCGTGCCCAAGGTCACGGTGACGTTGCGCAAGAGCTATGGCGGCTCCCACATCGTGATGGGCTGCAAGCAGCTCAAGGCTGACCTCAACTACGCTTGGCCTTCGGCCGAAATCGCCGTAATGGGTGCATCGGGTGCCGTGGCCATCCTGAATGGCAAGGAAGCCAAGGAGCAGGCTGACCCCAAGGCCTTCCTGGCCGAAAAGGAGAAGGAGTACAACGACCTCTTCACCAACCCCTACAAGGCAGCCGAGTTCGGTTACGTGGACGATGTGATCGAACCGCGCAACACGCGCTTCCGCATCTGCCGCGCTCTGGCGCAGCTGGCCAACAAGCGCGAAACCCGTCCGGCCAAGAAGCACGGCAACATTCCCCTTTAATCATCTATTCCCCCCTCTCTTCCCGACAATGAAGACATTTCACTATACGATTGGCGACCAGCAGCTGACCATACGCCTCGACGAGAAGCAGGGCACCATTGCTACCCTGCTCGTTAACGGCGAGTACCCGCTGCCCACCGAAGCCGAGATGCCGGCCTACGCCGCAGCCATCGCGCTGGCCCTGCTGTCCTACGACGTAGAGGTGGTACACGACGATGAGCCGGGTATCATCACGGTTGAGCACCACCGCACGGGGTGGAACAACCCTTCCGCGCTCATGGCGCAGCTTTAGTCTGTCACTCTCACTCCCAACAGTTCAAAAGACAAACATTCGATGAAACAGTACAAGTATACGATCAACGGTGCCCAGTTCGATGTGACCATCGACAGCATTGTCGGCACCAAGGCCAAGGTTGAGGTCAACGGCATCCCCTTTGAAGTAGAGATGCACGGTTCCTCGTTAGTCGAAGAAGACCTTCCCACCGTCAGCACGGCCGATGTGCCTGCTGCTGCCCCTGCTCCCGCAGCTCCTGCCGCAGCTGCTCCTGCTGCTCCTGCCGCCAAGAGCGGTCCCGGTGCCGGTGCGCCTGTCAAGGCTCCCCTGCCCGGTGTAGTGACCAAGATATTGGTGGAGGCAGGTCAGGCTGTCAAGAAGGGCGACACCGTCCTGGTGCTCGAAGCCATGAAGATGGAGAACAACATTACCGCCGAGGCCGACGGTACTGTCACTGGCATCTGCGTGGCAGCCGGCGACAGCGTGATGGAAGGCACGACGCTGCTCACCATCGGTTGAGCCGAAGCGCACCGCGCTGCATAAGAATCGCACGAATCCGACGTTCATCCGTCAGGTTCGTGCGATTTTCGTTGGGAGAAGGTTGCTGATAGTGGCAGGATAGGAGGCTATAGTCATTTATAGAGTGCTATAGCCTTCTATAGAGCCACTATAGTTATTCATAGAGTGCTATAGTGCTATAGAAAACGATAGGAATCCACAGAAAACTATACTGTGTTGTCGTTTCCTATCGCGAACACGGCCTATCTTTGCACCCGCAAATCAACAACCATAAATCAGAAAAGCATTTATGAAACCATCCACACTTTGCGTGCAGGCCGGCTGGCAGCCCAAGAAGGGCGAGCCGCGCGTGCTCCCCATCTACCAGAGCACCACTTTCAAGTATGACAACAGCGAGCAGATGGCCCGCCTCTTTGACTTGGAAGACAACGGCTACTTCTATACCCGCTTGCAGAATCCCACCAACGATGCCGTGGCTTCGAAGATTGCCCAGCTCGAAGGAGGCGTGGCAGCCATGCTCACGGCCAGCGGACAGGCAGCCTCGTTCTATGCTGTGTTCAATATCTGCGAAGCAGGCGACCACTTCATCTCGTCGAGCACCATCTACGGCGGCACCTATAACCTCTTCGGGGTGACGATGAAGAAGATGGGCATCGAATGTACCTTTGTAGACCCCGATGCGCCCGACGAGGAAATCGAGAAGGCGTTCCGTCCGAACACGAAATGCTTCTTCGGCGAAACCATATCCAACCCCGGCGGCCACGTGTTCGACATCGAACGCTTTGCCCGTATGGCCCATGCCCACGGCGTGCCCCTCATTGTCGACAACACCTTTGCCACGCCTATCAACTGCAGGCCCTTTGAGTGGGGGGCCGACATTGTGACGCACTCCACCACCAAGTATATGGACGGACATGCCACGGCCGTGGGCGGCTGCATCGTAGACAGCGGCAACTTCGACTGGCTGGCCCATGCCGACAAGTTCCCCGGCCTGTGTGCCCCCGACGAGAGCTACCACGGACTGGCCTACGCCAAGCGTTTCGGCAAGATGGCCTACATCACCAAGGCCACGGCCCAGCTCATGCGCGACTTGGGCAGCATACAGAGTCCCGAGAATGCCTTCTTGCTCAATTTGGGGCTGGAGACCCTGCATCTGCGTATGCGCCAGCACTGTGCCAATGCGCAGCGCGTGGCCGAGTTCCTGCAAGCTGACCCGCGTGTGGCATGGGTGAGCTATGCCGGTCTGCCCGGTGACAAGTACCATGAGCTGGCCCGGAAATATCTGCCGCAGGGTGGTTGCGGCGTCATCGCCTTCGGCCTGAAGGGCAGCCGCGAAGAGGCCATCCGCTTCATGGACAACCTGAAGATGATTTGCATCGTCACCCATGTGGCCGACGCCCGCACCTGTGTGCTGCATCCTGCCAGCCACACCCACCGCCAGCTCTCCGATGAGCAGTTGATGGAGGCTGGCGTGGCTCCCGACCTCATCCGCCTGAGTGTGGGCATTGAGGATGTCGAGGACATTCTCGACGACATCAAGCAGGCATTGGGGTGAGCGCACATATAAGCGTTCAAGGCACGCCCCGTATGGGCCACAGCGCATAGCCCAGAAGAATCTCGGGGACGATGAAGCGTTCAAGGCAGGCCCCGAAGGGGCAACAGCGCATAGCCCAGGGCAACGCCCTGGGTAGAACGAAGCGATGAAGGTCGCACTGAAAGGGCAAAAGCGTTAGATGACAAGCATTGTGTACAAACGCTTTTGCCCCTTCAGGGCGCATTTGCGGCGGTCAACATACCCAGGGCGTTGCCCTGGGCTATGCGCTTATGCCCCTTCGGGGCGTGGCTTGAACGCTTCATTGTCCCGAGGCCATTGGGTGTTATGCGCTTATGCCCCTTCGGGGCGTGGCTTGAACGCTTCATTGTCCCGAGGCCATTGGGTGTTATGCGCTTATGCCCCTTCGGGGCGTGGCTTGAACGCTTCATTGTCCCGAGCCTTGAACTACTCCTTATATATATATAGGTGTGCCCGCTGCACGAAGCGGACTCCGCGGCCTTTTGTCGGATTTGAATTTTGCGCCCGCAGGGCTGGCTTTAACAACTCGGCACTTAGGAAAAACAACTCGGCACTTAGAAAATCCTAAGTGCCGAGTTGTTTTTCCTAAGTGCCGTGGCCGTTTTCTGCCATGCCGTGGCATCATTCTGCCATGTCGGGTTGTGCGGGCCATGCCCCGAATGCCAGCTGTTTCGTCAGGTCAGCCCCGCGCAGACCGTAGCAGTTGGCCAACAGATTCTCCGTTCTAACAAGAAAAGCCCCGGTTTGTATATTTTCTGTTGGGAATCATCGATAAAAAGGCTTGGGAAACGTGCACAAAAAGAAATTTAGTCTACTTTTGCAGCAGTTTGTTGCCTGATTGATGACCAAAGGTTTTTAGATGGGTAGCCTTTGGCTGCTCATGGTGTCTCCGACGCACGTTCTGCGCAACAAGCGTTACGGTTACGGCCAGCCTTCGTAACCGTGTTTTACTGATTTATAATACAACCTAAACATATCATGAAAAACAGTCTGTTTTGGAGGATAACGCTCCTCCTGTCGCTGTTTTCTGCCGCACTTGTCTCCAAGGCCCAGCTTTCGGTTTTGGAGCAGGGCAAGGTGTACCGCTTCACCAACGTAGGGCAGTCCTCCTACGCCTTGGCAGCCACCACCTTGGCAGGCGCAAACGGCGAAACCGTTACCTCAGGGTCGGATGACTCCGACTATCCCCAATTGTGGTACGTCAGTGAAGTGAAAGACAATGGCGGTGTCAACACCTACCGCCTGCGCAACATGGGCAACGGTCTCTACCTGCAAGGAAAAGGCCAAAGCACCCGCTGGCAGTTGGTGGAGGAAAGCACTGCCGACAACACCTATCTCTACTTGCAGACCGTGGGCACCACGCACAACACGCTCAGCGTCGACAATACCACCGGGGGCTACAAGCTGATGCACCTCGACGGCAGCCGCAACGTCGTGGGATGGTCGTCGGACAACGCTTCCACCCAGTGGGACATCACCGAGGTGTCCATCGATGCTGCTACGATTGAGGCAAACTGGGCTGCGTTGGCGATGGTGATGTACACCGACACGCAAATCAGTGGCTTCCAAACAGCCCTCGACGCTATCTTCACCGACAAAGCCTGCACCACCTTGCAGTCGGGCTATGCTTCCATGACCGAGACGGCCCTCACCGGCGATACCTATTACCAGGCGTTGCCCTCCACGTTGCAGGCCATGGTGCTGAAGATATGGAAAGAGCAGACGGGCACGGCCACGCTGAAAGAAGCGTGGACCGAGAGCAACTACGACACCTCGAAACCTGAGTGGGACGGCGATTACGCCAAACGCTTCCGCATACAGAACTATGAGGTCTACACCGAGCGCGACTGCACCAACAGCGGCTTGGGCATCAACATCCACACCAACCTGAACAACCCCACCGGCATCTTCGGCAACTACCGGCAGGTGCTCTTCGTCATGGTCGACCAGGAAGTGCCCGCCAACGCCTCGCTCTATCTCGGCAGCTACGTGGGACACGGACAGGGCGGCAACTACAACGACGGCGTGGAGCTGCACCAAGGTTTGAACGTCATTCCCTATTGGGGCGACAAGACCTGGACCTGCATCTACTACACCGCCAAGACCCTCAAGTCGTGGGACGGCACGACCAACAAGGCCGACTTCGACCTCACGCAGTTCCCTGACCTGAAGATTCACATCGAAGGCGGCAACATCAACGGCTTCTATAACGCCGTGGGCGACGACCTCTGGGCGCACGATGCCGCTACGACAGGCTGCGACGACGGCCGTAACCTCTCGACTGTTGAAACCCACCTGACCAAGGCCGACGGCACGCTGACCGCCGAGAACGATAACCTGCTCCAGTCCAACTGCATCTACCCCAAGGGCGACAACGAGGCCGACTGGGACTACTACGCCGAGCGCAACGTCATGGAGGACCTGACCATTCTGGGCCGCTACATGATTTTCCAGTTCTGCTATGAAAGTCCCGAGTCTGGTCATGCTGACTACTGCACCAGCTACTGGTTCAACAAGCAGAGCGACGACACGCGCCGTGTGAACATTGCCCAATGGCTCGAACGCTGGGACCGCATCATGATGAGCGAACGTCTCGTTATGGGCTTGCTCAGCGAGCAGGAAATAGCGGAGGCCAACGCCCGTTACCACGCTTGGGACGAAACGAAGCACGACATCTTCACCTACACCGGCAACGACGGCACCGGGAATTTCGGCTGCGATTACTCCAAGCACTATCGCATGCACGGTCTGGCCATCACGCTCAGCACGGGCTATATGTCCGGCGGCTGGACCAGTTCGAACTACAACTACAGCACCCTGCCCGACATCATCGGGCAGATGACCGACGAAAGCTCGTCGGGCGGTGTCACCTGGGGGCCGGGACATGAGATTGGCCACCAGCACCAGTCGCTGCTCAATATGCGCGGCCTGACCGAGGTGTCGAACAACATGTTCTCGAACGTCGCCGTGTGGTACGACGGTCGCGGCACCTCGCGTACCAATAGCGGAGAGGGCGACCTCACCAACGTGCTTAAAGCCTACAACACAGAAGGACACGACTTCTTCACCAACAACATCTGGGCACAGACCCAGATGTACTACAAGCTCTGGCTCTACTACCACCTCGTGGGCCACAACACCAAGTTCGTGCCCCGCCTCTTCGAGATGCTGCGCCGCGACCCCATGGTCATCCAGTACGACCAACAGGGCACGACCAGTCTGCTCCACTTCTACAAGAAGGTGTGTGATGCCGCCGGCGAGGACCTCACCGAGTTCTTCCGCGCCTACGGCTTCTTCGAGGTCATGGACAAGCGTTTCGTGGGCGACTACTCCAATGCCGAATACACACAGACGCAGGACGACATCGATGCCGCCATTGCCAGCGTCAAGGCCAAGGGCTATCGCGAGAACTGCGAAATCCTCTTCATCAACGACTGCACCGCCGGCGACACCTATGTGAAGCACGACGGCACTACGGCGCGCAGGCTCTGGGACGGTACGACCTACTCAGACCTGGGCGGCTATCTGGCCTATCAGGATGAAACGAAGTCGCCTGTGAGCGGCACCTACGAACTCACTGTTACCGACGGCACGGCCCAGCTCTCCGGAGCTACGGGCGGCGTGGGCTTCTTCATCTACGATGCCGACGGCAACTTGATGGCCTTCTCCTCCGACTACTCCTTCCCCGTGAGCGATGCCACAGTCTCGGCCATTGCCAAGGGTACGGCGGTGGTTACGGTCGTGACGGACGACGGCACACAGGCCGAAGTGCCCTACGAAGGCAGTTCGGCTGCCGAGAGCCTGATCAAGGGCGCATTGGACAAGGCGGCCCAAGTGCTGGCCGTGGTGGACGAAGGCGGCACGAACGGCTACACCAAGGTAGGCTTCTACAAGAATACGGCTGTGGAGAAGCTGCAAACACTCTACGGGCAGGCACTGAGCATCTACAAGGATGCCGAGACCGGCTCTTACGTTTCGGCCTATCAGGCTCTCAACGAAGAGTACCAAAACGTGATGGCCAACGAGTACGCCCGCGTGGCTTTCGTGCCGGGCAGCACCTGCGTGCTGGTGAACAAGAATGACAAGACGCGCTACCTGAGCGAAGTGGAAGTGACCACTACCACCACTGTAGACGACGTAACGACCGAGACTACCACCCAGAAGGTAGCCACCACTGTTGTGAGCGGCGGCGTAGTGGTGGCCAATGTGCCCGAAGCCGGACAGTGGGTATTCGAGACCGGCAGCGCTGCGGACACCTATTATCTCAAGAACAAGAGCTTTGGTGATTACGCCGCCAATCTCGTGCAGAGCGTGGCCCTTTTGGTAGGTTCTACGGCCTACGGTTACACGCTCCTTGACAATGAAGACGGCTCTTGGGGCATCAAGTACAGCGACAATAACCAGCTCATCCACAAAGACGGCGGCAACAACATCGTGGGCTGGGGTGACACAGGCAACGTCAACTCCCACTGGTACATCACGATGGTGAGCAAGGACGAAGTGCAGGTGGCACAGACCAACCTGAGGGAACTGGCCGAGAAGACGCAGGCACTGATTGACCAGATGGCCAATGTGAGCGTCAAGGGCGTGCAGGACATGAGCAAGTACCGCATTTCCTCCAACTCGGTGGAGCAAGGCCACAGCACCGACCTGCTCACCGACGGCGACCTCACCACTTACTACCACTCCGAATGGACGGGCACTTCGCTCAACGAGGATCACTACCTGCAGATAGACTGCGGCGAAGGAGCATCCTTGGAGCAGTTCACCTTCAACTACGTTACCCTCCCCACCAGTGCCGGCAACACCGATGCCCCCACCGCCATCACCGTGGCCGGTAGCAACACCGTGGACAGCGAGGGCAACGTGAGCGACTTTACCACCTTGGCTTCCCTGACGAAGGATGCCGACGGACTGCCGGGCGATGTGCGCGGTGCAAGCTACACTTCGCCCGCGCTGGCCACTGAGGGTACAGGCTACCGGTTCATCCGCCTGACCGTGACCAATGCCACCCATACCAGCACCATCAACGGACACCACTGGTTCGGCTTGGCCGAGCTGGGACTGACCCGTACCGAAAGCACGGTGAACTCCAAAGACGCCAAGTACACCACGCTGACCGACGCCGCCCTGATTGCCGCTGCCGATGCCATGGTCGATGCCAACACTTTGCTGGCCAATGAGGAGGCTACGCAGACGGATTTGGACAACCAGTACAGCACGCTCAACACAGCCTACGAAACCTTGCTCGCCGCCTACAATGAAGGCGAGAATGCCGAGCTGAATGCAGCCAAAGCCGTGCTGCAGACGGTGATTGACAACACGCAGACGTTGCTGGGCGAGTGCGGCACCGTGACCTTCACGCCCGCCAACTTCCCCTTGCAGAGTACGGACGAGAATGCTGCGGGCTTCCTCTATTGCAACAAGCCCTATACTGGTAACAACAGCGACTATTCCGAAGCCGGTACAGATGGCTATCACTTGCTTGACGGCGACCTCACCACCTACCTGCATACAGACTACAGCGGAACGGCTTCCACCGAAGACCATTACCTGCGCGTGTACTGCGGTGAAGAAGGTATGGAACAATTCGCCTTCACCTATACTACGCGTAACGATGGCGACGGCCAGCCCACTTCTATGGTTGTGGAAGGCAGTAATGAAGCCGACGGAACATACACGGCCTTGGCCACGCTTACCTCAACCGAGAATGGCCTGCCCACAGGACACTCCGCTGTGTACAACAGCGAGGTGATGGGCGCGGACGGCGTAACCTACAAGTACATCCGCTTCCGCGTAACCGGCAATTCAAAAAATCAACAGACAGGTGGTCACTATTGGTTCTGTATGGCAGAGTTCGGCATGGCTCGCGTGACAAAGTATGAGGTCAGTCTGGGTGACAACTGCGGCATGGCCACCGAAAGCGATCTCATTGACACGTACGATGCCATTCGGGCCGCAAAAGCCAGCTACAACATGGCCACTTCGGTGGAACAACTGCAGCAGGCTCAGGCGGACTTGCAGGCCCAGTACGAAGTGCTGAACACCTTGAAGAATGCGCCCGACCGAACAGACATCAATGCTGCCATTGCGTCACTGCAATCGCTCTATGCCTACTGCTTCAATGACGAAGAATGCACCACGTTGAAGACTGCTTACCAGAATTCTCTCAACCTTACCGATGAAGTGCTGAATGCAGCGCAGGCGGCCCTTGAAACGGCACAGACTGTGAATGCCAACGGATTTGCCACGGCTGAAGAGCTGGCCGCACAGGTTACGATGCTCGAAGCCCAGAAGGCTGCCCTGCAAGAAGCCATCGGCTATGCCGCCCTGCCCGTGAAGCTGACCACCGACACGGAGAACCCTACGTACTACAAGATTGTCATCAACCGCGACGGGTATCCTGTGTTCCAAAGCCGCACGGCAGCGGACGGTGAAGAGAACAAGATCAAGCTCGCTGCCTTTGAAGCCGGCAACGACCGTCAGGGCTGGTACTTCGTCAAGGGTACGGAAGCCCCGAAGGTGCGTATCGTCAACAAGGCCACGCCCGACTTGGTGGTAGCCTGCATCCCTACCGACTTCGCCGAAGGAGCAGGCAAAATCATATCCCAGGCTGTCACGGTTGAATGCGGCACGAACGAATGGGTGATTTCCAATACCAACTCATTGAGCGGCTGGTACAACATCACCGCCGACAAGGTGACGATTTCCGACGAAACGACCACTACCACCACGTTCTACATGAGTAATAATAGCGGTGTGAACTATAACATGGGCTTCTACAACGCGGCTAACGACCCTGGCTCGAACTTCCGCTTTGAGGAGGTAGACATTTGGGATAGAAGCGAAGCCTTCTACACGCTTTACAATTATTACCACGGCACGGCGAAGTTCGATTTGTCCACCACGGAGAACGCCTTCCCCGCCGACCTCCAGGATGCGTCCGCCATCGGTTACTATCAGACCTCCTTGGCCACGGCGTACACCTCGGCCTTCAACAATGCCACTGCACAGCTCGAAGGTTGGGGTACAGAAGACGTGACGGACGAAACGCTGACTGCCGCTTACGAAAAACTGGTAGCCGCCAACGAGGCACTCGTCGTGACGCAACCCGCTACCGACAAGTTCTACGTGCTGCGCAGTGCCTGCACCTCCGCCACCTACTGCACCAGTGCCTTGGCCTATGCAGACGTAACCAGCCATACGGCCAAGTGGAGCAAGGACAAGGTGAATACCGATGCTACGGCAGTGTGGTACTTTGAGCAGGAAGCGGGCAACTACTACCTGCGCAACCTCCACACGGGTACTTATCTGACGAATGATGCCACAGGAACGTATCAGCCCCGCGCTCTGTCGGAAACGACGAAGCATCCCGTTACGTTCAGCCCGCTGGGTAGCAGCCAGCTGAATGTCCGGCTGAACGGGAACCTGGTTCATGCTCAGGAATTGGACAACGCTCTTGTAAACTGGTCTGGCGGACTCAACTCCGCTTCTGCCTGGCGCATCGAAGAAGTCGATGTGGCCGACGTGGCCCACACCCTGTCGATGTCAGCCTACGGCTATGCCGGATTCTATTCGGCCTATCCCGTAACCCTCCCCGAGGGTTTGCAGGCTTATTACATCCAGCAGACGGGGCTCACCGAACCGCAGGGCGAAACGGCTGGCAGTGCCAAGCTCACTGAAATCACAGGTGTCATCCCGGCCCATACGGGTGTGGTGCTCTGTGGTGCGGAAGGCAGTTACAGCCTGAGCTATTCTGCCAGTGAAGGCACTGCCGTAGCGGATAACCTGCTCAAAGGTTCGCCTTACCTTCGCTACCTCGCTGGCGATGCGGGTTGGAGTTATTACCTCTTCGGCGTGATGGACAGCGAGGTGGGCCTCTACAAGGCTTACTTGGAATACAATGCCGACGGTAGCCAGAGTTATACGCAGGAAACGGACGGAACCGACGAGGACGGCAATCCCATCACCGAGACCATTTCTATCGACGATACCGACAACGGCGGCTACTTCCGCGTGTCGGCCAACAAGATTTACATGGCCTACTCACCGACAGCGACTGAAGCTGCCGTAGCCTTCCATTTCGACTTCGGTCAGGTGGAGACCGCATCGGGCGGGCTGGTAGCCACGCCCTCCCAGTGCACCGTCATCTACGACCTGCAGGGCCGCCGCCTGGGCAGCATCAGCCAGCCCGGTATCTACATCGTGAATGGCGTGAAACGCTACGTCAAGGCCGTTCCCCGTAACAGATAAAAAGGAAAAGCAAACGATATGAAAAGAATATATCAGGCACCCCAGTGCCAATGCATCGCATTCTATGAGTGCCAGCCCCTGCTCGACGGCAGCGTAACCGTAAGCGACTCGAAGCGGGCAGGCAACAGCTTCACCGAACTCTCGAACAAGAAGGAGAACGATGCCTCCGTATGGAAGTACATCGATGAATGATTCCCGCCCTGCGGGCAGGTACATGAAAAGCCGCCGCCAACCGGACTGTTCCGGTTGGCGGCGGCTTGGTTATGGCAGGGCCGGGATGTCTCAGCCGATGCTGTCGGGCACTACGCGCAGGTCGAGCAGGCCGAACTTGCGGGCGGGCTTCTGGGCAGGCTGTGTGCCAATCAGCGCACCTTGGTTGCAGATGCCGTAGCGCAGTTCGCCGCCAGGGTGGACGAACGAGGCAGAGCGCACCATGCTCCAGTCTTCCTTGAAGTCGTCGATGTTGTCCCGCCGCTCGTGCCCCCGGAGCATCTCGCTGAAGTAGGCAATGCGCAGCAGCGAGTCAGCCGGCAGGGCGTTCAGGTTGCCGTTGCCGTGGCTGTCGTCGAGCGGCACTTGGGCCACCACAGGACCTGCACTGCCTGCGGGCAGGGCGTAGGCCCACACGCCGGGCCCCTTGCTGTAGGCCACACATTCCAAATGGTAACGGCCGGCAGGCAGACTTTCCGCACGTTCCACCTGTACCTCCATGCCCTTTTGGTTTTCGCCTCGGTTGAAGCGCATGTACTCCAGTCTGTCGTCGTCATTCACGAAGCTGTCAGTCCAGCGGAACAGGCTCTCGCCGACATTGCAGTTGCTGTATGCCTTGAGCTCCCAGTTGAGTTCCGCGAGCCGGTCGGTGTCGGACGAGAGCATGAAGTAGCCGTTCGGGCTGTTGCGCTCCACGAAGGCTTTCTGGCAGATGCGCTCCATCTGCATGAAGCCCAGTATGCCGAAGGTGATGGCCGAGGCTAATGACAGGACGAACAGGATGGTGAGCGTGAGCTTGCTGCCCATGCGCATGGGAGTGCTGCCAGCGGGACGCAGCAAGGCACGCACCAAGGCATAGATAGCGATAAACAGACACACGAAGGCCGATGAGGCCGCAATGGCGGTATGCCACATCACCGTCGGGCTTTGTTCGATGAGGGTGGCGGTGGTGACATCAATGAGTCCGTAGGCCGTGAGTACGCTGATGCCGCCAAAGAGCGCGATGCCCAGGACAACGATGAACAGCAGTAGCAACAGCATGAGTGAGGCGGCGACGAACAGCAGTACCATGCGCAGGGCCATGGTTAGAAAGTGCAGCACGGATTGCAAGAAGGAACGCGAGCTGTTGCGGAACTGGGGCGAGCGCAGGTAGTCTCCGGCCTGTTCGGCAGTGCGCATCAGTTCCTCGTTGAGTGTTTGCGGATTGACAGGACGGCCTTGCATACGCAGGCGGTCCTCAGCCGTCTTGGCTTGCGGGAGCAAGGCCCAGGCAATGAGGTAGACTATCGAAACCGTTTGCAGGCTGACTAAGGAGAGCAGCACCAGGATGATGCGCCAGGGAAGCGGGTCGGTTCCGCCAAAGAACTGGCAGAGGCCCGACATCACGCCGCCCAGCAGTTTGTCGTCGGGGTCACGGAAGAGCTTGCGGCGCAGGCCTTCCTTGCCTGTATTTGTCGTGTTCTGTCCGGGCTGTGGCGGTTCGGGAGGTTGCTGCGGACCGTCGGTTGATTCGCTTTCGGCCGTGTCGTCCCATTCCTCGGGATTGCCGATACGCTTGATGATTTCCTGTACATGTTCGATGCTGATGGCTTCCACGCCGTTGGCTTTCAGCTCAGAGAACAGCTCGGCCACCCGGTGCTCGATGTCGTCGGCAATCTCGTCGCCGCTACCGTCGGCAGTATATTTGCCGTGCTGGCTGAAGTAACGCTTCATGTTGTCCAAATACCGTTCGAGCAGGTCGACGGCATCTTCGTCGATGGCATAGAGTGAACCGAAGAGGTTGATGGTGATATTCTTTTTCATGATGTGGGTGAGTGGGGGTTATAGTAAAGGCTATTTGGGGGGTGCCGGCAGCCCGGGCACCATCTGCTTGAGCAGTCCGACGGTACGTGCCAGCTCATTCCAGGCACTGTCCAGTCCGTCGAGGAATACCTGTCCCTCTGGGGTCAGTGCATAATACTTGCGTGGCGGTCCTTGGGTGGACTCCCGCCATTCGTAGCACAGCAGTCCGTCCTTCTTGAGTCGGGTAAGCAGCGGGTAGAGCGTACCTTCGACCACAATCAGTTCGGCTTGCTTCAGGCGCACGATGATGTCGTTCACGTAGCTGGCTTCGCGGCTCAGCAGCAGCAGCACGCAGTAGTCCAGCATACCTTTGCGCATTTGTGACTTGGCGTTGTCAATCTGCATGGTGAAGTCTGTTAGGTTGATGAGTAATGTTAGGTTGGAGTGGAGCACCGGGGCGTTTGTCCGGACCAAGCCGCCCTTTTGCTCCTTGTCGACGCTGCAAAAGTAGGCAAAGGGTTGGTACTATGCAAGACAAGGTACTAATAAAATGCTTCATTTCTTCTTTTTTTTAGATAAAGGACTGTCGTTTCTGGGCTTCTTCCGGCTCAAGCCGAAATCCCGGTGCATTTATAAAAATCGAAAGGTTAAAGTGTTAAGGGGTGTTCTATAAATTAGGTTTTAAAGTTTCGCAGTAGATGCAGGTAGTTAACAAGGGGTCAAGGCACGCCCCGAAGGGGCATAAGCGCATAACGCCCAAAGGCCTCGGGATTATGAAGCGTTCAAGGCACGCCCCGAAGGGGCAACGAGCGCATAGCCCAGGGCATCGCCCTGGGCTATGCGCTCGTTGCCCCTTCGGGGCGTGCATTAAACGCCTCATTGC
>JBJEAF010000104.1:0-1369 GCA_051868755.1 Alloprevotella sp.
TTAACACTTTATCCTCTCGATTTCTATAAATGCACCGGGATTTCGGCTTGAGCCCCATTCTCAAAAAGTTGTGTATGTCAGAGGAGTACAGGAAGAACAGACTTTCCATCTTGTCTGATGTCGGGAAGAACAGGCAAGGGCTTGCGGCAACTTGTTTGTGGTAGTTACGAAAAGGATGGATTACGTACGTTCAACAGTAATGTTATAACCTCATGACCGTAACACCCGTCATACAAAGGTATAACCAGACCTATCAGTCCTTGCTCCTGCGCAGCAGTTCGATGAGGTTTCGGTTCAGTTTCTTCAGGTCTTGTCCTGTACGGTTGAGCAGCACTTCGGGCATGGTTTTCCATTCTTCGAAGAAGTCGGGAACTAACTGGAGGAGGTTCTTGCGGCAGTCGCGCGGTTTTTGCAGTCCTTCGGCATTCACCACGACATTGAGTGCAGCATGGTGCAGTTCGATGTCGATGGTATTTCCTGTCCAGAAAGGATCTCCGTCAAAGTGTGCAACCCCTTCACCTTCACGGCGCAGGCGCAGCTTTGAAGCTTTAAAGGTCTTGACATGGCTGTTGGCCGGCAAGGTGCCTTTGAAGAGCTGCAAGGCTACCTGAGGAGCCTCAATGGCATTGAAGGGTTCCATCACCACAACATCAAGCAGGCCGTCCTTCATGCTGGCATAGGGTGCAATGAAGGCGTCGTTTCCATACTGTGAGGCGTTGGCACATGCGATGAGAAAGGCTTTGCAGGTGACTGTACCGTTGGCATCTTCAATAAAATAGGTTTCAGGCTTATACTTCAATCCTGACCGCAGGGTGTTTTCGACGTATGCAAGCAATCCGCGACGACCACCTGTGGCAAAACGTTCGCTCACAAAAGCATCGAACCCAACACCGCAGGTACAGAAGAAAGGACGGCTGTCGATGGTGCCATAGTCGAGCGTATGTATCACACCACGGTTCAGTACATCAATGGCTCCGCGTGCATCGAGCGGTAAGGCCAAATGGCGTGCCAGCCCATTGCCAGAGCCACAGGGCACGATGCCCAGTGCGGTAGAAGTATGCACCAATGCGCGTCCCACTTCGTTTACTGTACCGTCACCACCTACTGCAACTACCACGTCAACACCCCGGCCTACAGCTTCGGCAGCCAACAAGCAGGCATGACCGGCATATTCCGTGTAGACCACCTCCACTTCATAGCGTGTGGAGTCGGTATGTGACAGGGCCAGTTCGGCAATGCCTTGTTTGCCTTGGGTGCCCGATATTGGATTGATGATATAGCGTATCTTCTTCATCGTGATGCTTTGTTGAGCGTTTGGATGCGTTATGTTATGCAAAGGTAGTGCAAGTGAGCGCAGAACTCCAAGCTT
>JBJEAF010000104.1:1469-14555 GCA_051868755.1 Alloprevotella sp.
GCTTGAGAGTTTTGCCGAACGCAGCCTACCTTATGCAAAGGTAGTGCAAGTGAGCGCAGAACTCCAAGCTTGCTTGAGAGTTTTGCCGAACGCAGCCTACCTTATGCAAAGGTAGTGCAAGTGAGCATACAAAGCCAGCTCATTCACTTTGTTTAGGAAATGTTTGGCTGCATCTACCCATCCTGATAAAGTAACGGGGGCAGGCATCTTGTGGATGTCCGCCCCCGGTATCATGGTTTCCGTGTTGACTTCAGGGTTTGAAGTGACACGGTATCATTGCGTGTTGTGGCCTGTTAGTTGAACCAGCGAACGTAGCAGAAGTCCTGACGGTTAGGCAGGTTGCTGTTCTTGGGATACATACGGTAGGCAATCTTGTAGGAACCGGCGAGGTCGATGCTCGAAGTAAGCTCGAAGGTGTAGAGATTACCTTCATGGCCAACCACATTCATGGGCATCACCTCGTGGATGCTCTCATTGCCATCAGAACCACTGA
Source organism: Alloprevotella sp. (assembly GCA_051868755.1). GTDB lineage: Bacteria > Bacteroidota > Bacteroidia > Bacteroidales > Bacteroidaceae > Alloprevotella. Next base: position 1,963 of record JBJEAF010000104.1, read on the forward strand.
TGACTACCAAGTCTACGCCAATGGCATCTTCAAGACCCTGTTCGTCGATGATGTGGCGCACAGTAAATTCGCGGCCGCTTTCGAGTGAACCGTTCAGCAGGTTGTCGCTGCGCTCTGAACTTACGACGCGGATGTTGTCCCAACGCTGGGCCACGCTTTCCTTCCAAGAAGCAATGTCCTTGGCCAACTGTCCGTTCTTGGCAGAAAGCAGTTTGAAGCGGGCAGCTTCGGGGTTGTAGAAGCGTTCGTAGTAGTCATCGAGCTGGCGCTTCATGGTGTAGTTGGGGGCAATGTGGGCAATGGAGTTCTTGACCGTGCGGACCCAGTTCTCAGAATAGCCCTTGCGGTTGCGGGCATAGTAGAGCGGGATGATTTCCTGCTCCAGCATCGAGTAGATGGTCGATGCGTCGAGCTTGTCCTGGTGTTCCTGATTCTGATAAGTACGGCGGTCGGTGAGTGCCCAACCGGCACCTTCGCGATAGCCTTCATACCACCAGCCGTCGAGCACGCTGAGGTTGACCACACCATTCATCAGTGCCTTTTCGCCAGAAGTACCCGATGCTTCGAGCGGACGGGTCGGTGTGTTCATCCAGATGTCTACACCCGAAACGAGGCGGCGTGCCAGCTGCATGTCGTAGTTGTCGAGGAAGAGAATCTTGCCCATGAACTCAGGACGCTGTGAGATGTCGTAGATCTTCTTGATCAAGCCCTGACCGGCACCGTCAGCAGGGTGTGCCTTGCCGGCAAAGAGGAACTGCACGGGGTAGTCGGGGTTGTTGACAATCTTGGAGAGACGGTCGAGGTCAGAGAAGAGCAGGTGGGCACGCTTGTAGGTGGCAAAGCGGCGGGCAAAACCAATGAGCAGCGCGTTGGGGTTGATCTTGTCGAGCAGGCTCACAACCAGCGAGGGGTCACCCTGATTGCGCAACCAGTTTTCGCGGAAGCGGGCACGGATGTACTCGATGAGCTTGTTCTTGAGCTGGACACGGGTGTTCCAGATTACTTCATCGGGCACCTGCTTAATCTTTTCCCAGAGAGCTTCGTTGCTCTGGTCAAGGAGATAGTCCTTGCCGATATACTTGGCATAGACAGCCTGCCACTCCCGAGCACACCAAGTAGGAAGGTGTACACCGTTGGTCACATAGCCTACGTGGCTTTCTTCGGGATGGGGGTTGTAGATGTTGAACCACTCTTCGTGGGTGCGCTCAGCATGGTTAGGACGTTCTGCCGAAGGCATGTAGCCGGGCCAGATGCCCTTGAACATCTGCTGGCTTACGCGGCCATGCAGCCAGCTCACGCCGTTCACTTCCTGACACGTCTTGCACAAGAAAGTGGACATGCAGAACTTCTCGCCCTTATCTTCGGGATTGGTGCGGCCCATACCCATGAAGTCATCCCAGCTGATGCCAAGGCGGGCAGGGAACTGGTTCATATATTTGTTGAACAGACCCTCATCAAAGTAGTCGTGGCCTGCAGGTACGGGCGTATGCACCGTGTAGAGCGAAGAGGCGCGCACCAGTTCGAGGGCTTCGTCGAACGAAAGTCCGCTCTCCACGTAGTCGGCCAGACGCTGCACGTTGCAGAGTGCGGCATGGCCTTCGTTGCAGTGATATATTTCCTTTTCGATGCCCAGCTTCTTCAGAGCCAGCATACCACCGATACCCAGCAGGTATTCCTGCTTGATACGGTTCTCCCAGTCGCCACCATAGAGAGAGTGGGTGATACGACGGTCGAACTCGGAGTTCATTTCGTTATCGGTGTCGAGCAGATAGAGGGCGATGCGACCTACATTGGCACGCCACAGCGAAGCGTGTACCGTGAAGTTGGGGTAGGGCACATCGACAATCATCTGGTTGCCGTCGGCATCAAGCACACGTTCGATGGGCAGGTTGTCGAAGTCCTGGGGCTCGTAGTTGGCAATCTGCTGTCCGTCCATCGAAAGGGTCTGGGTGAAATAGCCATAACGATAGAGGAAGCCTACGGCTACCATGTCGACATTGCTGTCGGAAGCCTCCTTCAGATAGTCACCGGCCAGAATGCCCAGACCACCTGAGTAGATTTTCAACACGTGGCTCAGACCGTACTCCATGCAAAAGTATGCCACTGAGGCACGCTTGGCGTTGGGCTTCACGTCCATATACTTGCGGAAGTCGCCGTACACCTTGTCCATGCGGGCAATGGTCTCGCTGTCCTTCGAGAGCATTTTCAGACGGTCGTAGTCGATGCTGCGCAGCAGTTCGATAGGATTGCGACCTACCTTGCGCCACAGGTCTTCATCGAGACTGGCAAAGAGGTCACGCGCCTCGGTGTTCCATGACCACCAGAGGTTGTGTGCCAGTTCATCCAACTTCTTCAGTGCCTCGGGTATATGGCTTTTGACAGTTACCACACGCCAGGAGGGCTGGTTCGCATTGCTGATTTTAATGTTCATTGGTTGGTTGTTTGTTGGCGCGGTTCAGCGCCGATTATCGTTTTTGGTTTATATGCTATATATAATTAAGGAGTGGCGTTCACCGCGTGTTACTGCTGTGCAGCCCGCAGGGCGAAGTCGTATGCCTTGTAGTAATGGCTGATAAAGTGTTTCCACTGTGCCTTGTCGGCCAGCCGCGACACATTGAGACGCAAAGCTGCGCGTTGCTTGGCATCGAGCAGCAACATGAGGCGCACTGTGCGACACATTTCGGCTGCAACCTCAAAGAAGTTGCTGTCATCGCGGTGTATCACCTTTACACCGTCAGCCAGTTCGCCGGCATGTTTGAGTTCTTGGTTGACCCACTGTCCGAATCCGCTCAAGTCGGTGGTCACACAGGGAGTGTGGAACGCACAGCTTTCGAGCGGCGTATAGCCCCAGGGTTCGTAATAGGAGGGATAGAGTGCCAGGTCGTTGGCTGCCAGCAGGTGGTAATAGGGCAGATTGAAAATGCCGTCGTTGCCTTCCAGATAGCAAGGAACGAGCAAGACTTTCACGCGGTCATGCTGTTCGTTGCGGAAACCAAGATCCCAAATCTGCCGCACAATGCGGTCATCGTTCAGGTTCCACAAGTCGTGCGTGATTACGGGGTTAGGCAATGCCGTGCGCCATTGTCCGGGCTTGCCGGCATTTTCCAGAGCCTGCTGCAGGTCGGCACGCGGCCCTTTCAGCCAGCAAGGCACCTCAATCAAGGCCAGCACTTCCGTGTTCTGTCCCTTTTCTGATGCCAGCTGTGCACGCAACTGGGCCATAGATTCGAGAAAAACGTCAAAGCCCTTGCAGCGGTAGTCATTGCGTCCGCTGGTTGATACAATCAGCGTAGTGTCAGGCAGGTTGCAGCCGGTAAGTGCACTGGCCACGTCCAGAATCCTGCGACGGGCCTTGCGACGTATGGCCGAGAAAAATCCGCCTTTGGGCACGAAATCATTTTCAAAGCCATTAGGCAGCACCACATCGGCAGGTTTGTCGAGCAGCTGCTTGCATTCCCGGTCGGTGAAACTGCTCACTGTAGTGAAACAGTCAGCCTGCCAGGCACTCTGCTTTTCGATGCTGTGCTTGGCGTCCATGTGGAGTTCGGCAGCCATTTGGTCGCCGTTGTATCCTTCAAAGTAAGCGTACAGTTCCTTGTTGTTGCCGGCTATGGAGCGTCCGATGCTGGTGGCATGGGTGGTGAAGATGGTTGCCACACGCGGTTGGCGGTGCTTCAGGAAGAGCATTCCCAAGCCCGACATCCACTCATGGGCCTGGTAGATTACCTTGTCGGCAGGCTTCAGGCAAAGTTCTACCACAGCCTGTACGAAGCGGGCTGCTGCATACGAGAACATCGAAGCCTCGTCATAGTCGCCATAAGCACGGATTGAATCGACCTGGAACAGTTCCCAGGCACGTGCATAGATTTCGTTTTTCTGTTCGAAGAAAGGTTGGAAATCGACCAATACGGCCACCGGTTCGCCAGGTACCATCCATCGTCCAATTCGACAGCCTACACCTGACTGTGCTGCGGCTTTTTTCCATGAAGGCAACAAACGGGCCTCTTCGCGGAAGTCGACATTAGCATCGGCCTTTTTCAGATCGGGACCAATGAAAACAAGTTGGTCGCCATAGTTTTCCTTTAAAGTCTTTGCGCGCGACGAGAGCACGGTGTAGATGCCGCCCACCTTGTTGCACACTTCCCAGCTTGTTTCGAATATAAAGTCGGGAGTTTTAAGTTCAGTTTTCATAAAAAGAGCTAAAAATCGGATGCAAAGATACTGCTTTCGGTTGAAATTCAAAGCAAAAGGCCGAAACTTTTGCTTTTTGTGTCCTATAGATGCTTGCTTTGCCAACAGTACTTGCCCATTTCGGTAGGAAGCCGAAAGTTTTTCTGCCTGCATCGTTCTCTTGGGGAGCTTCTCAATCATCAAACAGGCGCAACACCACCCGGCAGCCAAAGCCCAGGCTATGGTCGGGAGCTACCGAAAGAAATGTGCCCAGGTTCATCAGATTGGTGCTGACACCATAACCCAGTTCGGCGTAGAAGGGGAGCTGGCGCACGGTGAGCAGGTTCAGATAGATGCGTTCGGTCTGCACCTGCTGTGAGAATAGTCCCAAACGGCCAAACAGCAGCAGCGCGCTCTGATAAGTTCCCGTGAAGCGCAGATACTGTCTGGACTCATTATACCAGCGGCTCGAAAGAAGCTGGAACTCACCCGTCAGCTCATCCGTCCAACCCTCGGGGATATAATTGAAGCGGAAGAAGTCATAGTCCAGAAAACAGTCGCGGCCGCGCTGTGTGAAGGCACCACAACCTGCCCTCAGATAGAGGGTGCGCATGGCATAGAAGTCGATGCGATGGCGGATGTCGAATTCAATGCGTTCATAGTGCGTTTGCCTGCGGCCCATGGCGTAACCCCGTTCGTAGGATAACAAAAACGTAGGCCAGCGCGAATAGAGCGGCATGCAGCGTCCTGTCTGGTCGCGATAGTAATAAAGTGCCGGCGTATAGGCTAACTGCACACTGGGCGAGAGGGTAGACAGGCTTCGGGGCATTTGTGCTTCGGCTGCCTGCCGGGTATAGCGTATGAGGGAACGCAGATGGTGCCGCGCACCCACAGTGAGCTGAAGTCCCGGAATGGGCGACATGCTGAAGTCGGCCTTGGTGTAGGCATCGCGGTAGTCGTGGAATCCAAAGCTGTTGATGATGTTCAGCAGCGAATCGTACTTTTCAACACCTTCCAGCAGGTCGGTGAGCCGCTTGGCCTGCCGATAGTTGTAAATGTGCGAGCCGCCACCCGACTGCAACGCGATGCTGCCCCCCATACGGTGCCAGCAATAGAGCTTGAAAGGCAGTTCCCAGTAGAGTTGCTTTTGCTTGAAGCTATACGCAATGCGTGGTTTGAAGGTGAAATCGGGTTCTGGATGACCAGACGACCGGAGCGTAAGGCTGAGCCTTGTTTTCATCGTAAGTCCCTTGTTGCCGCTCCATTCAATCATGGAAGGCGATATGACCGGAGGAAGCTTCAGACGGGTGCGATAGCGTGTTCCCCATTGTAAGGTGTGCGAGGCCAGTATAGACTCTTGCCAGCCTTCACTCTTGGGAAGCTGGTAAAAGTCAGTCTTTGAGAATTGTGGACCCCCTGTCGGATAAGGATTGGCTGAAGAGCGTGTCGTGGCCGACGAATCGGGAGAAGCCTGCTGAAAATGTACGGTTTTACCGACAGTTTTGTCATACAATTTGAGCTCTTCGGCCCTCAGCGGCATGGGACGAATGGAGTCGAAATAGGCTATATGGTTGTACAATGTCTGTGCCGTGTCGATGCGGACTACGCACTGTGCTGTCAGGTCATGTTTTGGGGCATTGGCCGCAGCCTGTAGGGAATCCACATCAAAATGATACCGCAAGCGCATCTCAGCCACTTCGTTCACATGGTTGCCCAACAAACTGAAGGACGACACGACACGCACGCTTTGGGGCAGATGTTTCGCCATGCCTTCGTTGCCTTGCCGAAGATTGACGGTGATGTGTTGCATTTGGTAAGTCAGTGAAAACTGAAAGGACAGCACACTGCCGTTCTCCGGGTCGACGTCAGCATGTCCGCTCACGAGCTGGTCGGTTTTCCAGCGCGGCGTAAACTCCAGTCTGACCGTGCGCCTGTCGCTTGTCTGGGTGTGATAAAGGAAGGCAAAGCGGTAATATTTGCGGTTGCGCGGATGCAGGGGATTGAGTGCGCCTCCGGCAAAAAGGCGGGTGCCATAGGGCTGGTAGTTAAAGCGGCTTTCTTCCAGAAAACGTCCGGGGCGGAGGTAGGGATGGGTCGTGTTGAAAGCCACCATACGACAATCCACCTGTCCGCCCTGTCGGTATCGCGCATACAAGTGTGCCTCGGTGAGGTAGTCATTCTTTCCACGTTCCAAACGCATCATCCCCGGAATGTAGCGGACTATCTGCCCCTTTCGTCGCGTCTGCATACGGTGGCGCAGGTATACATCAGCGGCAAAACTACGCTGTTCGGCCAGCAGCTGCTGCCCCAATGCATACACCTTCTGCAGCAAGGTGTCACAATCGTCAGCGGCAGCAGTTGGCGGCACAGCCCGTAAGGGTTTGTTAGCAGCTTGATGCGCGGAGCTGACACCCCACGGACTTTCGGTCCAAACACCCGCGTGGGCTTGCATCCCATTCGCACATACACACAAGATGCCAGCCAGCACGTGCATGAGAATTCTCCACGCGCGCGCCTGTACATATATATATGTAGGGAGACGGAACACTTTCTTTTAGGTTATGGGGGATAGGGCGTTAATAGGTATGAGTTATAAAGTGTGAGTGATTAAGCGTTATTCAGGTATTGGGTATGGGTGATTAGGTAGCCTTGCCACTATAAAACTCAAGGAGGCACTTAATCACTCATACCTAATATCTAAGGAAAGGGTCAGCTTCGGCTGACAGCCTTCACGCCCTTCACGCCGCGAAGTTTCTTGATGAGAGCGGTGAGACGTTGCGTGTCGTCGACCATTACTGTGAGGATGCCCGAGAAGAGGCCGTCGTGCGAATCAATGCTGATGCTGCGAAGCATGATGTGCTCTTCTTTCGATATGATCGAAGTGATATTGTTTACAATGCCCAGGTCATCGTTGCCCACCACATGCAGTGTGATAGGGTAGGAGCCTTGTCCCTTGCCGGCCCAACGGGCCTTGACAATGCGATAGCCGAACCGCTCGCGCAGGGCGGCAGCATTGGGACAGCTGGTGCGGTGAATCTTGATGCCGCCGTTCACCGTGACAAATCCAAACACCTCGTCACCATACACAGGGTTGCAGCAACGGGCCAGCTGAAAATCGATACCCTTCAGGTCCCGTCCTATCACCAGCTCGTCTTCCTCGCCTTTGGCCTTTGCCCCCACCTCACTGTCCATGCTGAACTCTTCGGCCTTGCGTGTGGCAGCCCGTTCGGCCAGTCCTGCTTCACGCTTGCCCAGCTCTGCATAGGTGTCGAGCACATGGTTTATTTCGAGGCGGTTCTCGCCGATAGCCTTGAAGAAGTCCAGGCTTTCTTTGAATCCAAGTTTCTTGATGAGCTGGTTCATCAGGCTTTCGTCCCATTCCACCTTGCGGTTCTTCATTTTTCGCTCCAGCATCTCCTTGCCCAGTGCGCTGTCGCTGGCCGTGAGTTCACGCACTGCTGCGCGTATTTTGGCCTTGGCATGGTTGGAGCGCACAATATTGAGCCACTCAGCCTTGGGGGTCTGGTTGTTTTGGGTCAGTATTTCAACCGTCTGCCCGCTTTCCAGTTCCTGCCGTATGGAATAGTTCTTGCCGTCAATCCGTCCGCCCACACAGCGGTTGCCCACCGCACTGTGAATGGTGTAGGCAAAATCGAGAACCGTGGAGTGGGGCGGCAGGCGGTACAGGTCGCCTTTGGGTGAAAACACGTAGACCTCCTGTTCCTTGCTGTCGGCGGCCAAGCTCTCGGAGAGCAGTGACTCATTGCCCGTTTCGAGTGCAGAGCGTATGTCGGCCAACCAGCTGTCCACGCCGCCCGAACTGCTTTTCACTCCCTTATAGCGCCAATGGGCGGCCAGGCCGTGTTCGGCAATCTCGTCCATGCGTTCGGTGCGAATCTGTACCTCCACCCATTTTTCTTCAGGGCCTTTCACGGTGATGTGCAGACTTTCGTAGCCATTGCTTTTAGGCACAGTCAGCCAGTCGCGCAGTCGTTTCAGGTTGCTTTCGTAGCGATTGGTGATGAGCGAGAACACCTTCCAGCACTGTTCCTTTTCCTTCTGCGGCGGTGCATCGAGAATAATGCGTATGGCAAACAAGTCATACACGCCATTGAAGCCACACTGCTGCTTCTTCATTTTCTGCCATATCGAGTGGATGCTCTTGGTGCGCCCCTTCAGGTGGTAGCGCAGCCCCTCGGCATCGAGCATCTGGCGTATGGGGGCCGTGAAGCGTTCGATGTAGGCATCGCGCATCCGCTTCGTGGCGTTCAGGCTGTCCTTGATCAGATAATAGGCGTCGTGTTCCAGATATTTCAGGCTCAAGTCTTCCAGCTCGCTTTTCAGCTTGTAGAGCCCGAGCTTGTGGGCTAACGGGGCATACAGACAGGCAGCTTCGGTCGACACCCGCCGCTGCGCCGCCACATTTTCTGTGTCCTTAATACACCTCATCCGGCACACGCAGTCGGCAATGAGCATCAGCACAATGCGCATGTCGCCGGCTTGTGCCACCAACAGATTGCGGAAGTTGTCAGTGTGCATAGCTTCGGTTTTCACCTCTATGGCAGAGACCTTCAGGAAACCTTGCAGGCCACGGGCAGTCTCGGCATCAAAAAAACGTTCGACTGTCCCAAGCTGTTCGGCTGTAGTCACCACAGTCCGCAGCAGGAAGGCCTGCATCACCTTGCCGCGCAGGCCTATCTCACTGACAGCCAACTGCAGGGCTTGCAGAGCCAACACGATGCGGTTCAAGCCAAATTCGTCGCATGACAAGTCGGGATGGGTTTCAATGGCACTTTCCAGAAAGTCGGCCAACTTACGGGCATCGCTGTGTGTAGGACGCACCGCCTCATTGCGATAGAGCGGAAGCAGGGCACTTATCATTGTGCCACGAAGGTTGTTTGCGTAGTCCATTGTTTGTGTTTATTTTGTGCTGTGAATACTGTGACGACTGGGCATACTGCCTCTGTCAAGCGTCAGATGCGGCAAATGTAGACAAAAAAGTTGGGACGGCACGACACAGAAGTCTTGAAGTTGACGGTTTTTGTACGATTAGCTGTCAGAAAGGCAAAAAAAAGGCGGCAAGTTTCCCAACTTGCCACCTGAATTCTGTTTTCAATAGGTATTAGTCATTAAGGTAAAAAGATTGTCTTTAGGATAACGGTGCAAATGTAGGGCCTTCGGCTGTAACAGCCAAATTTATCACCAACATTTTGCAAAAAAGATGCTTCTTTTTATTATCGCAAATCGAAACTGAGCCTCACATTCAGCAACCGTCCGGTCAGATAGTTGGGCACTGCATACTGGTGGTCGGTGATGTCTGTCACCCAATAATAGGAATTGACGTTGTCGATGCCGAGCAGATTGAAACAGTCCACACCCAACCACACATTGCGCAGCCAGCGTGCGCCACCTTGGGTCAGATGACGGTCCTCATTGTTCAGCAAACGGTAGCTCATGCCCATATCCACACGTTTGTAGGCTGGCGCACGCCATTGCTGCTGCGTACGGGTAGAGTGGGGCGGACCGAATGGAAGGCCGTCGGCAAAGGCGGCCTTCAGCGTGAAGCGCCATCGTGTGGTACCCGGGAAATAGTCAGTAAAGAAGAGCGAAAGGTTGTAGAGCTGGTCAGTAGGCCGGGGAACCCATTGTCCGTCTATCTTTTCCTTGGTGCGCATCAGCGACAGGGTCAGCCACGAGTCTGTACCGGCCACGAACTCGCCATACAGTTTGAAGTCGAGTCCGGCAGCATAGCCCTTGGAGGCATTGCGTCCGTAGTACACGACCCGAACGTTGTCCACGCTGTAGGGAATCAGATTGGACAGGGCCTTATAGTAGGCTTCGGCTGTAAACTTGAAAGGGCGGTCGGCCACCCTGAACGTGTAGTCTGCTCCCAGCACAAAGTGTATGGAGCGTTGTGACTTGATGTTTCGGTTCAACGCTACAGTAGCCAGCCCGTCAGTCAGCGTGGTGTCCTTCAGTTCCTTGTAGAAAGGTGCCTGATAGTAGAAGCCAGTAGCGGCACGGAAGGTCCAGTGGTCCGAGAAGGCCGGAAGCAGTCCCAGCGAGGCACGGGGCGACAACAGCGTTTCCCCGTTCCAGCTCCAGTGGCTCAGACGAAGGCCGTAAGTCAGGTTGAACAGTCCCAGCTTGTTCTTGATGCGCCAGCTGTCCTGCACGAAGAGTTGCGTGCGCGTGCTGCTGATGTCCGTCTTGGAGCGCAGGCTGTAGATAAGTTTCATGACCTGCGGGTCAGTGGGCAGTGAGTAGCCCATAGAATCACGCATTTCCCATTCACGTGCATTCTCATGCACCGTTTCGCGATTCACGTTCAGGCCAGCTTGCAGCGTGTGCGCCGTGATTTTCGTGCGGAAACGCAGTCCGCCGTTCACCACCCGTGCCCTCAGCCTGTTCCGTGCATGTTCCATGTAGGTGCCCACACCGAGCTGTTCCTGCCCTGTGGCCTCTCCTAACCAGTATTCACCCTGTATGTCGAAGGTTTCGCGTTCGCGGGTGCTGAACGACGAACATTGCAGCGCCAGATAGGTGTCGGCCGAGAAATGGCGTGTCAGTGTGGCCGCACCGAAGAGCGTGCGGAACAGGTCACGCTCCTGCCCGTCGAAGTACACCTTAAACTTTTTGGCGTCTTCCATCGTGCCAAAGTTCGTTTCGCGCGTTTCGGGCACGAACCGATAGCTGTTATCCGAATAGTTGGCCAGCACGTCGAGCGACCACCGCGCATTGGGCCGGTATGACAGATAGGCCTGATAGTCCAGGAAGTCGGGCTTATACTCCGCCTTGGTGTCAGTTGCCCCCATCAGGGCCCGTGTAGTTTTGTATCGCACGGAAGTCATCAGGCTCACCCGCCGGTTGCCCCAACCCACGTAGGCTCCTGCACCGAGCAGCGAGGCCGTACCCGTTGCTTCGAAACTTTCCGGTCGCTTGTAGGTGATGTCGAGCACAGACGACATGCGGTCGCCATAGCGTGCTTCGAAGCCGCCCGACGAGAAACCGATGCTTTCAACCATGTCGGGGTTGATGATGGATAGTCCTTCCTGCTGCCCCGATCGTACCAGCATGGGGCGGTAGACCTCCACACCGTTCAGGTACACACAGTTCTCGTCGAACGAACCACCGCGCACGTTGTACTGCGACGACAGTTCATTGTGGGTCGAGACCCCTGCCTGCGTGGCAATGATTTCCTCCACGCCGTTACCCGTGGTTGAGGGGGAAAGATGGGTATCGGTGGGTGTAATGCGTTGCAGCGTACCCGTCTGCACTCCCTGACCCGTCACGACCGCCGTCCCCAGTGTGCCCTTGTCATAGAGAGGCAGCACGATGTCCAGGCGCACCGAGTCGCCGGGCGATCGCAGCAGCCGTTTGCGGGTTTCATAGCCGATCATCGAATAGACCACGCGCACCGAGTCGGCCGACTCACACCAAAGGGTGTATTCCCCCTTCAGGTTGGTCAGTGTCAGGGCGTTTTGTCCCGTTACCCTCACGGTAGCCAGTTCGATGGGCTGCCCGACATCATCCTTCACGGTGCCGAACAGCCGGGTGCGCGATTGTGCCGGCAATAGTTGCGGCAGCAGGCCGAGCCACAGCCCGCACAGCCCACGCTTAAGCAGTTTCTGAGTACATTTCATAAAAGAATAAACGACAAAATCCCTGCTTTATTGTGCTTTGAGGGCTTGAAATCAGGATAGGCTGCAAGTTCGGGGCAAGTTCGGGCGTGAACGATGACATACACCCCTATTATATCATATACGCTCCTATGAACGCAATGGCTCCTTCTCATAAGTAACGGATGAAAGGAATGAAGCGAGCCCCCTAACAACCAGCTCCAGAATAAGAGGCGATGGTGTACTGGGTGGGCGAGCAAAGGTTCGTTACGCTCCTTCTTATACGCTTTTTTAATGTCGTAAAAATCGTTCAACCCTTCAGCCAACCCTTCATTATCGCTGATTCTCAAAGAGAAAGTGGCTGAAGGGTTTTGTTTTCAAACCCTTCAGGAAGGTTCAGTCGTGACAGCGAACCTTTCAGCCACGATAAGGCCGGGTGCATACAAATGGTCTCTTCACTAAGCTTGGCTTAGGTAAAACAAAGCCTGGACTAAGCGTGACAACTCGGCATGTTGTCGCACCAAAGCCTGGACTTGTTGGCATGAAATCAGGGGGAACAGGTAAACCGGATAACGCTGAACGGAAGAAGTCACGGCTGAACCATCCTGAAGGGTTTGAAAACAAAACCCTTCAGCTTGTTTCCCACTGAGAATCAATCATAATGAAGGGTTGGCTGAAGGGTTGAACGATTTTTACGACTTTAAAAATGCGTATATAAAGAGGAGTTTATCGGGTCTTCCAACCCGCCTGTTGTCAAGCTGATCTGAGGCGATGTTGCACTGGGAGGGCGAGCAAGTGCCCGCC
>JBJEAF010000105.1:0-3536 GCA_051868755.1 Alloprevotella sp.
TCTAAGTTCAAAACCATTTCATACCTCATGTTTTCATTCGTACAAATTCTGGACTTCATAGGCACGTTGGCCTTCGCCATTTCCGGCATACGTTTGGCATCAGCCAAGCAATTCGACCTGTTCGGAGCCTATGTGGTAGGTGTTACCACCGCTATTGGCGGCGGAACCATGCGTGACTTGCTGCTCAGCCAGCCCCCCTTCTGGATGACCAACCCCTTCTACCTCATCTGCTCGGCCATCGCCCTGCTCTGGGTCATCGTGTTCCGTCGTTTCTTGGTGCGGCAGAACAACACCTGGTTCCTCTTCGACTCCATTGGTCTGGCCCTCTTCACAGTGACCGGCATCGAAAAGACCATCAGTGCGGGTTTCCCCTTCTGGACTGCTATCATCATGGGCACCCTTACCGGTGCGGGCGGCGGTGTGTTCCGCGATGTATTCATCAATGAAGTGCCGCTCATCTTCCGCAAGGAAATCTATGCCCTGGCCTGTGTTATCGGCGGACTGGTGTACTACACCTGCCACAGAATAGGTTTGGACAACGTCCAGACAGGCCTGATTTGCGGCACCTCGGTCATGCTCACCCGTTTCCTGGCCGTGAAGTACCACCTGCATCTGCCTGTGCTGAAACGTGAGGACTAAGGCCATGCTCTACCTCCACATTCCCTTTTGCCAAAGCCGCTGCATCTACTGCGACTTCTACTCCACTACTGGCACAGCTGCCCTGCGCAGTGAGTTTGTCAGGCAGCTGTGTCGGGAACTGGAGTGGCGCAAGGACTATCTGCCACAGGCCGCCGAGCGGGCTTCTGCATCGTTACCGGATGAAAACGACGGTGTCCGGCAAGTGAGCCGCACCGGCCGTACAGTCCCCTTGTCGTCTGTCTATTGGGGCGGCGGAACCCCTTCGCAGCTCCATGAATCGGAGATAGAGACCCTGTTCGACACCATACACCGCCATTACACCCTGCTGCCGGAGGCCGAAGTGACCTTCGAGGCCAATCCCGACGACATCACTCCCGAACTGGTCAGCCGGCTGCGCAGCTGCGGTGTCAACCGCGTGAGTTTGGGCGTGCAGAGTTTTTCTGACAGTCTGTTGCAGCTGTTGCACCGCCGTCATTCGGCGGCCCGTGCCGTGCAGGCCGTCGAAACCCTTTATGACGGCGGCATCAGCAATCTCAGCATCGACCTCATCTACGGCCTGCCCGGACAGACGTTGCAGAGCTTTCGCAGCGACTGCCAGCAGGCCCTCAGCCTGCCCGTCACCCACCTGTCGTCCTATGCCCTGAGCGTAGAGCCGCACACCCCGTTGAGCCGCATGATAGACCGCGGACAGTTGCAGCCCGCCGATGAGGACCTGTTTTTGGCACAATACGAAGTGCTCCTCGATGCCACCGCTGCTGCCGGGTATGAGCATTATGAAATATCCAACTTCTGCCGGCCCGGTTTCCGGGCACGCCACAATTCGGGTTATTGGAAGGGCGTGCCCTATCTGGGCGTAGGACCGGGAGCGCACTCATTCGACCTGGTCAGCCGCCGTGCCAACAGTCCCGACCTCCATGCCTATATCCAAGCAGCCGATTCCGACGTGCCGCACGAAACAGAGCAGCTCACGCGCCATGACCGCATCAACGAGTTGATATTCACCTCCCTGCGCACGTCCGACGGTCTCGACCTGGCCCGCGTGGAACAGCAGTTTGGCCCCGAGGTACGCCAGACGGTAGCGCGCTGCGCCCAACCGCACCTCCGTGCGCAGCGTCTCGAACAGTGCGGCACCGTGTTGCGGCTCACCCGCAGCGGGCTCTTTGTCAGTGACAGTGTGATGAGCGACCTGATGCTTTCTTCTTAGGTTATTGCTTAGGTTATGAGAGATAAGGTTATGAGGTTATAATAATACTGTTTGAGTGGACGATTTACAATCTACTAACGACAGCTGTGAAAAATCCCTGCCACGCTTCACAGCGGAGCAGGGACAACAATTGAGAAAAAAATTACTTGTGTATACAAGTCTATCTTGTTACCACGGAAGGGAGCCGTTTGCGTCATCTCCCCAGATGGATTCTCTTTTGTTGGAGAGCTGTTCGAACTCATTTTTGTTAGAGTCTGTCACAGAATTTTCTGATCCATTTTGCAGAGAGAGGGCTATAATGCCGCCCGTCTGGATCTCGATGGGATATGAGGTTGGAACTTGATATGTCTTTTTCATGATCTTGTCTTTGTTGTTTAGGGATACAATGTGTGTGCAGGGTCAGCGTACGATGACCTTTTGTCCGTTCACGATATTGATGCCTTTCTGCAAACGGTTGAGGCGTTGGCCCTCGATACTGTAGATCTCGGTACGCTCTGCGTTGCCTGTCAGGCCATTGATACCTGTGATTTCGCCTTCGGACTCAAAGTAGAGAGCCATGGACGCTTGCTGTTCAGAGGGGACAACCAAGTAGCACTTGTATTGAGCACAGGTATAGGTGTTGCCTTCGGCTATGGGATAAAAGCCTATCTTATTATTCCTCCTGGCCAGAATGTATTCGCCGGCATTGACGGTGGCACCGCCTTCGTCGAGTGCTCCACGCAACCAGCCATCTTCCTGTACACCGCTACCTGCATTGCTTCCATAGCCTATAAACTGGTACTGTTTCGGCGTTTCGGCCGTAGGCATGTCATCGCCAGTATATTCCACGATGTAAGGGGTGTTTGCTCCCCATCTGTTGCCATTTTGTCTTGTTGTGTTAGTTTCCTGTTCAAGTGTCAGCAAATCACCATTTGAAGCGGAGCATCTGTAGAAGTTCCAATTTGTGGGGTCTGCATAGTTGAACGGCAGACAGATGGTGCCATACTGCGCTTTGAGCGTGTAGTCTGCACTGAGGAGTGCGCCATAAGTAGCTACATAGGAGTTGTACGTGCTGAGCACTCCGCCCTGTGCGCTTTCCGTGAAGTCAATCTTAGGCAGGTTCTTGTTGTCACTCTCCGTAGCTGTTGCACCAAGTGCCTGTGCGGCGTCGATAGCCGCATTGATATCGGCGGGAGCAGCAATTTCTTTGGGTGAGATAACTGTGGCACCCTCTGTTACGGGGATTTCTGCAGCATTCTTCATAGGGTCGAACACAGCATTTACCAAATCATTGGCAATGGGCGGCTCGGGGAAACTGAGGTTAGAACCTACGTGAGAGCCAGAAAGGCTCGTGTTATGAAAGAAAACGCCTTGGTTTTGAACATCCTCATCGTCCTTTGTACTTGAGTTTACGCTGAGGAACAATCCGCCTGCGCTCACCGACAATCTCGTGCAGAAACCATAGGCTGTGCCCTGGCTGGGAACATAATAGAACGTGCCTGCCGATGCCTCCTCCACAAGCAATGGGCCAGCGTCATCAGTAGAGGTTGAAGTACCCGTAGGGATGAACTTTTCCGTCCCCACGTTTTGTATGGTAAAGCTAAAGTTATTCTCGCTGAAATGAGGATAGATGTACCAGCGATACGGCTTGAGGGATTCCAGAGTCAGGGTTCCAATGTTACCGGTTCTGGTACACCATAGTTTGCCTTCATTA
>JBJEAF010000106.1:0-3525 GCA_051868755.1 Alloprevotella sp.
CGAGACCACCCTCTACATCTCCACCCCGCTCCAAGCCGGACAGCTGCGCATCATCAAGGCTACCCTGAAACCCGACGGCAGCCTCACTCCTGTACAGCCCGAAGTTGGCGCCAGCGTCGAACTCGACTGGAAACAAGGCGGAACCTATGAGCCTGAGCTGTAGAAGCTCCGGAAACTCCGGACAGCCCGGAAACTCCGGAAAATCCAGATTATCCAGACAATCCAGACTATCCGGACTGTCCGGAAAGCCCGGACAATCCGGCAACCCCAGAACCCTAAGCCCCATGCAGAACCCAACCTACTACCTACCGGCCACCAAACTGTGCGGGCTGCTCTTGGCAGCCCTGCTGCTTGCCGGCTGTAACAATGAGGAAGACCTGACCCAAGGTACGCGCGTGCCCATCAAGCTGAGCGTGATGACCGGCAGCAGCCTCAACAGCCGCACACCGGGAGACCCCGGCGAAGCGGAACAGTTCACACTGCCCAGACACGCCTATATCTATGTGCTCACCAACGACCAACTGAACGAAGCGGGCACAGTCAGACTGATGTACCCGGGGGCGACCGCCGGCAAAGGCCATGTGGCCCTGAATCCCGACAAATGGCAACAGGATGCGGCAAAACCCGAAATATACCACTACACGGACGACATCAACGTGATCATGCCCAACAGCATCAAGTCGGGCCGCGTACTGGCTGCTGTGGCTGACCGCGAAATCACCTCACTCAGCGAACTGCCTGCCACGCCTACCATCGAGAATATGAGCCAAATGACCTATAGCGTGCAGGGCGACACTCCCGAGGAGAAGAACACTTTCATGAGGAACCTCTATGCCACCCCTTACAATCTGGTATATGCCTACAACAGCACGCTGGGCCAACTCACGGGCGAACCACTTCCGCCCGGCGAGGAGAACAAGACAGACAAGCTCTACTATGGCACGATTCTGGATGCGACAGAGAAAGTGTCGCACGTGGATGTCGTGCTCTACCACGTGGCGGCACGCTTGGACGTGAAGTGGGAAGTAGAGGAAAGTTTCCGTCCGGACAACGCCATCACCTTCTTCGAGATAGAAAACCTGCCAAAGGAACCCTGCTATCTGTTCCGCCCCACGGAGAATGTCGACGACCAGGGCACACGAACCTACACCGCGACCGAAAGCCGCAGCATCCTCAACACCAGTACGGCTGCCGGCGACCTGGACCCCAGCACCTATTGGCAGGGCCGCCGTGTGGTCTACGTGCCGCAGCACTACCGCAAGACCTCGGCCACCGAAAGCGTATACCCCTTTGAGGTACGCCTCGGCAAGAACGGTGCAACCATTACCGACGGCATGGGCACACAGAAAAGCTTCAGCCAGCCCTTCACCCCCGACCCCGTCTTCACCTCCTGGATTGCCGTCGGGGTGAACATCAAGACGCAGATTACCAACTAAACAAGAAAGACAGCTATAGACAGCAATAGATAGCTATAGAAAACCACAAAATCCTTCCACCATGCGCAAACGCTACCTTCATATAGCCTTCACCATGCTGCTGCTCAGCCTCTTCATGCAGGCTGCGCAGGCCCAGTTAGTGCGTTATGTCACCACCACAGGTAGTTATGCCGGTGATGGTCTGAGCTGGGCCACGGCCAAGAACAACCTGCAAGATGCCATCAACGACCTGCATAACCACATGGTGCAGGCCGGCATTACCGAAGGCGGCTGCATCTATGTGGCCAAAGGCACCTACAAGCCCACCGAAAGTACCGAACAGATGGGCGGTGGTGTGCTCTTCACCGCCTTCAAGCTCTACGGCGGCATCAGCGTCTATGGCGGATATGCCGGTACGGAGACGGGCGATGACCTGCTGCCCGAAAACCGCAAAATGAAGAGCGCGACAGCCAAACCCTGGGAGTTCAAGCACCTCACGTTGCTCTCGGGCAACCATTCCTCATCGACTCCGACCACCTTTACGTGGAACACGAAGAAGGAAACTTACGACACCTCCTTCCCAGGCAACTCCTACCACGTGGTATGGTTTGCGACCAACGGATTCGACGAGAACGGACGTGCCAAGCCACTGAACGGCACGGCCCTGATGGACGGCTTCACCATTGAAGGCGGATGTGCCGGCAACCGCACTGTAGAGAGCGACCGCGAGCACAATGCCTTTGGCGGCGGGGCCTACATGGTGGAAGGGGCACAGCTGAAGCACTGCATCGTACGGAAGAACGAATCGACCCGTCGCGGCGGCGGTCTCTACCTGGACGGCGGAGGCGAAGTGGACTTCTGCTACCTGCACACCAACCAGTGCCTGGGACTGGGCATCGTGGCCGGTTACGGCGGAGGTGTCTGTGTGGAGGGAAACGGCAAGGTGCTTCACTCACTGATTCACAACAACACAGCCCGCATAGGCGGCGGCGCAGCCCTGTCGGCTGAAGGCGTGGCCGGCATGGACTGTTTCAATCCCGCGATAGCCGGCTGCGTGGTGTCGAACAATACGACTACGACCGAAGGCGGAGGCGTGTTCATGTACAAGGGAGGACAAATGAACCACTGTTCGGTGGTGCGCAACAAGTGTACGGGTCCCAACATCATCATCCAGGGCCGACGCTATGGCCGCAGTGCCGGAGTCTATGTCGACAATGCCGCCATGATTGTCAACTCCGTGCTGTGGGGCGGTCAGGTGGATGCCAACGACGATGTGCAGTATGCCGCCTACACGCCCAACTCGACCGACGTGTTGAAACCCTACGTGAACTACACTGCCGTGTCGAACCACGACCTGGCCGACTGGACCGCTACCTCAAAACTCGAAGTGATGGCCGTGGGAGCAGTCAATTCGGGCACAGGCAGCCGATTCCCCGACTTTCTGCCGGGCACTGACGGCAAGGCCGTCGATGACATACCCTGCGGCGTGGAGACCGATGCGGCTGCCACGCCGGAGAGTCGCTGGAGGCCCGCAGGCTTTTCGCCGCTGCGCGAACATGGCGTACAGGTGGTGGACTTTGCCATCAGCGAACGGGCTCTGCGCTCACACATCACGAGCGACATAGACGGCAAGAACTTCGCCCCACGCACCTCCATCGGAGCCTATGTGTCGGAGCGCACGAAGTATGCCCCTGTACTGATGCCCTCCATCGAGGACAACACGAAGCAGGCATATACCCTCTTTGTAGACCCTGACCGCGAAATCATTGACCTTTCGACAGCGACACAAGTGGGACACAGCTGGGCTGCCCCGCTCGGCAACATCAACGACGCGCTGCTGTGGTTCAGCTCGTACAAGGGTCAGGAAATAGAATACTACGACGGCGCAACAGCCAGCTCGACCACCACAGGCACCATGCCCACCACGGCGACCCTGCAAATCGTAGTGAAGGCAGGCACCTGCACCACAGCGGGTACGTACTACTCAACGCGTATGCGTACCTCCTACCTGCAAATGCAGGACAATGTCCACCTCTTCGGCGGTTATCCCGATGCCGCGACCGACCGCGACCTCTCGGACCGCGACCCCCTGAAGAACCTGACGACCATA
>JBJEAF010000107.1:0-3491 GCA_051868755.1 Alloprevotella sp.
TATGAAAAAGCGTATGATAATAAGCGTTGCTAACAGACGCTTTTGCCCTTGCAGGGCGCATTTGCGGCGGTCAACCAACCCAGGGCGATGCCCTGGGCTATGCGCTCGTTGCCCCTTCGGGGCGTGCCTTGAACGCTTGCATTCACACATTTATCTAAAAATCATGCACCGGGATTTCGGCTTGACCCGACATAGCGGGTCTTTGCCACGCCTGTTATCAAACTAATTTGAGGCGACGGTGCACTGGGAGGGCGTGGCAAAGGCCCGCCCGTTGACAAGCCAATTTGAGGCGACGGTGCACTGGGAGGGCGTGGCTTCCAGCCCGCCCGTTGACAAGCTAATTTGAGGCGACGGTGCACTGGAAGCTCAAGCAAGCTTGGCCCTTTGCCCTCACTTGCACTATCTTTAAATAAAATAGGCTGCGGCTCAGCCAAGAAAAATGAAATAACTGCGTCATTTCTTTTTCTTTGCGTTCGCCTTGCACTATCTTTAAATAAAATAGGCTGCGGCTCAGCCAAGAAAAATGAAATAACTGCGTCATTTCTTTTTCTTTGCGTTCGCCTTGCACTATCTTTCCTCTAAAGAAAAACGATTTCTTTATTGTACCGGTGTGGAACTCGTGGGTTTTATCTACATTTGCCTCCAAATCATTCTAAGGATGATTCGGACCATTAAAAGAGGAGTATACAAAATATGAAATATCCAATCGGCATACAGAGTTTTGACCAGATTCGTGACGAAGGTTATGTCTATGTAGACAAGACGGACTTGATCTACAAGTTGGTCACGTCAGGAAAGATTTATTTTCTGAGCCGTCCCAGACGGTTCGGAAAAAGCCTGCTCATCTCTACGCTTGAACACTATTTTCTTGGACACAAGGAGCTGTTCAAGGGATTGGCCATCGAAGCCTTGGAACAGGATTGGCTGGAATATCCGGTGTTTCATGTGGATTTTAATGGATCTGATTTCACGCAAGCAGGCAGACTGCAAGAGATTGTCGAAGGTGCCATCACTTCTTGGGAACGAATCTATGGAAAATCTCCTGATTATGTAGATACTGGCAACCGTTTCAAATACGTCCTGGAACAAGCCCACAAACAGACGGGCCGTCGGGCTGTGGTGCTGATTGACGAATACGACAAGCCGATTCTGGATGTGCTGGATTCCGGTTTCAAGACGGTACAGAATGGGGAGGAAATTCGCTTGGAGGACCAGCACCGCAACATCCTGAAAGGCTTTTACTCCGTGTTCAAGGGTGCGGATGCCCATCTGCAATTCGTCCTGTTGACGGGTGTCACCAAGTTTTCGCAAGTGAGCGTGTTCAGCGGGTTCAACCAGCCCAAAGACCTGAGTATGCACCCTGACTATGATACACTCTGCGGAATCACCAAAGAGGAACTCTACCGATATTTTGCCGCACCGATCCAAGCGCTGGGCCGGCGCTGGCAACTGAGTGAGGAGCAGGTCAAGAGAAACCTCAAACGGAAGTATGACGGCTACCATTTCAGTACGAATATGCGCGGGGTCTATAACCCTTTCAGCCTGCTGAACTGCTTCGACACCCTGCAAATGGACGATTTTTGGTTCAAGTCGGGCACACCTACTTATTTGGTCCGCCTCTTGAACCATTCCGATGAGCGGATCAACGAGCTAATCAACCGCTATTACAGTCCCGAAGAGTTTGTCGACTACAAGGCCGATGTGGAGCAGCCTCTCCCGATGATCTACCAGAGCGGCTACCTGACCATCAAGGCATACAATCCCCGCCGCAACACCTACCTGCTGGACTTTCCGAACAGGGAAGTGCAGAACGGCTTTATCTCCGTCCTGTCAGGAGGCTACTTCAAGACACCCAGCCGTACCAACAGTTGGGTTCAGGATGTGACCGATGCCTTGGAGGAAGGCGACCTGGCCAAGCTCGAACGGCTGCTGACCTCCTTGTTGTCAGAAACGACCTACCGGATGCAACGCAAGGGGGAGCCGGGCGAATGTGAGCGGTATTTCCAATACACCATCTACTTGGTGCTGCGGATGATTAGCATCTATTCGGTATTCATGGAGAAGGAACAGAGCCAAGGCCGTGTCGATTGTATCGTTGAGACCCCTGATTATGTCTACATCTTTGAGTTCAAGTTGGACGGTTCGACCGAACAGGCTTTGCAGCAGATTAAGGAGAAAGGTTATGCCAAACCTTATCTGAACGACTCCCGCACGCTCTATCAGGTGGGTGTCAACCTCTCTTCGGAAACGGGTTCCATTGCCGAGTTCCTCTCCGAAAAGCTCCTCGCTGCGGGAGAATAATTGGAAACGAAGGTCTGTGCAACAAACCCAACAAGCCGTCTCGGGCTAAAAGCCGAAAACTATATGGAAAAGTGGAACATCATCGCCGTAGTCGTTACCTACAACCGCCTGACACTGCTCAAGCGCAACATCGAATGCCTGCGTGCCAACCGGCCCGTATCGCACATACTGGTCGTCAACAACGGAAGTACAGACGGTACTGCCGAATGGATAGCTACACAAACCTCTCCCACATTGACCGTCATCAACCAAGCCAATGTAGGAGGCTCCGGCGGTTTCTGCCGGGGCATGGCCGAAGCCTGCCGCATGGGAGCCGATTGGATTTGGTGTATGGACGACGATGTGTTTCCACGCCCTGACTGTCTGGAACATCTGCTGCCCTTCACCCAACGCCCGGAAGTGGGCATCGTGGCACCGCGCCGCCTGATGGGAGGCCAAATCTACACCAACGACTTCACGGCCTACAACCTCAGCAACCCCTTTGCTTCACTCCGCAAGGGCAAGCTGCGGGGGCAGACCGTAACCGCCCCCACCGCTATAGTCGGAACAGCCTTCGAAGGACCGCTCATCCGTCGCCAAGTGGTCGACACTGTCGGTCTGCCCAACAAGCAGCTGTTCATCTTCTGTGATGATACCGACTACTGCCTGCGTACGCACCGCGCGGGCTACAGCCTGCTGTATGTGCCCGATGCGCTGATGGACAAGCAGCAGTTCTTCTCCGATGACTCGTGGGCCGAGCGCAACCGCAAGAAAAAGTGGAAGCGCTTCTATCAGGTGCGCAACTCCACCTACCTGAACCACCACTACGGCACCAACTGGGCGGTACGCTACCTGCGTGGCTTGACAGGCGTGGCAGGTTACATCGTCACAGCCGCCCTCACGGCTCCCTTCACCCAAGCCTACAGTTATCGCGACATTCCCCGGCTGTGGCAGGCCTACCTCGACGGCATTCACGAACGGTTAGGGATTATGTCCGGGCAATAAGGGCACCCCTGCCGAGAAGGAAGGGCTGCGCAAAGCAGGGCGTGCGAATGGGGGACGTTCCGCCCACAATGAAAAAGCGGGCTAAAGCCCTCACTTATTATAGGGGTGTTCTATAAATTAGGTTTTATAGAATGCCCAAGAGTGAACTCACTTATTCCGGCTGCCTGCTGTTTTTTAGAGCGACCTTTTGGATAAGATTGGCTGCG
>JBJEAF010000108.1:0-38024 GCA_051868755.1 Alloprevotella sp.
CAGCTGCCGCCGGCGGGGGCGCACTGCATGTAGGGGCGTTGGGGCACGGTGCCCTCGAAGCCTGCGGCATCGCAGAGGCCGTACCACGGCTCGCAGCACACAAAGGGCGTGTGCTGCCCCTGCGGACTCCAGAAGAGCCACACCGGGGCGGTGCTCTCCACGCGGGCCACGGGGCGGCGCTCCTTGTCGAGCAGGGTGGCGGCCGAGACCTGGCCCTGGTCGAAGATGAGGGCCTCGTGGGCAAAGGTGTCGACGCTCAGGGGCACCAGACCGTCGGCCTCGCGGGGCACGGCGTGGCGTTCGGGCAGCCAGCAGCCTTGTTCGCCCACACGGAGCACGCTCTCCGCGCTGCCTTCAAGCTGCAGGTAGCCGTCGACCGGCTCCTCCTCGCACCAGCCCGGAAGGTTGAGCGCGGGGTGGCCGCCCAGCTGGAACCACAGTTCACTGCCGCCGAGGTTGCGCACCTCGAAGTCAGCCAGCACCTTGCGCCCTTCGAGCGTATAGGTGACACTGAGGCTGAAGGCGAAGGGGAAGACGGCGTAGTCGCCGACCGTGCCGACCAGCTCGAAGCGCACGCGCTGCGCCTCGTGCCGCACCATGCGCCAGGGGCGGCGGCGCACGAAGCCGTGCTTGGCGAGCTGCATGGTGGTGTCGCCGAGGCGGCAGGTGCCGTTCCACAGGCCGCCCACGATGGGAAAGAGGATGGGCGAACGCCCGCTCCACCAGCGGCTGTCGCCCTGCCAGAGGTATTCGGTGTCGGTGCGCACATCGCGCACGCTCTGCAGCTCTGCGCCCACCGGGCTGACAGTGACGCAGAGTTCGGAATTTTGGATGGTATACATGGTAAGAACAATGATTGTGCCCCTTCGCCCGACGCGACAGGCGCGCACGCGGCTCAGGGCGTAAAACCGAAAAGGCAGTCTGCGGAACGAACCGCAAACTGCCTTGTGTCGTCAAGTCGGGATGACTGGATTCGAACCAGCGACCACACGCCCCCCAGACGCGTACTCTAACCGGACTGAGCTACATCCCGAATGCGGGTGCAAAAGTACGACTTTCTTTTTACCAAGCAAACTTTTAGGCGTTTTTTTTGCGGAGAAAGCGTTTTTTTGGGGAAGGAGCGGCTCTGAAAGGCTTAGAAACGCTCGGATTCTTGAAGAATCCGGAGCTTCCGGAAGGGCCGGACTTTCCGGGAAGTCTGGATTTTCCGTAAAGTCCAGAAAGGCCGGAAAATCCAGATTCTCCGGAAAGTCCAGAAAGGCCGGAAAGTCCAGATTTTCCGGAAGGGCCGGAGCTTTCAGGACTCCTAAACCCTCCAGTCCCCCCTCACCTTCCCAGGTTCACCAACTGCCTCACATCGCTCTCCTCGCCCACGACCCACATCACGTCGGCGCGGCGGATAAGGCGGGAGGCCGTGGCCGGCTCGATGTTGCCCTCGTCGTCCTCGAAGCCCACGGCCATGCAGTGCCAGCGGCTGCGCATACCGCTCTGGGCCAGGGTCTGGCCCACGAAGGGCAGGTCGTCGCGCACGAGGAGGCGGCGCAGCTGCAGGCCGCTGCTGAGTGGCGGCAGGGGGTGCTGCTCGCGGCCGAGGCGGACGGCAAAGGCTTGGAGGCTCTCGTCGTCGCCGATCACTTCGAGGCGGTCGCCGGGAAAGAGCATGGCCTGCGCGTCGGGCACATTGAGGCGGTGCGCCCCGCGCACAATGGCGGCCACCATGACCCCGTCGGTGTGGCTGAAGCCCAGCTCGCCCAGCCGCTTGCCGGCCCAGAGCGACTGGTCGGGCACGTCGAGCGAGGCTATGTGGATGTTGCGGCTGTTCAGGCGGCCGGCATAGCCCGGTGCGCCGCTGCCCGCGGCATGGCGGGCCATGACCTCGCGCGAACGCAGGTTCTGCAGGAAGGTGCGCTCCATCTTGATGCTCGTCCACTTGACCCGACGCGACACGACCATGAGCAGCACGATGAAGAGCGCGGCGGCGGCGTGCCAGGGCCACCACAGGGGAGACAGGAAGTCGAGCACGTAGTAGACGGCGGCAGCGGCCATGACATAGCGCAGGGCGAAGGTGAGCCACAGCCCCAGGCGGCTCAGGCGGCCCCGGCGGCGCAGCTGTTTCCACTCGTCGGAGTGGTTCTTGCGCATGACAATGGCGCGCAGGAAGGGCGAGGCGGCCAGCAGGGTGAGCGCGCCACACACGGCATTGCCCGGCCAGTGGCCCAGCAGGCCGCGGCTCAGGGGCAGGAGCACGGAGAAGGCCAGCAGGATGACGGCGATGCTGAGGGTGAGGTAGGCTCCCACCTGGCTGACGAGGGCCGTGAGGAGCCGCTTCCACAGGTGCTCGTCGGGCAGTGTCTCGGCCGGGCGGCCCGACCTGTGGCGGCGCGACAGCCGGTGGAGCACGTTGTCGGGCACGATGCGCTCGACACTGCGGGCCACGGGCGTGGCGGCCCGGATCATGTAGGGGGTGAAGAAGGTGGTGATGATGCTCACGGCTACCACCACGGGGTAGAGGAAGGGGTCGGTGACGCCGAGGGTGGTGCCGAGCGAGGCAATGATGAAGGCGAACTCGCCGATCTGGGCCAGCGAGAAGCCGCTCTGGATGGCCGTGCGCAGGGGCTGGCCGGAGAGCAGGAAGCTGCACGAGCCGAACACGGCCTGGCCGCCGATGATAGCGGCACACAGCACGGCGATGGGGAGCCAGTAGCGGACCAGCACGGCGGGATCGACCAACATGCCGACCGACACGAAGAAGACGGCGCCGAAGAGGTCCTTGACGGGCGAGACCACGCGCTCGATGTTCTCGGCCTCGACCGTCTCGGCCAGGATGCTGCCCATCATGAAGGCCCCGAAGGCGGAGCTGTAGCCCACCCGTCCGGCCATGACCACGAGCAGGAAACACAGGCCCAGACTCACGATGAGCAGGGTCTCGCGGTTCATCCAGCGGTTGTTTTTCTGCAAGAACAGGGGCACCACATACACGCCCACCACGAACCACAGGATGAGGAAGAAGCCGAGCTTGAAGAGGCTGCCCACGAGCTCCATGCCCTGAAACTGGCGGCTGACGGCCAGCGCGCTGAGCACGACCATGAGGAGGATGCCCAGAATGTCCTCCAGAATGAGCACGGAGAGCACATCGCCCGCAAACTTCTGCTGCCGCAGGCCGAGGTCGTCGAAGGCCTTATATATAATAGTGGTGCTCGACATGGCGAGCATACCGCCCAGGAAGAGGCTGTTCATGCTGCCCCACCCGAAGAGGTGGCCCACCGCGCTGCCCACGCTCATCATGCAGAACATCACGCAGCAGGCGGCCACGACAGGGCCGACACCCATCTTCACGATTTTCTTGAACGAAAACTCCAGGCCGAGGGTGAACATGAGGAAGATCACGCCGATATCGGCCCACGTCTGTATGCTGCCCGTGTCGCTCACCGAGGGGGTGTAGGGCATGTGGGGCCCACTGAGAAAGCCGGCCACGATGTAGCCCAGGACGAGGGGCTGCCTGAGACGCTTGAAGAGGAGGGTGACGATGCCGGCCGAGATGAGGATGAGGGCCAGGTCGGAGATGAGGTTTTCCATGAACTGGGCGGTTATTGGCGGGCGTGCCGCCCGGGCGGCTGCACCGGGGCTTCTGGCCCTGGGGCAGGCGGCGCGGGCGGCACGCGGGGAGGGGTTATCGGCCTGCGCGGCAGGCGGTGAGCTCGACTATCTTGACCACCAGCGCGGCGGCCTTGCGCAGGGAGGGCACGGGCAGGAACTCGTGGGGACCGTGGAAGTTGAGTCCGCCGGCGAAGAGGTTGGGACAGGGCAGGCCCATGAAGGATAGCTGCGCACCGTCGGTGCCGCCACGGATGGCCCGCACCTTGGGCGGTATGCCGCAGGCGCGCATGGCCTCGACGGCGAGGTCAACCACGTGGGGCACAGGCTCGATCTTCTCGCGCATGTTATAGTACTGGTCGTTGAGCGCGAGCTGGAGCGTACCCTCGCCATACTTCACGTTGAACCACTCCACGGCGCGCTGCATGAACACCTTGCGCTGTTCGAAGCGGGCACGGTCGTGGTCGCGGATGATGTAGGTGAGCGAGGCGTGCTCCACGTTTCCCTCCAGCCCCAAGAGGTGGAAGAAGCCCTCGTAGTCCTGCGTCTGCTCGGGCGTTTCGTGGGTCGGCAGCTGCGCGGCAAATTCGGCGGCGATGCGGGCGGCGTTGACCATCTTGCCCTTGGCATAGCCGGGGTGCACGCTCACGCCGCGCACCTCGACCTTGGCCGAGGCTGCGTTGAAGTTCTCGTACTCCAGTTCGCCGAGTTCGCCGCCGTCCATGGTGTAGGCCCATTCGCAGCCGAACTTCGCGACGTCGAACTTGTGCGCGCCCAGGCCGATTTCCTCATCGGGATTGAAGCCCACGCGCACCTTGCCGTGCTTCAGCTCGGGGTGCTGGAGGAGATACTCCATGGCATCGACAATCTCGGCAATGCCGGCCTTGTCGTCGGCCCCGAGGAGGGTGTGTCCGTCGGTGACGATGATGTCCTCGCCGACGTGGTCGAGCAGTTCGGGGAACTTCTGGGGCGAGGTGACGATGCCCTGCGCGGCGTCGAGCACGATGTCGCCGCCATCGTAAGCCTCGACGATGCGGGGCCTGACGTTGCATCCCGAGCAGTCGGGGCTGGTGTCCATGTGGGCGATGAAGCCGATGGCAGGCACGGGTTGGTCGGTGTTGGCGGGCAGTGTGGCATAGACATAGCCGTCAGTGTCGAGTTCGACCTCGGTGAGTCCCAGCCGGGTCAGTTCGTCGGCCAGGAACTCGGCCAGTTTGAGTTGCTTGTCGGTGCTCGGAGTTTTGCCGGCGTCCTCGGCCGACTGCGTGTCGAAGCTCACGTACTTCAGAAATCGTTCAACAATATCCATAATGCAGGGTTGTATTGGTCGTATGGTTAGCAAATGTATACAAAATCTGCGAGCTGCTGCACACACAGCCAAAAAAATCTCGCCCCACAAGGATTTTTGAGGGGCGGGAGGCGGGAGAGGGCGAATCGTTATGATAACTGTAGCGAGCTATAGAAGGCTATTGATAACCATAAAAGGCTGTCAAGAACTACAGTTCGCAGGCAGCCTTCCACGAAAAGAGGCAGCCTGCCCGTGGCCAAGAGGAAGAGCGGCGTTCAGGCCGAAGCCTGCAGACCGCCATGCCATTGGCTACGGGCATGCTGCCCACGATTCAACCAAACGGTTGCACCCGCACTGCAACACGGGGACAGTGACAGGGGAATTATAGCTGTTGCAGGATGGCCAACACCTCATCGATGGCAGCCACGGAGGCGCGGGTCGATGCGCCGTCGTCCCGCTGCGTTTCGATGAGCTTGTTCTTACGCTCATCGATATAACCGGCCATGTGGCCGGGGACGTTGTACTTCTCGACAAACAAGCTGTAGTTTTTGAGCAACTGGGCGAGCGTTTCCTTCTTGGCTTTGATGACTTCGTCTACATTTCGCTCTGACGGCCCGGTACGCAGCTGCTCGACGAGACTCACAAGCTGGCTGATGCGTTGGGTGCGGTCGTGTTCGGGCTTTTGGCTTTCGATGACGTTCTGAACCTGCCGGACGTACCGGGCTGTGTCTTTTTTTGCCTTCGGTTGGGGCTTCCGGGTGGTCTGCTTCGCCACCTTCGGCACGGGTGGGGGGGCTGTCTGCGGCACAGGACGGCTGACAAAGTAGTAGCACAGGGCCGCTATGGACAAGGCCAGCACAACGGCTGCCAACACGATGAAAAGGCCGCGACGGCGACCTGACGGCTTGCGCGGGGGCTGTGCCGGCTGCTTCGGCGGAACAGCGGGCTGGCCGGCTTCGGGGACCGGAGTCGGAGCGGCCTCGTCGAAGAAGTCGACATCGGCACGCTGCCTAGACAACTCGGCATCTTGTTGCGACAACTCGGCACTTTGTTGCGACGGAGCGGCATCTTGTTGCACTGGAGCGGCGGCTGTACCTTCGAGCTGAACGAGCGCGAGGGTGAGGTTGTCGTAGTGCTCATCGCCCTGCAGAACGGCACGCTGCTCGGCACCGTCCATGACAGCGGGCAGGAGGGCGTCGACCGGCTGCGGGGCAGCCAGCAGTTGCTGCAGTTCGGCCTCGGGATAGGCATTCCAGAGTCCATCGGTGCAGAGCGCAAGGCGGTCGCCGGGACAGAGGTCAACGAGGTTGGCTTCGGGTTCGAGGCGGTCGGCAATGCCGAGTGCGCGGGTAATGACGTTAGCGTTGGCGGCGCGGCGGGCATCGTCGTCGGTGAGTTCGCCCTTGCGCACCATTTCGCCCACGACGGAGTGGTCGGCCGTGCGGAAGACGACACTGCCGGCCCGCATCAGGTAGCAGCGGCTGTCACCCACGTGGACAATGGCCGCCTGGGTGGAGGTGAGGAGGGCGGCCACGCAGGTGGTGCCCATGCCCAGAAGTTCGGGGTGCTGGCAGACGGTTTGGCGCAGCAGGCCGTGGGCGTGCATGACGGCCTGTGTGAGCACCTGCTCAGCGGGCTGTCCGGGCCGGGCCTGCCGCACGTATTGCACCATGGCCTGTACGGTGGTCGTGGAGGCGCTGGCTCCGGCCTTTCCGCCGCCCATGCCGTCGCACACCACGACGAGTGTGCCGTAGGGCGTGTCGGGGGCTGTGGCGCAGTCCTGGTTTTCGGCTCGTCCGCCAATGCGCGAATCGACCGCCGTGGTGCAGCGTCCGGGGCTGATGAATATATCCATGTTCTATGTGCGTCTAAAGGGGCATGCAGTCGAAGTCATCGTCCGGAGTGTCGGCAAGCGTGTCGGTGCTGTCCCAGTTGTCGGTGTCGTCGGCCTGCGGGTCGTCGGCATCGGAATGTCCGGCATCGGGGTGTGGCCCCTCGTCGGGGTAATAGTCGTAGGGTTCGGGCTCGGCGTCGTCGTCGAACACCGGGCCGTAGCCCAGAGGCAGGCTGACCTCGGGCAGGTCGAAGTCGTGCTGCAGTTCCTCGGGGAGGGTGTAGCCCTGTTCGACCATCTGCTCATAGTCGGCCTCAATCTGGTCGTAGGCTTCGAAGAGCTCGGCGAGCCCGGGGTTGTCGTCGAGTTCGGCCATAAAGGCCTGCTCCTCCTGTGGGGTGAGCTTTCCGTCGGCCCAGGCCGCAAAGGTCTGTTCGTCGACCGTCTGGAATGCGTCAAAGTTCGTAGCCATATTCTTCCTTTTTCAGTGTTTTGATGAATTGTTCCTTTGCCAGCTTGTGCTTGTTGTAGAAGGTGTTCATGTTCATGCCGAGCAGCTGTGCCGTCTCCTCGTTGGTCCGCTCTTCGAGGTAGCGCAGCCTGATGAGCATGCTGTAACGCCTGTTGGGCATAAGCCGGAGTATGGTTTCGACATCGTCGCGCTGCTGCGCTATGTCTTCTGTGAGTATAGACGCAGAGAGGGTGTCGATTCTTACACCATCATCATCGAAAAAATCAACAATAGGCTCCAGAGGCATCTTTTCCCTTCGCTCGAACTTTTTGTAGCAGTAGAAGAGGCACACCGTTTTGAGCCAGGTGAAGAGTGTGCTGCGGAACTCGAATTCCTGCAGCTTGCAGCGGCCTGTGTCGGGGTTGGGCTGCATGATGTGCAGGTAGATTTCGCTGATAAACTCCTGGCAGGTCTCACTGTCGGTGCAGTAGTTGTCGAACACGGACTTGAACAGGGGGTAGCAGCGCCGGTAGAAGAAGTCGCGGGTGAGGGCTTCGTCGTGGCGCAGCAGGGCGTCGACAATGTCGCGGTCGGTGACTGCCGGGAGCGGGCTGGCTGTGTGGGTTGCCATAGTGGTGGAAGGAGGGAGCAGGCCTGTGGCCGGAGGGGGTTAGTAGACAGGCAGTCCGTACCGGTTCTCATCATCGCTGCCCGAGAGCAGGTAGACGAGGAGCCAGATGCCGCCGATGAGGGGAATGAGTGACAAGAAGATGCACCAGCCGGAGTGTCCGCCATCGTGGAGGCGGCGCACCAGCACGGCCAGGGAGGGCAGGATGAGCATGAGCCACACGAGGCCTGAGCCAATGGGCGCTGCTACCAGACCGCCGGCAAAATCGCCGAAGAGGTAGCCGATGAAGAAGAAGAGGCCGGGGACGAAGGCGCTACAGAGGAGCTGGAAGAACCAGAACCACCAGTATTCGGAGAGAGGGGCACGGCCTTTGAAGGTAGCATACTTGCTGATGCAGCTTTTCACTGCTTCTGTGAGTGACATAGGATTGAAAATGCTTGAAAGGTGCGCCGGAACAGGTAATCCGGCGCACGGGATGGATAAACGGGTTAATTGGTGGTGAAGCCGAAGTACGGCCTCAGTGGTCTGAATGGAAGGGGGCGCGGGCCTATGGGAGGAGGGCCTTCAGCTCGGACGGGCTGAAGAGCACAATCTTCTCGACGCTGTCGGGCAGCTCATAGACATACTTGAGCTGCACGTTGGACTCGGCGAGGCGGCGCAGCATGGGCGCCATGTCGCTGATTCCGATCCGCTTGCTGATGTGCTCCTTGAGTTCCTCTTCGGTAGCCTTGTCGAAGCTGTTGCCTGTAACCTTGATGTGGTAGACAAAGACAGAGTCGCCCGCATTGAAGTCGCACTGGCGCAGGGTGGTCTCGTCGCTGAGCTTGGTTTCGCCCCTTGCGTTGAGCTGCCTGGCGAGTTCGGCAATGGGGTCGGCGGGGGTTTTCTTCTTGCAGCCCGGCGCCACCACGAGGGCCAGAAGCAGCACGAGGAGTGGGGAAAGGATTCGTTTCATGGTCATCAAAAAATAAACGGGGAAGCGGGTTAAACCGGGCGGAGGCGCGCCGTGGCGA
Organism: Alloprevotella sp.; assembly: GCA_051868755.1. GTDB lineage: Bacteria > Bacteroidota > Bacteroidia > Bacteroidales > Bacteroidaceae > Alloprevotella. The sequence goes on from JBJEAF010000108.1 coordinate 8,809, forward strand.
CGCGCCCCGCCTGTGGGTGTACATTAGAGGAGGATGAGGGTTTTGCTGTAGAGGGGCTGCCCGCCTTCGTACAGTTCGACCTTGTACTCGCCGGCCTTCCAGAAGCCGTCCTTCTCGGATCCGAACGGCGTGAACTCGAAGCTGAAGGGCTTCTTGGTCTTCTCGAGCTTCTTTGTGCTTTCGAGGGTGAAGAGCGAACCCTTCTCGACAATGGCCGTGCCGTTGGGACGGGTGATGCGCACCTGGAAGTTGCAGTCCTTGGCGGCTTCGGGGTAGTTCTTGAAGTTCACGCGGATCTGCACGTAGCGGGTGCGCGAGCTGAAGAGGTTCTGGTCGTAGGCTGTGATGACCTGCTTGTTGGCGTCGAGTGTCTGGAACGACAGGCCGTCGACGAACGAATGCATGGGGCTGGGCGCACGGTTCAGCAGCTGCTCTTCCTGTGCGCGGCGCTGCTTTTCGGCTGCGGCCTTGCGGGCGTCTTCATAAGCCTTCTCGAAGTCGGTGTCTACCTGGTCGAAGAGCTTGAGGTAGGATTCGAGCACGGCGTTGAAGTGTTCGGTCGTCTGGGCATAGGCTTCGATAACGAAGTCAGCCTTCTTGTCGGTGAGCACGACCTTCACGGCCTTGTGCTTGAGGTTGACCGCGTTGGCGGCGATGCGGGCCAGTTCGGGGTCGCGCTTGTTGTCGTCGTCACCGATCTTGTAGCCGTTGCGGTGGAAGGAGTAGAGCATGGGGTTTTCGCCGCTGAAGGCAATCCAGTAGAGCACGCCTCCGATGCGGAAGGTGACGCTCTCGTCGGACACGTCGACCGAGGGTACATAGTTCTTGCTCTCCAGATAGTCGTAGACGCTGCGCTGCGCTTTCTTCTGGGCCGGGGTGAGGTCGATGGCGGCAGCCTGCAGGCAGACGAGGAGCAGGCTGAGGGCCATGGCAAACTTTTTCATGTTCATAGCAGTAGGTGATTGATTTGTTTATAGATATTGTTGTTTTGCTTGTGAGTGGTTGCAGGGCGGGCGCGCTCAGAAGGTGCCCACCTTGTTGTGGTACTTGTCGTAGACTTGCAGCACGATAGTCACGTAGGAGGGGGTAGAAGAAATCTGGCGCAGGTAGTATGGCATCTGCGAGAGCGCGTTGAACTGGTCGCTGCTGAGCTCGTCGGTAGCGAGGTTAGGCAGGCAGATGCTGATACTGATGCGGTCGGACGCGAGGTTCACACTTTCTATCGTGATGCCGTTGTCAAACTTGTAGGGACAGCTTCGCGAGAGTTCGGCCCAGACCTGGCGCCACGCCGGGGTGCTGCCGGGAGCCTGTCCCGCGCCGGGCACGCTCCACTGGCCGTTGCGCCGGGTGGCGGTGAAGAGCTTGCGGCCCGCTGCGTCGTACATGGTGCACTGGTAGGGTTCGCCCTGGCGGTAGACGTAGACTTCGCGGTGCCAGCCTGCCTGGTTGTTGACGCGTTGGCCGGCTGTGCCGAAGTAGGCGTACTCGGTGCGCTCGTTCTTCGCGTTGTACTTGTACCTGACGGTGCTGTAGCCGGCTTCGAGCAACTGCGGACGGCCGTTGGCGGCATAGTATGTCTCTGCTGTGAGGAGCCGCTGGTCGTTGTACGTATAAGCCACCTTGTGGAACTTCTGGTCGGTGTCGGCCACGGGCTTGCCGTCGAGGCTGAAGTAGGACTCGGTGGCCACGTCGGCAGCCTCGGTGTAGGTGGTGCGCTGCTCGTGCCAGCCGCGCTTGCCGTTGATGGGCTTGCCGTAACCGTCGAAGCAGGTGATGGCGACGGGGTTGCCGCGTCCGTCATAGCGCAGGCGGCCTTCGGGGGCCACGTTGCTGGCCACGATGGGCTTGCCGTCGATGCCGAAGGATATCTGGTGGTTCACCTTGTTGAGCACTTCGTCGAACTGGTTGAAGTACTTGTGGACCTTGAGCTTGTCGCAGCCCCGGGTGCCCTGCGCGGTGAAGAAGGTTTCGGTGATTTTGTTTCCGCGCTCGTCGAACTCGCGCTTGATGACGGCATAGTTCTGGCCCTTGACGTTGAGGAGCTTTCCGGCGGTGTTGTAGTAGGCCTCCTGTACGCAGAGGTTGTTGGAGTTGTACTGCATTTTGCACTTGTGGTAGCCGTCGGCACAGAGGGCGGGCTTTGCACCTGCGGCGAAGTAGGAGCGTTCGGTGACGTTGTCGCTGCTGTCGTAGGCGAGGTGCTCCTCGAACTGGCCTGCGGCGATGTGTCCGGCGGTGTCGAGCGGGCGGCGGAGGGTGATGTTGCCGCGTGCGTCGTACTGGAGTTCAAGGCTGGCCATTCCGCCCACGAGCATGGGCTTTCCGGCGGTGTTGAAATAGCGTTGGGCCGTGCAATTGCCCTGTTCGTCGTAGGCATATTCGATACGGGCGCAGCTGCCGATGAGTTCGCAGGGCTTCTCGTCGGTACCGGCGAAGCTGCGGGCGGTTTCGTTGCCGTTGTCGTCGTATTCGATGCTGACTATGGCCACTCCCTCTTCGTTCAGGCTGCGCTTGTCCTTGTCGTCGAAGAATTCGTAGCGCACGACGTTGCCGCGGGCATCGTAGGTGAGCTGCATGCTGCACAGGCGGGTGCCGACCTTGCACATGGGCTCTCGTTCGGCGTTGAAGTAGGTGAGCCGCTCGAAGCGTCCCTGCGCGTTGTAGGAGGCTGTGTAGCCGGCATAGCCCAGAGAGGCGGGCACGAAGGCGTTGCCGTCGGCATCGAGGCAGCATATGGAGGTTTGGTTGCCGAGCGAGTCGTAGGTGTAGGCGTAGCGGGCGCAGCGGGCGGTCTCGACCAGGTTGCCGTTGGCGTCGAGCACCTTGATTTCGAGCTGGTTGCCGCAGTCGTCGTTGCGCATGTCGAGGCGGGCGTAGACCAATTCCTCATCGTTGTCGGCATAGTAGGCAGGGCGGCCCTTGGTGTCGATGAAGGACTTGCGGCTGAGGTAGCCGTTGTCGTCATACTCCATGACCATGCCGTTCACGCCGTTGCTGTAGGCGAGGTTGCCGTCGACTCCGATGAACTGCTGCTTCACGCAGTCTCCCTGCTCGTTGTAGGTGTAGACGATGCCGGCGAAGGTGCCGTCCTTGCGCACCATGAGGTGCCGGGCGGTGTCGGTGTATTTTTCGGAAATGCGGTTGCCCCACTCGTCGTAGGCGAGTTCCACGCAGGGACAGTTGTTGCCGTCGCTGCTGGGCTTGCCGTCGATGGTGAGATAGTCTATGTGCACGAGGTTGTCATCGTCGTCGTATTGGAACTTCTTGATGCCGAGGCCGAACTTGGTGGCCTTGGGCTTGCCGTCCTTGCCCAGATAGTGTTCTTCAATGACTCGGCCCTGCTTGTCGCGCACGTAACTACGTCCGAACAGGCCCTGGCCGTCGGCCACGCGCACGCTGCCGAAGCCGGCGTATTCCTCGCGGAGGAGGTAGCCGTTGTCGTCGTAGGTGAGGATGTACTTCGATATTTTGCTCTTGCCGTCAGTGAGTGAGGCGTCGAAGGCGCTCTGGAAGAGCTTGACCTGGGCGTTGAGGGTCATCTCGGTGCCCAGCTCGTCGTCGAGCTTGAAGGTGCATGTCTTGAAGTTGCTGTCGTAGTCCTTCACGTAGAGCACCTTCCCGTTGCAGTCCATCATCTTCACGGCATCGACGTTGCCGGTGCCTTCGGTGTAGGAGAGGGTCATGTCGATGATGCGGTCGAGCGATTCGGAGTCGTGGTGCCCGACGAGCTTTCCACGGCTGTTGACGTGGGACACGCGGCGCAGCTTGTAGCGGCAGTACTCGAAGCGGTAGCTCGCCTCGCGGTGGCGCATTTCGCTGCTGCTCAGCCGGCCTATGCCCTGGGGCACACCCCTGAGTTCGGCATAGTCGCGGTAGTACTCGACCTTGGTGCGGAAGTAGTCCCAGGTGAAGAATCCGCCCAACACGAGGGCGAGCAGTACGGCCACTCCGCCATAGAGGAGGGGCTTGGGCAGAGGCTCGGGGTTGATGGCCTTGCGCACGGCCACGGCCATTTCGCGGCAGGTGGCATAGCGCGCCTCGGGCACCTTGCGCGTGGCGCGGTCGACCACGGCCTGTATGCCCGCCGACACATAGGGGTAGAAGTCGGCCATGCGGGGCAGCTGTTCCTTGGCCACGAGGCGCGAAATCTGCTGCATGGTGAGCTGGGTGGTGTCGTAGGGGGCGCGCCCTGTGAGCATGGTGTGGATAAGCACGCCGATGGAGTAGATGTCGGAACGGTTGTCAATGGGCTTGCCATACACCTGCTCGGGACTCATGTAGGAGGGTGTGCCCATGGTCAGGCCGCTCTCGAGGGCTCCGGCCTGCGACACGACTTGGGCGATACCGAAGTCCATCACCTTGACGTGGCCGTCTTCCTGGATGATGATGTTCGAGGGCTTGATGTCGCGGTGTACGATGCCCTTCGAGTGGGCATAGTCGAAGGCGTCGAGCAGCTCCCTGATAAGGGGGTATGCCCTTTTCTCGGCAATCAGGCCGTTCTTCTTCAGGATGTAGTCTTCGAGGGTGATTCCCTTTACGTATTCCATGATGAGGAACACCCCGTCGGGGGTCTCGACGTAGTTGAGAAACTTGACAATGCCCGGGTGGTCGAGCGAGCTGAGCAGCTGGGCCTCCTTCTTGAACATTGCCCTCAACGCGGCACTGCGGGCCATTTCGGGGCGCAGCACCTTGATGGCCACCTGCTGGTCGATGCTGGTGTTCACGGCCAAGTATACGCTGCCCATGCCGCCCGAGCCTAACAGGCGGACTACGCGATAGTTGAGTATGTCGTTGGGAATCATAGAATAAAGTAAAGGTGGTGATGAAGGGGAAGGTTGGCCCGCAACGGGCCGGGAAGAAGGCCGGGAGGCACAGGCTCAGCCGCATAAGCTCCGACTGTCCGGACAGCCCGGCCTTCTCTCAGATAAATCAGAATATTTCGGCAAAGAACTTGTAGAGCGACCTGAAGCCGAACACGCTTACCGACAGGGGGGCCAGCAGGGCCACGTAGCGCACGATTTCGTAGTCATCGTCTTCAAGCAGCACCACGATGAGCCATGCCAGGAGCACGGCCACGACAAAGCAGGCCAGTGCGACAGCCAGGTAGACCAGCTTCTTGCGCTTGGGCTGGGCCTCGTCGTCGGCAAGTTCGGGCTTGAAGGGGTCGAGCTTGACGGTGGGTCCGTTGGGATCGGGTGACGTGCCGCCCGTGCCGGCTCCCGCCGGCGTGTCGCCCTGCGGCTTGTCGGCGGGCAGGTCGCTCAGGGCCTTGGCTCGCTGCTGCAGCTCCCTCTTGACCTGCTGCCAGTCGAGGTGTCCCTCGGCCACACCGGCCAGGTAGATTTCGGGATCGGGGTCGTTGCCCGAAATGAACACCTGCTGCTTGAGCAGACGCTTGCCGTTGACGATGGAGCCGTTGGCGCTGCAGTCGGAGAAGACGTAGTGTGTGCTCCCGGTGTTCTGCACCAGCTCGATGTCGGCGTGGTGGCGGCTGATTTTGCGCTCCGTGTCGCACAGCGTGATGTCGCACTGCTCGCGTCCCACCGAAATCATGACCTTGGCATAGTGGGCCTGTGTGGAACTGATGTGGGTACCGTTGCGCAGGGCCGCGATAAACTCGTAGCAAGTCTGGTAGCGGTTGTTCATGTTGCTCTGCGTGGCCTTGTCGATGACGGTCTGCAACACGGCGGGGAGGCCCTTGACATACTTGCTGAGGGGCGGGATGTCGTTTTTCACGATAGCCTCGGCCATATCGATGGAATTGGCCAGCGGGTTGTGGGCATGGTGTGCCGTGAGCATGAAGTAGAACACGCAGCCCAGCGAGTAGATGTCGCTGCGGTAGTCGATGGCGTAGCCTTCGGCCTGTTCGGGGCTCATGTAGCCGGCCGTGCCGATGACCGACCCGATGATGGTGCCGCCGCCCCGCGCGCTCATGTCCTTGGCCACGCCGAAGTCGAGCAGGCAGATGGTGCCGTTGTTGCGCACCATGATGTTGGACGGCTTGAGGTCGCGGTGTATGATGCGGGAGCTGTGGACGCACTGCAGGGCGTCAAGCACGCGCAGCATCAGCTCTACGGCCTGCTGGGGCGGGATGGCTCCGTGGCGGGCAATGTAGTCTTCGAGGTTTTCGCCCTCGACATATTCCATCACGATGTAGTAGCACTGGGTCTGCGGGTCGCGGAAGGCGGAGTAGAGCTTCACGATGGAGGGGTGGTCAATCTTCACCAGAAATTCCACTTCCTTTTCGATGCGGCTCACGATGTTCCAGTCGTTGGCAAACTCCGGCAGGATTTCCTTGATGACCACGGTATGCCCCTGAGGGTCCTTGCCCAGGAATATCTGCCCCATGCCACCGCGTGCCAGCGGTTCATCGTTCAGTTGGTAACATCCTATTTGTCTCATGCGTCGGGACTGTGTTTCCGGTTATTGTTGTGGCTCCTTGCCCGGGATAGTGCGCATGGGCTTTTGCCCGGGCTCTTGCTCGGCCTGATTCTGCAAAGTCTGCTTATTTCCCTTGCCGTTTTGTTGGGCAGCATCCTGAACAGATTTGTTACCCTTCCTCTTGGTTGAAGGTGCCGAGGTGGACTGCTTCTTGGGGGCGGGCTGCTGCTGCTTGATCACGACGGTTTCGGTGCGCTGTGCGGGCTGTGCCTTGGGGGCAGGCTTGGGCTGCGGCGTTTCGGCCTTCACGGCGGGAGCCGGCTCGGGTTCAGGTTCGGGTTCGGGCTGGAAGAAGTACCATCCGAGCGCGCCGCCGATCAGCACGAAGCAGAAGGCCAGCAGTGCGTAGTAGACGGCATGTGACTTCTTGGCTGCACGCGAGGCCATCACGCCGCTCTGGGTGCCCATGGCGGCTCCGGGGTTGGCCTCGAACTCCACGAGCTGCACGGTGATGTTGTCGGTTCCGCCGGCCTGGTTGGCCTTGCTCACCAGTTCGTCGGCGCGCTCCTTGAGCGAAAGCCCGGTCTGCTGCAGGGTGGCCAGCATGCTGGCGGAGCTCACCATGCCGCTCAGGCCGTCGGAGCAGAGCAGGAAGATGCTGCCCGGGGCCGGCGTGATGGGCGTTTGGCACACCACGGGCGGAGTCATGCCCTCCACACCCAGGGCGTTGGTAATCTGGTTCTTGTCCTTGTGGTGCTCGGCCTCGAAGGGGGTGAGCTTGCCCTCGTCGACGAGAGTCTGCACGTAGGACTGGTCGCGGGTGAGCTGCACCAAGCCGGTGCCGTCGGCATAATAGATGCGGCTGTCGCCCACCGAGCCGTAGTACACGAGTCCGTCCTTGATGATGAGCATCACACAGGTGGAGCCCATGCCGCTCAGCTCGCCGTTCTGGGCGGCGCGGCGCAGGATGGCCTGGTTGGCCGCCATGATTGACTGGGTGATGGCCTCAGCGGGTGTGGCAAAGGTGTTGTCGCTCAGAATGTCCTGAATGACAGCCACGGCGAGCTGCGAAGCCACGTCGCCCGCATTCTGTCCGCCCATTCCGTCGCATACCACCAGCACGCGCCCGTTGGGCGAGTCGAAGGTGGTCATGCTGTCTTCGTTCACCTGACGCACGAGTCCGGTGTCGGTGCAGTTGGCTAAGATGTACTGGTCCATGGCTTATCCTAATTTGGGGATGGCAATGAAGATGAACACGGTGCCGCCCAGGCGGATGATGTCGTAGTTTTGGAGTTCGCCCTCGTCGGTGAGTTCCTTGTTGACGAAGGTGCCGTTGCTCGACTGCTCGTCGCGGAACTTGAACTTGTTGTCAACGTTGCGGTAGAGGATGCTCATGTGCCTGCCCGACATCTGGTTGTCCTCGGGGCAGGAGATGTCGCACGACCTGTCGCGTCCGACGTAGTTCTTGCCTTCATAGAGGTTGAAGGCCTTGCCCTGCGGGTGGCGGTTGTAGGTGACGAGGAATCCGACGAGCTTGCGTCCCTGTACGGCGGGCGCACCCTGAGGCGTGCGGATGACGGTGCCGGCAGCGGGTGCGGCATGTCCGCCGGGCTTGAGCTGCGTTTCGCCCTTGGGGTCATAGCCTGCGGCGGGCTGTGCGGGAGCCGGTGCGGCGGGCATGACAAAGGGCTGTGCGCCTGCGGGCGGTGTCACCTGGGTGCCTCCTGCGGGAGCTACTCCTCCGCCCATGGGCGGTGTGGGCATGGGGGCCGGTGCGGTGGGCTGGTCTTTGGGGCAGAGGGGGCATTCGTCGCCGTAGATGCTTGAATCGTATATGTGTCCGTTGGGGCAAACTTTCTTTGGCATAACTGTTGGGGGTTTTAGGGGTTAGTCAATGGGATATGGATATCTAAGGAAATGACAGAACGGCTATAGATTGCCATAGCTCTCTACAGTTATCCCATAGTGCGCTATAGCAATCTATAACGGGCTTGTGCGGCTTAGACCAGGCACTCGTCGCCGCCGAAGTCATCGGCATCGTTGTGAATGTCGGCCATGTAGTCAGGCTCAGGTTCGGGTTCGGGCTCGGGCTCCGTCTCGGGCATTCCGGCATAATACTGGTCTGGTTCGGGCTCATCCATCGAGGCCATGTAGCGGGGTTCCTCCTGCGTCTGTTCCTGGGGATGGTCGCTGTCGGGATTGTAGTCGGGGTTGTTCTCGGCATAGTCGCCCCGGTAGGATTCGCCCGTCTTCTCATCCTCGAAGTTGTTGCGTATCACCTCCTGGCGGGCCACCTGTCCTTGGGGTTCTTCGGTGGGGTCGAAGGGGTTGACCACGTCTTCGCCGTCGGAGGTAATCACGTTGTTGTTCGTTTCGTGAGCCGTGGGGTTGCCCATGGTGATGACCTCGTTGGGGCCGAGCTGTCTGATTTCGTGCTCCTCGATCACATTGTTGTGGTTCTCGTCGTAGCCGAAGTAGTCGGCACGTCCGTCGTTGTCGACGTCGGCAATGGAGAACTTGGTACCGTCGATGCGGCCTTCCTCGACCGAAGCGAACTTCTCGCCGTCTATATAGTAGTTGGTGGTTTCGTCCCACACCACTTCGGGTTCGGGTTCGGGCTCGGGGGCAGGGGCGGGGGCGGGCTGGGTGACATAGACCGTGGTGGTCTGTGCGGGAGCGGGTTCGGGCTCGGGAGCCTCGTATTCGGCAGCGGCTTCTGCGCCGTTGAGCAGGGTTTCGGAAGTCAGGGGGTCTTCAACAACAGGTTCGTCGTGTGTCGAGGCGGCATAGGCTGCACCTCCTGCCACGGCTGCACCACCCACCAGGACGGCGGCGCCTGCTGCCATGCGCTTGGCTGTATTGCTGTTGTTCACGGCCATGTTCTCATAGTCATCGACATTCATTGCGGGGTTGTTGTTGTTAGCGTTCATACTGTTGGATGTTTTGAGGGGTTATTGTTTTCTTTTTTCGTTGTGAAGCTCCCGTCGGGGTGCCTCTTATATGGGTAAAGACCCTCGCAGGCCCGTTATCTTACGGTGATGATTATTTTTTTTGAAAAAATTTTTTCCTCGTGCCGTCAGCACCCTGCTCAATGTTCATTCCGGGCTGCGGGCGGCGGTGGGTCCGGCCGTCGGGGGTGACGTAACGCAACGCGCCCCGGGAACTGTTCACGACCGGCCCGTCGACGGCTGTACGGCCGGCCACCTGCGCGTAGTCGCTCCACAGCGACTCGACCTCCTGGCCCAGGGCCTTCACGCGGTACTTCACCGTGACGCTGCCCGTGAGCAGCCAGTGGAGGCGTACGCTCAGCTCCTGTCCGGCATTCACGGTGCGCGTTTTGCGGTAGAGCTTGTTCTCGCCCTGCTCATGCTGTTCCACCACGTAGGCCACGGCTCCCTCAACGGGTTCCCAGGTAGCGGTGAACCCTGTCGAGTCGATGTCAGTGGCTCCCACGGGGTGAGGGACATCGAGGTCATGGCCCAGAATCACGTCGAACGAGATGGTGCCGTCGGCGTGCTCTTCCAGGCGGTTGAGCACGCAGTTCATGTAGCGCGTGCCGTCGGTATTGGGTGTGAAGAGACGCGTGCCGCAACCTTCGTGGCTGGTGTTGGTCAGGGTGGTCACGCCCGCCGTGCCCGGAAAGAGGTCGCCGGCCAGTTCCTCCTCGGTGTGTCCGTAGCTGCCGTCGGCGGGCACGAGCTGGAAGTGGGGATGGTCGGGGTAATCGTTCACGGCATTCGACTCCCAGTACAGGGGGTCGTAGTCCACGTGGGTCAGGGCCAGGCCGTGCATACCGCTGTAGGTGCGTGCATAGCTGAACCAGCGGTCGGCCTGACGGTTCTCGAAGAGGAAGAACTCGCTGCGGTTGGCAGGGTTGTGGAGCACCAGGGCGTATGGACCTTCGGCGAGCGGGGGGAGGCCGTCGATGTGCTGCGTGGCAGTGATTTCAGTGGGTTCGAGCCAGCCCACGGCCCAGCGTTCGGCTGCCGAATAGCCGCAGGGCACCTCGCCGTTGCCCTCGGGTCCTGAGTGGCTGCCTGAGTTCATCAGGTCCCAGGGCCCCATGCCGAATCCGCCCGTGTAGTTGGTGTTGTAGAGGTCGGGCAGTCCCAGACAGTGGCTGAACTCGTGGCAGGAGGTGCCTATGCCGTTGGGCACTGTGCCCCTGTTTCCGGCCAGCTCGCACGAGCAGGCATAGGTGTCGACGGTCACGCCGTCGAGCTCGATGGCCTGACGGCCCAGATAGTATTCGTGGGGCCAGATGGTGTTGGCCGATGCTCCGGCGTTCTCCCCGTAGCCGGCATAGATGACGAACACCTGTTCGACGGTGCCGTCTCCGTCCCAGTCGTATTGGCTGAAGTCGATGTCCTTGTCAACAGCCTGGCAGGCTTCGATGACCATTTCGCGGGGCCGCTTGTCGTCGCCCGAAATCACTTCGTTGCGGCCATAGTAGGCATATTCGTTGGCGAGCTTCACGGGTCCCGCCACGTCGAAACTGAGTTCGAACTGTCCGTAGCTCTGTTCGCGGAAGTAGTCGCTCACCGAACCGATGCAGCCGTTGTCGCTGAACCCTTCCTCGTTGAACATGCGGTCGAAGTAGCTGTGGGTGTAGGTGAGGTCGAGGTCGGCAAAGCCTACCAGAATGACGAGCCCTCGCTTGTTGCCTGCATAGGGATGGGGCCTTTCGGGCAGCCGGGCGGCGGGCAGCCGGGCGGCACGCCGGCTGTTGTCGGGTTGCAGGCGGGCGGCCTGCCTGTCGAGCAGCAGTTGGCGTAAGGATTGTTTCTGCTGCCGTATGAAGTTGTTTTCTCTCCGGGTCCTGTTTTCGGGGTCGTGTGCCAGATGCTGCGAGGGGGCGAGCCTTCCGTCGGCGGCAGTGGCATAGCAGTAGCCCTGCGGTGTTTCGCACACGGGCACCGTGTCGGTAGTCATGTAGCAGTGCATGCGTTCGTCGCCGCTCAGCCAGAGGGTGAGCGTGGTGCCGTCGGGCTGTTTCACGCGCCACTGCCCGGGACGGGCGGGGGCACTCCGAAGCACGAGGGGCACTATCAGGACTGTCAGCAGCAGGAGGCTACGCATGGTATCGACAGGTTATGAGGTTAGAAAGAGTCAGAAGGTTATGAGGTTATAAAGTTACGCTTTATAGGAATGAGGCAACCCTACAACCTCATAACCGTAGGGGTCATGCTGAAGGGAAAAACAGGCATGTCCTTCCCTCAGCCAGGTTTTCTTACTTCTTCAGCGAGACCGGCTTGAACTGCTTCTGCAGCTTTTGCTGGGCGGCACGCGAAGGAGCTTTCGACGTGTTGGGGAAGAAGTGGACATACACGTCATCGTCATCGGCAACCACGACAACACCCGTCTTGCTGTTCGAAAGCACTTCGTCGCCGTTGCTGTTCTTGCCCTGGTAGGTGTAAATCTTCTTCAGCTCTTCGACTACCTGCTGTGTCGTGCAGTCGAGATACAAAGCGATGGAATAGTTCAGGTCCTTGCGCTGGGAGTTGAAGAGAAAGCCGTGCTGTACGGTATAGTCTTCGTTGACGAACACCTGGAAGTACTCGTTCGTTTCGTCATCGTATTCTTCCTCGGCGAACGACATGCCTACAGCTTCCTCCTCGCTCTTCACCGTGGCGGCCGATGCGCCCCAGTTCACGGAGGGCAGGATGTACGATGTAGCCTGGGGAGTGTCGGGCTCGTCGGGCTCCTGATAGCTGTTCAGCAGCTGTTTGGCCCAGGTCTCGAAGCTGGTGTAGTTCTCATACATGCCGACCTCCCATTCGCGCGGCGCACTGGTTCCGCAGTACACGGCGGCACCGTAGTACGTGTGGCCGTCGGCAGCGGTGAACTGCTGGCTCTGATAGGCGCTCCAGGAGCCGAAGTTGGCGGACACAGCGGGCACGATGTTGTAGGTGATGTTGCCCTCTTCCAGGAAGTAGACCGACATGAGCTCCTCATCGGTGAGGTGGGGCTTGCGTACGGAGTAGTTGCGTATGAACTCCGTGTTCGAGCTTGCATATTCCTCCCAGTGGAAGCGGGCCGAGCCTGTGCGTTTGGGCGAGAGGTAGCGTCCTATGGGCTTGTCCTTGGTCGTGATCTGGAACATGTCGTACTCGGTGGTCTTGTCGAAGTTGAGTGCGAAGACATGGAGCTTGCAGCCAATGGCCTTGGGGGTGATTTGGCGTTCTACGGCATCGCCGGCCACGCTGAAGGTGCAGCTGGTCGTGCCGAGGGCCTCATACCAGTACATCTCGTCGTCCGTCTGGCGCACTTCGAGGGTCGAGAGCTTGTCCTGTCCCACGATGCACCAGCCTTCGGCCTTGTAGCCTTCGTCCTTTTCGACCAGCATTTCGAGGGTCACGGCCGTGTAGTCGCCTTCGGGGAGCTGGAAGCGCTGCTCGCTCTGGTTGAAGGTAGTGTTGTACAGGCTGTCGGCTGCCACGAGGTTCTCGTTCTTGTCATAGACAAAGGTATAGAGGCCCACTGCGTAGGCACCTGACGAGAGAATCTGCTCCTTGATGGACTGGTACGACTCGAACTCCTGGAACATGCTTTCGCTGTTCAGCTTGAAGGTCACGTCGTTGTTGCCGATGATTTCGATGTCGTCGTTCGAGCAGCCGCTGAAGAGGCCGGCCACAGCGAGCAGTGCGAATAATATTTTCTTCATAGCTCAATGATCATGTAGGTGTTTCACAATAGGTTTAGGGTTAACGCTTCGAGCCGATGCACTTGAACATGTAGCCGATGGTGATTTCGGCGGTGCTGACCTTGGCGGGGAAGTTGCCTGCCAGGTCGCTGGTGCCGAAGTTGTAGCGTGCGTTCACATAGAAGCCGTCGTTGGCCGAGCCTTCGTTGAAGCGGTAGCCCAGGCCGACCGAGGCCTTGATGTCGAAGCCCTTGATGTCGCCTGTGCGGTAGGAGGTGTTGCCCACGGTGAGCACGTCGGGCTTGGAGCTGAGCGTGCCGGCAAAGGTGGGTCCGGCCTCGATGTAGAAGTTGCGGAGGTGCTTGCCGTTATACAGGGGGTAGAACTGCACCATGAGGGGCACTTCGAAGTAGCCGAGCTTCAGGTCGTCCTGTCCGAGGGTCTTCACGGTGTGCTGGCGGTAGTTCAGTTCGAGTCCCACGCCGAGCAGGCCCTGTCCGTGAAGGTCGCGGTTGCGCGAGTCCTTGCCGCCGAAGCGCACGTTGAGTGCCGCACCGCCGCCAAAGCTCATGCCGCTGCCGTCGTAGACCGAGAGGCCGTCGCCCTCGCTCATCATCGAAACTCCGCCGGCAGCCTGCACGCCGATCGACAGCTCGTAGTTGTAGGCTTTTCCCTTCTTCTGGATAGGGGTGATGATGCCGCTTTCGCCGTCTCCGATCTGGGCCGATGCGCTGCATACGCAAATCACGAAAAGAAGCCAAAGTGTTTGTAATCTTTTCATACTGCTTTGTTTTTTGATGTTATTGAATGAATGTCTTGTCTGGTTGGGAGGGAGCTATAGACAACTATAGAGGGCTACAGCGCGCTATAGCGGGTCTGCCTGTCAGTTGTTGGGCCTGAGCTGCAGCTTGCCTTGGCGGGCCGACGCGCCGTCGGAGGTAGACACCGCGCACCAGCCAGCCAGTTCGACCTTCTGCACCAGGAAGGAGCTCTGGACCGACACCACGCCGTGTGCGGGGATGGTCCGCTTCACGCTCTGGGTGGCAAAGGTGGCTTTCTGGCCGCCGCCCGAAAGGGTGATGGTCGTGGTCACGGGTATCGAAGAGGGGTTGCGCACGGTGGCCGTCACGCCGCAGCGGTTGCTGGCATTGGCCGTGCTGTTGTTCACGCGGATGCTGGCCTTGAGCTTCACGCGCTCGGCAAAGGTGTAGGTTTCGCGGCCCTGCCACACCAGTTCATTGCCCTTCTTCACCTCAATGGCGAAGGTGTGCTTCTGGGCCGCGGGTCCGCCCTCGGGAGTAAAGCTGAAGGCGTATGTGCTGCCGTTTCGCTGCAGGGGCACGTCCTGCCCGGTCTGCTCATCGCGCAGCGTCACGGCCAGGGGGTGTCCCTTCCACTTTTCGGGCACCGAAAGCTTGAAGCTGCACTTGCAGCTGCCGCCGGGGGAGTAGACCACCGTGCGGCGTTCGGCACTGGAGGCGAAGCTGGCCTTGTCGCCCACCAACTGCACCAGCCCCCAGCGGCCGTCGTACTGGGCGGGAGCCGAACCGTTGGCAAAGGGTTTCAGCGCGTCATACTGATAGGCGGTGAGGGGGTGTCCCGATGCTGAGGTGAAGGTCCACAGGCCGCCCTCCTCGTCGGGCCGCCACAGGTCGTTGTCGCGGTCGGCCTCGGGCTCGTAGCGGGTGTAGGGCACCTTGGCGCCGGCGTCTGAGTCGATGCGGTACAGGTAGTCGGGCTTCAGTTCGCGGTCCTTCAGCTTGCGCGTTTCGCCGCTGCTGTTGATACAGAACATCACGGCCTCCTCGTCCCAGAGATAGGCGGTGCCGTTATAGTAGTTGGTGCCGCCATAGGGGGTGCCTCCGTTGGGCAGTCGCAGCACGATTTCCTCGCCGTCGGTGTTCATCCACCTGAAGGTGTCGCCGTCGCCCACCACGGCAAAGCCTTCGCTGAAGGGCTTCACCTCGTCCTTGCCAAACTTGAAGGCGGGCTGGCACTGCTCGTTGAGGTAGCCGTAGAGGCCCTGTTCGTTGCGCACGGGCAGGAAGCCTTCGGAGTAGAACATGTACTGCGGCAGCAGGTAGTAGCGGTCGGTGGCATAGTTCACGGTGCCGTCGGTGCTCAGCGTGCCCTTGAGCAGCCAGCCCTGCTGGGTGCGGTCGACAAAGACGGTGCGGCCTTCGTAGAAGAGGTTGATGGCGTCGTACTCGACCGGCACAATCACCTTGCCGGCGGTGTTGACGATGCCCACCTTGTCGTTGAGCGTCACCTTATACATTTGCGGCCCGAAGTATTCCATGGCACTGTACTGCGGGCGGAGCAGCCAGTCGGCTGTCTGCGCCACCGCCGCACAGGCTGGCAGGCAGCATAGCATCAAAGCGGTCAATATCTTCATGATGTATGTGTAGTGGGGTTAGGGGTTATAGAGAAGGGGAATCTATACAGAGAACGGCAGGAAGCCACAGAAGGCTGTGGGAGCAGTCTATATAGAGAGGCGGCTCAATAGCTGCTCTTGCTGTTCACCGTGCGCATCGTCCGGGACTTCCGGGGCTCGTAGGTGTCCTCGTCATCCACGTATACCGAGTCGCCCAGGTCGATGGATTCGTAACGGCGCTGGGCGGCCCTGTCCACCTGCCGGCGGTTGTCGGTGCGTCTGGGCTGCGCCTGCTTCCTGGCCTTGGGCGTAGCGGCCTGCTTGGCAGCGGGCGTGGCCCCTTCCACGTCGATGTGGGTTTCGGTGGGTGCCCAGCGGCCTGTCGAGTCGCTGTTCCACACGGTGTCGGCGCGCTCGCCTTCGAGAGGCGCCAAGGGCTGCGGTCCGGGTTTGTTGCCGTCTCCCGGCAGCAGCACTGCAGCCACAATGCCGCCCGCCACGAGCAGGACGGCCGCCACGAGCAGCACGCGCCGCCACAGGCGGTAGGGGTCGGCCACACGGCTCCAGTCGAGCACCCAGCTGTCGCCCAACCTGATTTTGTCGTCCCGCGTCACGGGCAGCGAGGCTCCCTTCAGCATGCGGCGGTCGTTGATGAAGGTGCCGTTCGAGCTGGTGTCGCTCAGGGTCATGCGGCCCCACAGGCTGAAGGAAATCACGGCGTGCTTGCGGCTCACGTTGTCGCGCTCGTCGTTTATCACGATGTCGCAGTCCTTGCTGCGGCCTATAGTTATGCGTTTCATGCAGAGCTGATTTTATGGCGTATGCTGTAAAAGGGAAAAAGGAGGGGCTGTGTCAGGGAAAAAGGAGGGGCTGTGTCACTTCGCGTTGCGGCGCTTCAGCAACCGGCAGCGTTCGGCCAGTGCGCGGCCTATGCGCCTCAGGCAGCTGGTCCGGAGCTTGGAGTTCACCTTCATGTCGGCCACCAGCAGGGTGAGGTTGTCGTGGTGTCCGCCGCGGCTGTGTCCCAGTCCGTTGACCCAGGCCGTGAGCCGCTCCACCTGCCGCTGCGTGTCGGCCTCGGCGGTGAGTGCGGCGACCACCTCGGGTTCGGGACAGACGTTCCAGATGCCGTCGCTGCAGAGCACGAAGCGGTCGCCGGCCCGGTAGGGCAGTACGGCCACGTCGGCCTCGACTTCGGGCCACACGCCCAGGGCGCGGGTGATGACGTTGGAGAAGCTCGACGTGCGGGCCTGCTCTTCGGTCATCTGCTTGAGGGCCACCATTTCGAACACGCGCGAGTGGTCGAAGGTGCGGAACACCTTGCGCCCCCGCCTGAGCTGGTAGATGCGGCTGTCGCCCACGTGGGCGACATAGGCTGCCCGGGGGGTGACCACGAGCACGGTGGCTGTGGTGCCCATGCCGTGCAGCGAGGGAGTGGCCTGCGCGCAGTTGATGATGGCCTGGTTGGCACGGGCCAGCGCGTCGGTGATGGCCTCAGTGCTCATCTGCCCGGCGGGCACGCGTGCGAGGACGTCAACGATAGTGGCGGCGGCGATGCTTGAGGCGGTCTGTCCGCCGTTCATGCCGCCCATGCCGTCACACACGGTGAGGACCACGCTGTCTCCCGCCGGCGTGCCGCTCATCGTGTCCTGGTTCTCCTTGCGTCCGCCTATGCCCGAACGGCCCACGGCGCGACACAGCGGTGTGTCGGCCAGCGGAGCGGTCAGTTCGAGACCCTGTTCGTCGAGTGGTATGTTTGCTTCAAGCATATCGTAGGGCGTTTGAAGTTCAATACTTGCTGAGCATGGCGTTGATCTTGTTCACATAGACGGGGTCTTCAGCCTTCTGTGCCTTTTCGAGTGCCAGGTCGAGGAGCTGCTTGGCCTTGACCAGATCCTGCGGCCCGCCGCCCGAGAGCTGCGGCTCGTAGTAGTGGCAGGCGAGCTCGTAGAGTGCGGGATAGTAGTCGGGGTTGGCCTGGATGGCCTGCTTGAGCAGCTGGTTGGCCTTCTTGCCGTCGGTGGCCACGGCTCCCTTCAGGTTGGCCTTCATGGTGACGAACTGGTCGCCCACGGTGAAGGTGCCGAAGCTCACGGCGTGGAGCTGGCTGAGGGTGAAGAGGGCTTCGGGGCTGCCCTCACCGGCCATGCGCTTCAGGGCTTCGAACCCGGCTGCGGCCTGCGCGGGGTCGAGCAGCTGGCGGTGTACCCCGTCGATGCCCCGGGCTGCGGGTGCGGCGGCGGTGTCGACGGCAGCGGCGGTATCGTCGGTCTCACGCTGCCCGCTCTTGCTGCCAGAGGGCCACAACAGCACCAGTCCGACCAGCAGTCCCACGGCTGCGGCGGCCACACCGGCCAGCAAGGGCAGCTTGCCGGCCAGCGGGGAGGCACTGCCTCCGTCGAAGCTCAGGTTGTCGAGAGCGGCGCGGAACTCGGCTGCCGACTGGTAGCGCTTGGTGCAGTCCTTCACCGTGGCGCGGTCCACGATGTAGCGCAGCCGCTTGTCGGCTATCTGCGACAGGGGGAGCTTCTTTTGCAGGTGGGCATTGATGACCACGTTCGACGGACCGTCGAAGGGCAGGTGGCCCACGGCGAGCTGGAAGAGCATGATGCCGATGGCATAGATGTCGGTGGGCTTGTTCTGGTGCTTGAGGTCGCCCATGATGAGTTCGGGCGCGGCATACTGGGGCTTGCCCATGAACTGGCCTGCGCTGGTGAGGTTGCGGTCAACGGTCTTGAGCCCGTCGACCTTCTTGGCGATGCCGAAGTCGATGAGCTTGATCTTGCCGTCGCGCGTGATCATGATGTTCGAGGGGTCGATGTCGCGGTGTATGTAGCCTGCATCGTGCAGGGCCATGATGCCCGACAGCACTTTCTTGGTTACCGTCACGGCAAACTGGGCGGGATCGGTGCGGTAAAGGTCGTAGAGGTTCTGGGCGTAGGGTATGGGATAGCCTTCCTGGTCGGTCACGTTGCCTTGCAGCAGGTCGCTCAGCGACACGCCTTGGAGCAGCTCGCTCACCACGTGGTAGTGCAGGGCCTTGGCTCCGTTGGCCAGGGTGGTCTCGATGGTCAGAAAGCCCATCATCTCCACGAGGTTCTCGTGGACGATGCGTATGTTGGCTTCGTTCTCGGCGCGCTGTATGACGTTGGGGGGCAGGCCGGCAAACATGAACTTGATGGCCACGTCGCGCGTTTCGCCCGTGTGGGTGCTCACGCGGCGGCCTCTGTACACCTTGCCCATGCCGCCTTCGCCCAGGGGCTTCGAGGCGGTGTCGAACTCGTAGTAGTAGCCTTCGCGTTTCTCTTTCTCTCCTTGTAAGTGTATTATTGCCATGAGTGGGTTGAGGGTGATTTGCTTGTTTTAGGGGTGAGGCGGCCTTTCAGCGGGTGAAAGGGAGGGGGGGGCGCTAACTGATGACGGTGCGCTGCGGCCCTGCCGTGCCCGCATCCTGGCTGGGGGCGTAGAAGTCGGCTCCTGCCATGCCGGCGTCCGGGGCCGCACCCGGGCCTTGCGCCATGGGGACGAAGTCGGGACACTCTTCGAGTCCGGCCTCCTCGACGTTGAACAGCTTGAGCAGCAGGCGGTAGTGGCTGCCCACGCCTATCACGCAGCCCTCCCCCACCTGTGCGGTGTCGCCCTGCAGCGGCTGGCCGCCGGCCAGGGTGCCCGTGAGCGAGCCGCAGTCGGTGAGGCTCAGCACGTACTGCGGGCCGTAGCGGCGCACGATGAGGGTGGCGTGTTCGGGCTGTACGGTCTGCTCGGCCAGACACACGTCGCAGTGGGGGGCCGAGCCGATGAGGTTACGGCCCAGATAGAGGGGGAATATCTCGCCCAGCAGTCCGCGCGAAATGGAGAACAGGGCGCCCACCACCACGCGGTTCTGCAGCGTGAGCTGCCGTCCGCCGGGCAGCTCGACATATCCTGCGGCTCCCGGTGCCTGCACAGCCTGGGGCTGGGATGCCTGTGCTGCCACCTGTGCCTGCTGCCCATACGTGGGGGCAGCGGGCTGCTGGGGCACATTGGCTCCGTCGTCGCCCACCAGCGTGCGGTTGGCCACCTCGCTCGAACGGGTGTAGAAGTTGGCGAAGGCATCGCCGTCGAACGGCGCGCCAGTGCCGCCCAGGTTGGTGGGACTGCCGAATGCGTTGGGGTCGACACCGGGCACTATCGTTTTGTTTTGTGACATGGTGAAATGCGCTTCGCGCTGTTTGGAGGTTGGGGCTTGGGATTCCTATGGAGAGGGCTGCAGGGCCCTACGGCTCTCTGCCGCTACACTAACCTGAAGATGGCTTCGGTGTTGCCGAGGCGGAGCTTGTCGCCCGACTTCAGGGTCACGGCCTGTCCGCGCCGCACGGCCGCTCCGTTGACGAACACGGGATTCTCGGTCTTGACCGAAGTGATCTGGTACACCTGTACGCCACCGGCCGTGACCACGCGCATACCGGCATGGAGGCGGCTCATGGTGATGTCGGGGGCCACCTTCACCTGTGCCGGACTGTCGCTGCTGCTGCGGCCCAGATTGAAGTTGCCCTGCGAGGGCAGCTGGATGGTGCCTATGGGCTTGCCCTGCATGTAGACCTGGAGCACGGCGCGCTTCACGGGCTGCAGCGAGGCGACCAGCTCGGTCTTCATGCCGCCGCCCGGTGCACCGCCGCCACCCGGTGAGGCCAGTCCGGGCACCATCTGCGTCTTCTCGGCGGGGGCCACGGGCTGTGTGGGCTGGCTCAGCGGGGCTGACAGGCCGGGGTTGGTGGGGGCAACGCCGGGGAGTGTGGCCGCCCGGGTGCTTTCGTCATCGACGGTGTGGGGACGCGGGTTGCTCTGGTCGAGCACTTCACGGAAGTCGGTGGTGAAGCCACACTTGGGGCACTTGAAGATCTGGGGCGGACGCCGCTGCAGGTCGAAGCGGCGGTTGCAATGGGGGCACTTGATTATCATAGCAAAGATTATTTATGTGAAAGTTTGCGGCTGCGGGAGGCGGCGAAGCGGGGATGCATCCTCACACACCATATTATATAATAGGTGCAGATGCCGCACCGCCAGCATATATAGGAGTATAGACCCTCCTGCGCGGCAGACTCTTACACTGTGCTGTCAAAAAATGTTTCATTTCACATACACCACGACCATGCTGTCGTCAAACTTACCCCACATCTGCGGGTGCTGCTTGCCTTCTGTGTCGGACACCACGCGGGGGTTGACATAGTTGAAGAGTTCGCGGGCCGTGACCTTGTTGTCACCGTTGCGGTCGGCTTTGCCGCGCATGCCTGCCAGCAGGTGCTGCACAAAGAAGGAGTTGGTCATGAACTTGTTCTCCCACGACACTTCGTCGGGACGGCTCGACGTGTAGATCATCACGCTCGTGCGGTCGGTCGTGCGGCGCATGGAACCCGAACCGCCCAGGTTCAGGCCGCCCGAGTAGCAGGCCATGACGAGCATCACCTTGCGGCGCGCCTTGGCCCGCTTCATGATTGACTGTATCTCGTTGTAGGTGATGATGCTCGAAGCGTCCTTCGTCTCGTAACACGTGAGGCCGCCCTGCAGGCCGTGGCCGCTGTAGGCGAAGATAATCTCATCGTTGGCCGTCGACTTCGAGAACTCCTGTTCCAGCACGCGCAGGATGTGGTCGCGCGTGGCGTTGCTCTCCAACAGCATGAACACGCTGCTGTTGTTGTAGTCGTGGAAAAAGTGCGACAGCGCACGGGCATCGCCCACCGAGCAGGGAAGCGGCGGGGCTATCTCGGGATAAAGGTAGTTGCCTATGCCCACCGAGACGACATAGGTCTTCTGGGCGCGGGCCACACTGCCGGCCAACGCCGACAGGAACAACAGCCCGAACAGGATATGACGTAGCTTCATGGCTGAAAGATGTTTGGTTCGACTATGGTGGGGAGAAGGAGCCGGGCAAGTCCGGGAACTCCGGACCCTGGGCTCCAAACTCTGGGCTTTAGGCTCTGGACGGCCAAGCTTCAGACACTTCTATGACTTTTGTCTTTTCTCCACGAACTTGGCCTTGCAGTTGCGGTTGGGGCAGCAGCCCTCGGCCAGGACGTTGTCGTAGAGCTTCAGGCCGAAGTGGTAGCCGCACTTGGGACAACAGTAGTGCTTGTGGAAGTAGCGCTCGTTCATGTCGCGCCGCTCGATCACGGTGTGCCCCCTGTGGCTCACTGCCAGAAGGCCGACAACGACCAGCACCAGCGTGACCACGACCTTCACCACGTTGCCCAGCATCGGGTCGCCCAGGTAGTCCTCGGGCAGCAGCACAGCGGCCAGCGTACCGATCAGACCGCCGACCGTAATCACCGCCATACGCATCATCATGAGGTTGGAGTTGCTGTTTTCGAGCTCTATCTTGCGCATCTGGTAGCGCTCGAACACCTGGCGCAGCGGGGCGATATCAACCGCCTGCTCCGGCTCCTTGGGCTGGACCAGCAGGTCCTTGATGTGAAAGGTGGTCTTGGCTCCCACACGCACGAGGGTTTGGGGCGTGACAGCCGTTTCGGCGGTGATGCGGTGGAACACGCCGTCGTTGCCCAGCAGCCAGGTGCCGTTGGTCGACCGCGTGTCGGTCAGGGTCATGCGGCCCGACTGCTTGTCATAGCGGAACACGGCATGTCGCCGGCTCACGCTGTTCTCGGTGAGAGGGAAGGGCTGGTTGCCCTGCTTGCCAATGATGATTTCCATATTATGCGAGTGGTTTTTCGAGGGTTGGGAGGGGGGCGGATATTCCGGACTTTCCGGATATTCCGGATATTCCGGACTTTCCGGGCTTTCCGGGCTTTCCGGACTTTCCGGACTTTCCGGATATTCCAGATTTTCCAGACCATCCGGGCATTCCGGCAGGACAAGCCCTGACTTCGGCGCGCCGAAGTGCCGAGCTGTCGTCACGGGGCCTGGCCTTGTGCGCCCCGCAGCGCACGCCACGGCGGAACAAACGTTTCGCTACAGCCTCAACCGAAACAAACGCGTCAAACGGCCTCGCACCGTAACTCCACACGACAAAACAGCCGGGAGCAGCGGGCACAAAAGCCGTCACCTTACGTTTCTGAGCCTATAGCAGATGTGCAAAAGTAAAAAGATTTTCAAAAAGAATAAAAACTGAACCACCTTTTTTTGAAAAGAACCGGTTTTAGTGTCAAAATACCGGCCAAATGGGCTACCTTAGGGAGATTTTCGGCGCAAGCGGGAGAGGCCGGAAAGTCTGGAAAGCCCGGAAAGGCCGGAGAGGCCGGAAAGTCTGGAAAGCCCGGAAAGGCCGGAAAGCCCGGAAAGTCTGGAAAGGCCGGAAAGCCCGGAAAGCCCGGAAAGTCTGGAAAGCCCGGAAAGCCCGGAAAGCCCGGAAAGCCCGGAAAGCCCGGAGAGGCCGGGGTTTCCGTAGAGGCCGGATTGCCTGGAGGGTTCTCGCCCTCGATTCAGCCTTTTTAACCCAAGCTTCGCGGAAATGAAATCGGCGCGAAACTTTTTTAATTTTTGCTTGGCCGTTCGGAATGGATGCCCTACTTTTGCAGTTGGACGACATAGGGCCTACCCTTGTGCTGGCAAAGAGCCCTTTCGTCGACAAAAACGGATGGCACTACTACCCCGAGCTACCGCACTTCACTGCACGCGTTCGGACTGACACGGAAGGCCCTCACGCAGCTTTACGGCTGCCTACCGACACCTCAACCACAAAACAAAAAAAACATTCACCAACTCCCACACGCCGCACAACCTATCTCACACATAGAACCCCCTCTGAAAAAACTTTGAACGGCTGGCCCTGAGACGGCCGGACTGCCCGGCATGACCCTCACCACACAGCCTTGCGCACACAGCACTCACAGCTCCCGCTGCATGAACTGAACACACTCTCTCCGCTCTGACAAGATGCCCGCCGGCTTCGCGTCGGAGATACGACGACTCTTTCTCCTCCTTACTTTTTTTTACTTGTCTGAATGCCATGATTTCCAATGGTTTTCTCCTTCTGCCCCGGCACGTGCTGAACTCGCTCGTGCAACGGTCTGCCAGCCCCCTCTGCCACGAACTGGCCCTGCTTGACCTGCTCAATATGGCCCACTTTGCGAAACGATGCTCTACCGTGAACGTCGGCCGCCGAAGCGTGACCATCGGCCAGGGCGAGGTGGCAGCTTCGCTCAAGTTTCTGGGCAACCGCTGGAAGTGGACTGCAAGCCGGGTGAGACGCTTTCTCATCAAGCTCGCCGAACAGGGCGAAATCACGATGCAAAAAAGATGCTGCACCACCATTATCTCTATCACCGACTATGAAAACAAGTTCGCGCGAACAATCTCGCCCGAACATGCGACGCAGGGCCGGCCTTCCACACCGGAGGCCGGCGCCATGGACGCACCTGCACCGCAAAGCGCGCCGCCGAAACAGCAGAAACACGCTGCCGCTGACACAACAAGCGACACGACAATCGAAACAGTAAACGAAACGATGCGAAACAACGCTGAGAGCACTGCCGCGAACGCCCCGAAAAGGGCCAGAAAATCACCCTCAAAAAAGGGAGTGAAGAAGCTGATTACCAGCGGAAAATCGCACCGCAACCAACTGCCCGCAAACAGGGGCAGAAAGACCCTTGCAGTGACTACGCTGAAGGACCTCAAAAAGGGCCGAAACGAAACAACGGGCGAAACGACGCGCGAAAACAATAAGGATACGTATAAGGAGAAAGTAAGAACAGGAGAAGATTTTCTTTCAGAAAAAAAAGTGGCACTCGCGCCCCAAACAGCCAAAACGGTGCCGAAGGTGAAGGGGAAAGGGCAGACGGACTGCCTGACGCCGCCTTCAGTGGAGGCCGTGACGGACTACTGCCGGCGCGCGGGACTGGACCACGTGCAGCCCAAAGTCTTCGTGGACTACTACGAGGCACGGGGCTGGATGATGGGCGAACGGCCTATGCGCTGCTGGCAGGCGGCCGTGAGGCTGTGGAACACGAGACAAATCGAATTTGACAACCAAAATAGCATTAGCCATGAACACAAAACCCAACCCTTCGAACGACTTGTTCGGCAACCCGATGCCGAACGCGCCGCAGGCCGGCCAGAATCCGGCGGGCCTGCCGCTCAAACCGCTCAGCCCGATCCGCTTGACAGAATTTGGAATCTCATCGGACTGGTGCAGCAAGAACCCGACCTTTGACGTGCTCTGCCGCAACTACGGCCCGCAGCACTGGGACATGTTTGTCAACAACACGCTGACGGCCTACAAGTGGGTGTGTCCGCCGGTGGGCGCGCTGGCCGCGCTCTACGGCGCGAACTGCCCGCAGGCGTGGCTGCTGGTGCAGATGACGGGCATCTACGACCTGGGCTGCCGCGGCCTCAGCGAGAAGCAGGCCCGGACTACGGCGCAGTATGCGCAGCTGATGGCCAAGTCGGCGGCAGGGCTGAAGCTGACGGAGGTGATGCAGTTCTTCGCGCGCTATGCCGTGGGGCTGTACAACAACGAGTATGCGACGCTCGACGTGACGCGGCTGGGCCGGGAGTTCCACAACACTTACCTGCCGGCCAGGCAGCGGGAGCTGGAACGGCTGCTCGAAAGGCAGGCGCAGCAGGCGGGGCCCTCGCGGCGCGGCCACTGCGTGACACGCGAGGAGTGGCTCGCCACACCGCCCGACGCGCTCATCGGCGTGGAGATGGTGCTGCTCACGCGCGAAGGCTCGGACGAGGAGCGGAAGGTCTGCTCCTTCCTGAAGCTGGAGCTGCCCTTGGCGTCGCGCCGCGTGACGGCCGTGGTCCAGAAACGGCAGCTCGGACAGCTCGTGGACTGGCGGTTCGAGCGGCTGCTGGAGCTGACTGACTCCTGGAGAGAGGGGCGGTAGCTCCCGCCGGGCTCCGCCCGCGACCCGCAGCCCGGGCCCCGCAGCCGAACTGCGGGGAACGGTGGTCAGCGGACGGAGGGCGCAGGGTCGGCGGACGAGGACGGACGGGAGGAAAAAGGATGGGAAAAGGCTGAAAAAAAGGAGAAAAAAAGGGGGCTTTCTCTTGGTCATTCAGAGAGATATTGCTACCTTTGTAACAGATAAGGAAACGCCATGAACCCTCGCGAGGTGACACCTACGTTTGCTGTCTGTTAACATTTACCTTTATTATTCACCATCAAAACATTTGCTGCCATGATCCAGTATGTTATCCGTTCCATCAAGAGCCCGCGTACGGGCGAATCGAAGTACTTTCCCCAAATCGCACCTGCCCCTCCCGTGATGCGCAAGGAGCTGATCCAGGAGATCGAGCAGAAGACGACGCTGACCTCGACCGACGTGAAGGCTTGTCTCGACGCGCTCGAACATGCCATCTCGAACCACCTGGTACAGGGGCAGGCGGTGCGTCTGGGCGACCTCGGGTCGTTCCGCCCTACCCTGGCCTCGAAGGGTGTCGACAGTATCGACAAGTGTGACTCTTCGCTCATCAAGCGCGTGCGCTGCCGCTTCACGATGAGCGCGACCATGACGATGCACCTGAAGGCTGCCAACATCAACTTCCAGCCTTACAAGACGCCGGCCACGGCCAGCGGCGAGTAACGGCCGGGGGTGGCTGAAGAAAGAAGCGGAACCGGACGCGGCCCGGAAGGGAGCGCCGGTTCCGCCGTTTGCTGCCCCGTGCAGGCCTCTCCGGATTTTCCATCTTTTAGCTGTTAACAACCACCATTTGCATTACCATGAACAAAGACACTCTCTCCCAGCTTTCGGCCCTGCTCATGCTGCTGAGCGGCGTGGGGCTGTCGGTGGCCGGCTTCGTGGCCGACCCGATGGGCGAAATCTCCGATTCGGTGCTGTGGTATGTGGGCCAGACGCTGATGTATGCCGGGTCTATCTTCGGCGTGACAATCTACACGCTGGCGCGCTTCCGCCCGAACGGGGGGAAACGGGGCGACAGGACGCTGGCCGACCCGTGGCACAGCGAGGCGCTGCCCAACCGGTCGCACACCTGACGCTGCCCCTTCGATTTTAACTCTAAAAAACAATTGCCATGCTATGAGACAGATTGACGAAATCATCATCCACTGTACGGCCACGCCCGAGGGGCGCGACGTGACGGTCGAGGAGATCGACCGGTGGCACAGGGCGCAGGGCTTCAGCGGGATCGGCTACCACTTTGTGGTGTACCGCAACGGCTGCGTGATGCCGGGCCGCCCGCTCGAACGCCAGGGCGCGCACTGCCGGGGGCACAACGCGCGGAGCGTCGGCGTGTGTTACGTGGGCGGGATTGCGGCCGACGGACGTACGCCCATGGACACGCGCACCTCGGCACAGCGCATTGCGCTCCAGGCGTTGGTGCTGCTGCTCCGGCTGCGCTTTCCGCGCAGCAGCGTACACGGCCACCGGGAGTTTGCGGCCAAGGCTTGCCCGTGCTTCGACGTGAAGGCCGAGTTTGAATAAGCGGACACATGAAAGTGCGCCCTGAAAGAACAAAAGCGACTGTCTGATTCTACGCTTTTGCCCTTTCAGGGCGCACTTTAGGGGTTCGGTCTACCCAGGGCGTTGGCCTGGTCTGTGGGCCTGTCGGGCCTTCAGCCCGCTCCTTGAAGGCCGGCTTTTTTCCTTGTCAGAAGGCTACCCTATGCGGCTGCCGGGGACGACGGGACGGTCGACGGTGACTACGCTGAGCGTCTCGTCGAAGTTGACGGCGGAGAGTATCATGCCCTGGCTCTCGATGCCGCTGATGACGCGCGGGGCGAGGTTGGCCACGAAGCAGACTTGCTTGCCCACCAAGTCCTCGGGCTGGTAGTGCTGGGCTATGCCGCTCACGATGGTGCGGTTGTCGAGGCCGTCGGCTATCTCGAACTTGAGCAGCTTTTTGCTCTTCTTGACCTTCTCGCAGCTGAGGACGGTGCCGACACGCACGTCGAGCTGTTCGAACTGCTCGAAGGGGATGTTGGGGCGCACGGGCTCGGCCTTGTAGTTGGCGGCGAGGTTGGCCTTCTTGATGTCGGCCAGACGCTGCACCTGGGCTTCGACGACGCTGTCTTCGATTTTCTCGAAGAGCAG
This sequence comes from Alloprevotella sp., assembly GCA_051868755.1. Classification (GTDB taxonomy): domain Bacteria; phylum Bacteroidota; class Bacteroidia; order Bacteroidales; family Bacteroidaceae; genus Alloprevotella. Next base: position 36,197 of record JBJEAF010000108.1, read on the forward strand.
TTCGGGCTCGCCGAGCTGATGGCCCACGGGGAGGAGGTCGGTGCTGCCGAGGCGGTCCCATTCGGCTTCGGGCATGTGGAGCATGGCGCGCAGCTTCCGGGAGGAGAAGGGGAGGAAGGGCTCGAAGGCTGTGGCGAGGTTGGCCACGAGCTGGAGGGAGAGGTAGAGCACGGTCTTGACGCGCCCGGGGTCGGTCTTTATGACCTTCCAGGGCTCGGCGTCGGCGAGGTACTTGTTGCCGATGCGGGCGAGGTTCATGGCCTCCTTCTGGGCATCGCGGAAGCGGAAGTCCTCCAGGAGCTTCTCGACGCCGGCCTTGACGTTCTGGAACTCGCTGATGGTGTCGCGGTCCTGCGGGGTGAGTTCGCCGGGGGCGGGGACTACGCCGTCGTAGTACTTCTTGGTGAGCTGGAGGGCGCGGTTGACGAAGTTGCCGTAGACGGCTACCAGCTCGTTGTTGTTGCGGGCCTGGAAGTCCTTCCAGGTGAAGTTGTTGTCCTTCGTTTCGGGGGCGTTGGCGGTGAGTACGTAGCGGAGCACGTCCTGCTTGCCGGGGAAGTCGCGGAGGTATTCGTCGAGCCAGACGGCCCAGTTGCGGGAGGTGGAGATTTTGTCATCCTCGAGGTTGAGGAACTCGTTGGCGGGCACGTTGTCGGGGAGGATGTAGGAGCCTTCGGCCTTGAGCATGGCGGGGAAGACGATGCAGTGGAAGACGATGTTGTCCTTGCCGATGAAGTGGATGAGGCGCGTGGAGGGGTCTTTCCACCACTGTTCCCAGGTGTCGGGGAGGATTTCCTTGGTGTTGGAGATGTAGCCGATGGGGGCGTCGAACCATACGTAGAGGACTTTTCCTTCAGCTCCCTCGACGGGCACGGGTATGCCCCACTCCAGGTCGCGGCTCACGGCCCGGGGCTGGAGGCCCATGTCGAACCAGGACTTGCACTGCCCCATGACGTTGGAGCGCCACTCGGTGTGCTGCCGGGTGATCCAGGGCTCGAGCCACTGCTGGTGACGGTCGAGGGGGAGGTACCAGTGTCTGGTCTTGCGGAGGACGGGCTGGGCGCCGCTGAGCTTGCTCTTGGGGTTGATGAGCTCGGTGGGGGAGAGGGCGGTGCCGCACTTTTCGCACTGGTCGCCATAGGCTCCCTCGGCGTGGCAGTGGGGACACTCGCCGGTGATGTAGCGGTCGGCGAGGAAGGTGTGGGCCTGCTCGTCGTAGTACTGCTCGCTCTCTTTCTCGACAAACTCTCCCTTGTCGTAGAGGGTGCGGAAGAAGGCGGAGGCCGTGGCGTGGTGGACGGGCGAGGTGGTGCGGCCGTAGTTGTCGAAGGAGATGCCGAAGTCGCGGAAGGAGTCGGCGATGACCTTGTTGTAGCGGTCAACTACCTGCTGGGGGGTGGTGCCCTCCTGGCGGGCGCGTATGGTGACGGGCACGCCGTGCTCGTCGGAACCGCAGATGAAGAGGACCTCGCGCTTCTTGAGGCGGAGGTAGCGCACGTAGATGTCGGCCGGGACGTAGACGCCGGCCAGGTGGCCTATGTGGACGCCGCCGTTGGCATAGGGCAGGGCGGCCGTCACCAAGGTGCGCGCAAATTGCTTGTTGTCCATGTTGTCTGTAGGGGTGTTTGGGTTGTTGGGGGCAAAATTAGTGATAATTTCGGATAATCGGGGGATTCGGGGGAGAGATTGGGGAAGGAGGGCCCCGCAGCCCGGACCCCGCAGCCCGGGCCCCGCAGCTGAACTGCGGGGAACGGTGGTCAACGGACGAGGGGGGGGGAGCGGACGGACGAGGGGGAGGCGGGGACGGAAGGCGGGGAGGGGCGGGAGG
>JBJEAF010000108.1:38124-44845 GCA_051868755.1 Alloprevotella sp.
AAGGAAAAGAAAAACTTGGGGGTTTTCTTTTGCGTTACGCTCGCCTTCATTATCTTTGCCCCCACAATTCCTTAAACCAAACTGAAAACCATGCTCGACGTAAAGAAATGCCTCGCTGACTGCGAGGAGAAAATGGAAATGAGCGTTATGCACCTCGAAGAAACGCTCGCACAAATTCGCGCCGGTAAAGCTAACGTACATATCCTCGACGAACTGCGCGTCAACTCCTACGGCTCTATGGTGCCCGTGAACAACGTGGCGGCCATCACCACGCCCGACGCACGGACTATCGCTATCAAACCCTGGGAGAAGCAGATGTTCCGCGTGATCGAAAAGGCTATCATCGACTCGAACATCGGCATCATGCCCGAAAACAACGGCGAAATCATCCGCCTCGGCATACCGCCTCTCACCGAGGAACGCCGGCGCGCGCTGACCAAGCAGTGCGCGAAGGAGGCCGAAGAGGCTAAGGTGGCTATCCGCAACGCCCGGCGCGACGGTATCGACAAACTCAAAAAGGCTGTGAAGGACGGTCTCTCGGAAGACGTGGAGAAGGATGCCGAAGGCGACCTGCAGAAGATTCACGACAAGAAGGTGAAGCGCGTCGAGGAAATCCTGGCCAACAAGAACAAGGAAATCATGACGGTGTGACGCACTGGCGACACGCCGCAACGCTTCGAAGCGCCCCTTGCCACACACACACGACAAGCTCAGTAGCCGGCACGCATCCGGCTGCAGCCGCGTTGGAGGCCCCTCGCCGAACGCTGCCGCAGCCTGATACGCGTCGGCGCGCGCTTTAATTAAACAGAGACCAACCCTGTGCACGGAAAAGTTATCAAATCGACCGGGAGCGTATACACGGTGCGCACGGACAGCGGGGAGGCCGTAGACTGCAAGGTGAAGGGCAACTTCCGCCTGCGCGGCATACGCTCGACCAACCCCGTGGCCGTGGGCGACGGCGTGACCATCACGCAGCCTCGCAACGGACAGCCGGCCTACATCACCGAGGTGGACGAAAGGCGGAACTACATTGTGCGCAAAGCCTCGAACCTGTCGAAGCAAAGCCACATCCTGGCAGCCAACGTGGACCTGGCCCTGCTGGTGGTGACGCTGGCACGGCCCGAAACGAGCACGACCTTCATCGACCGCTTCCTGGCCTCGGCCGAGGCTTACCGCGTGCCGGTGTGCATCGCCTTCAACAAGGTGGACGAACTCAACGAGGAGGAGGCCGAACGACTGGAGCTGCTGTGCCACATCTACCGCAGCATGGACTACCAGTGCCTGCCTATGTCGGCCCTGCACGGCACGGGCACCGAACCGCTCAGGCAGCTGCTGCAAGGGCAGACCACGCTGCTGGCCGGCCACTCGGGGGTGGGCAAATCGACCCTGCTCAACTCCCTCGTGCCGCAGGCCCACGCCCGCACCGCACAGGTGTCGGAGGCGCACGGCACGGGCATGCACACCACGACCTACAGCGAGCTCTACGAACTGCCGCAGGGCGGCGCGCTCATCGACATTCCGGGCATCAAGGGCTTCGGCACGTTCAACATGGAGCCCGAAGAGGTGGCCCACTACTTCCGCGACATTTTCGCCCTGTCGAGCGGCTGCCGCTTCTCGAACTGCACGCACACCCACGAGCCGGGATGTGCCGTGATGCAGGCGCTCGAAGACCTGAAGCTGGCTCCCTCGCGCTACACCTCCTACCTGTCGATGCTCGAAGACAAGGATGAGGGGAAATACCGCGCGGCGTTCTGACCGCTACGGCGGCGCGCTGCCCCCGCATTCCCCCTAACCCCCCAAAACTGCTACGCCCCATGACACTCATTCTGATTCTGGCCGCACTGGCCCTGGTGCTGGCCTTGGTTGAAATATTCATTGTGCCGGGCTTCGGCCTGGCGGGCATCGGAGCGGCCCTCTGTGCCGTGGCCGACGTGGCCCTGATTTACGCCGACTACGGGCTGGGCTGCGCTTCGGCGGCCTTGTTGGTGGCTGTGGCCGTGCTGGGCCTGGCCCTGCTGTGGCTGGCCCGCTCGAAGGCGGTCGACAAGGTGGCCCTGCACTCCAGCATCGACTCGACCAACGCCACGGCCGAGCAGCTGTCGGTCAAGGTGGGCGACGAGGGCAAGGCCCTGACGCGCCTGGCCTTGGTGGGCAACGCGCTGATTGCCGGCAAGGTGGTCGAGGTGAAGTCGTCCGGCGCCTTCATCGACCCCGAGACGCGCGTGCGCGTGGTGCGCGTGAGCGAGGCGCATATTACGGTCGAGCCGGCCTGATGGCCGGAGCGGCCGGAGGGTCCGGAAGTTCCGGAGTTTCCGGAGTTTCCGGAAGGCCCGGAGTTTCCGGGCGCACGCCCCCTATCCCCGAAAAAATCCTTTCAGCTATGACTCATAAACTTCTCCTTTTTCTCTTCTTCGCCCTGGGCCTCGGCGCATCGGCCTCAGTGCCCGTGCGGCACACGCTGCGCCACTGCCAGCCCGACGGCGACACACTGGCCGTGACCATTGTCAAGAACGCGCGCTACAGCACCTTCAGCACGGCCGACGGCCTGGCCCTGCTGCGCGGAGCCGACGGCCACTACTACTATGCCGCTGAAGACGGAGGCCGACTGCAAGCCTCGGCCGTACTGGCCCACGAGAGCGGCCGCCGACAAGCCACCGAGGCTGATTTCGCCGCCCGCTACGCGCTCCGCACGGAACAGGCCGCCGAACTGCTCGACCTGCGCTATCCCGCCCAGCCGCTGTGGCGCACCTCGCGCGCGGCCGCCTCGACGGACGACGGCCTCGGCCAGTACGGCACGCCGGGCCGCGGCACGGTGTGCAGCCTGGGCGAAACGCTCATTCCCGTCATCATGGTCGACTTCAGCGACAAGGCTTTCCAGCCCCATAACGACGCGGACAAGGTGACGCGCTTCTTCAACGAGCCGGGCTACCACGACGAAGACTCACTGGGCTGCATCGGCTCGGTCAAGGACTACTTCGAAGCGCAGAGCAACGGGCTGTTCTCGCCCTCATTCCGCGTGGTGGCCCACGTCACGCTCGACAACGGCTACCAGTACTACGGCGCGAACGGCAGCGACAACGCGCGCGACCCGAACCTCAACGTCATGGTCGCCGAAGCTATCAACAAGGCTTCGGAAACGGTGGACTTCGCGGAGTATGCCACCGACGGCGCGGTGCCCCTGGTCACGGTGATGTTTGCCGGACCCGGCGAACAGTCATCGTTTGAGGACGGCTGTGACGACTACATCTGGGCCTGCTACTCCACCCGCAGCCACACGGCCAACGGCGGAACGGTGCGCATCAACTCCTTCTTTGTGGGCAACGAACTGCTGCAGATGTACGGCAGCTCGCCCAACGACGTGACGGGCGCGGCCCTCGACGGCGTGGGCCTCTTCTGCCACGAGTTCGGCCACGCGCTGGGCCTGCCCGACCTCTACTACACCGGCAAAGACGACGAAATCAGAAATACCATCCTCACCATGGGCTACTGGGACATCATGGACTACGGACAGTATTTCATGAACGGCTATGCACCTCCGGGCTACACGGCCTACGAGCGCAGCATGCTGGGCTGGCTCCAGGTGCACGAACTCACCGAACCGGCCTTCGCCCTGCTCTACCCCTTCGGGCAGGAGGCACAGGGCCCCACGGCCTACGTGATTCGCAACCCGGAGAATGAAAAGGAATATTACCTGCTCGAAAACCGGCAAGTCGGCACGTGGTACCCCTCGCACATGGGAACGGGCATGTTTGTGCAGCACATAGACTACGACAGCAACGCGTGGCAATATAACACGGTAAACGTTGACCCCGACTGCCAGCGGGTGGAATTTGTGCCCGCCGACGGGGTCAAGGACGGCAACAAAAGAAACGGGCTCACTCTCAAACAGTTCTTTAATCTCTACAAGGGGGACCTCTTCCCCGGCACGCAGCAGGTGACGCAGCTCACCGACACCTCTACTCCGGCCATGACGGTCCACACGCCCGCCGGCGTGATGTCGCGCCCCATCTACAACATCGCGATGGACGACAACGGTGTCATCTCCTTCAGCTTCCTCGACGAGACGCTCACGGGCATCGGCTCCGCCCACCTGCAGCCCGGCGACAGCCCGGCCTACACGCCCGACGGCCGCCGCGTCGCCTCGCTGCGGCAGGCCCCGCGCGGCATCTACCTGCTGCCCGGCGGGCAGAAGGTCCTGAAGTAAGGCCGGAGGCTCCGGGAGCTCCGGGAGCTCCGGAAAATCCAGACTATCCGGACTGCCCGGAGCTGCCGGGCCAGGCCGGCCGCGCTCACTCACGCTTGTCTTTGGGCCTGAGCGTCACCAAGGGCACGAGCATCTCCTCCATCGAGATGCCGCCGTGCTGGAAGGTGTCCTTATAGTACTGCACGTAATAGTTATAATTATTGGGATAGGCGAAGAAGCGTGCGCCGGTGGCGAAGATGTAGGCCGTCGAGAGGTTGGGCTGCGGCAGCATCAGGGCGCGGGGCTGCTTCACCTCGAAGACCTCCTTGGCGTTGTACGAGAGGTTGCGGCCCAGCTTGTAGCGCAGGTTGGTGTTGACGTTGCGGTCGCCCACCACCTTGGTCGGCGCGTCGACGCGGATGCTGCCGTGGTCGGTGGTGATGAGAATGTCGTAGTCCATAGAGGCCAGCCGGCGGAAGAGATCCTTGATGGGCGTGTGGCGGAACCAGGAGAGCGTGATGCTGCGGTAGGCCGACTCGTTGCCAGCCAGCTCGCGCACCATCTTCGACTCCGTGCGCGCGTGGCTCAGGATGTCGATGAAGTTCACCACCAAGACACTCAGCGGCGCGTTGCTGCCCGAAATCTGGGGCAACATGCGGTCAACCTGCGAGGAATCATTGATTTTGTGATAGCTGAACTGCTCGCGGCGGCGGAAGCGTTCGAGCTGGCTGCGTATGAGCTTTTCCTCGTTGAGGTTTTTCCCCTCGTCCTCCTCCTCATCGACCCACAGGTCGGGAAACATCTCCTTGATCTGCAGCGGCATCAGTCCGGCGAAGATGGCGTTGCGCGCATACTGCGTGGCAGTGGGCAGGATGGAGTAGTAGAGGTCCTCCTCCATGTCGAAGCTGTCGGCCAGCTCGCCCGAGAGCACGCGCCACTGGTCGAAGCGGAAGTTGTCGAGCACGAGCAGGAACACCTTGCGGCCCTGCGAGAGGCGGGGGAAGATACAGCGTTTGAATATGTCGGGGCTCATCAGCGGACGGCTCCCGGCATGGTTCACCCAGCCCTCGTAGTTGCGGCGCACGAACTTGGCGAAGTTCAGGTTGGCCTCCTCCTTCTGCATACGCAGCATGTCGTTCATCGCACTGTCGGCCTCTGACAGCTCCAGCTCCCAGTACACCAGCTTCTTGTACAACTCCTTCCAGCCCTCGGCATCGAGGTTCTCGGTCATCTGCATACCGATGCGCGAGAACTCCTGCCGGTAGCCCGTCTGCGCCACTTCCTGCACGATTTCGCGCTGGTGGATGTTCTTCTTCAGGGCCAGCAGAATCTGGTTGGGGTTGACGGGCTTGATGAGGTAGTCGGCAATCTTCGAGCCGATAGCCTGGTCCATGATGTCCTCCTCCTCGTTTTTCGTCACCATCACCACGGGCACATTGGGCACAATGTCCTTGAGCCTCATCAGCGTTTCGAGCCCCGAGAGTCCGGGCATATTTTCGTCGAGCAGAATGAGGTCGAACTTCTGTTCGCGGCAGAGGTCGAGCGCGTCGGGCCCGTTCGAGGCCGTACAGACCTCATAGTCCTTTTTCCGGAGAAAGAGAATGTGGGCCTTGAGCATTTCTATCTCATCGTCGACCCACAGCAGTCGTGCGTGCATAATCGTTTCTATTTTATCTGCGGCCCGGCGCACCAGGCCGCGAGTGGCGTGGTGCAAAAGTAAGCCCTTTGGCCCGAAGCCGCCTCCTCCTTTTGATTTTTTAATATGGCAGGCAATCCCCACACCGATTCACCTCCAGAGACTTTATCGTAAAAGTTTTTGAGTGGGCTGCTCTCTGAAGGGTTCTGAAGGGCTTGCTCGGCACACGATAAACTTCTCTACTTTAAACTATAAACTCAAAAGAATCTCTATCTTTGCACCGCAAATAAACAACGAAAGGACAATGGCACAAGAAGACGTTTTCAAGAAAATTGTTTCGCACTGCAAGGAATACGGGTTCGTGTTCCCTTCGAGCGACATCTACGACGGCCTGGGAGCCGTCTACGACTACGGACAGAACGGTGTTGAGCTCAAGAACAACATCAAGCAATACTGGTGGCAGTCGATGGTGCTGCTCCACGAGAACATCGTGGGCATCGACTCGGCTATCTTCATGCACCCCACCATCTGGAAGGCTTCGGGCCACGTCGACGCCTTCAACGACCCCCTCATCGACAACCGCGACTCGAAGAAGCGCTACCGCGCCGACGTGCTCATCGAAGAGCAAATCGCCAAGTATGAGGAAAAGATCGACAAGGAAATCGCCAAGGCACGCAAGCGCTTCGGCGAAGCCTTCGACGAGGCACAGTTCCGCGCCACCAACGCCCGCGTGCTCGAACAGCAGGCCAAGCGCGACGCGCTCCACCAGCGGTATGCCGACGCCATGAACGCCATGGACCTGGCCGGGCTGAAGCAGATCATCCTCGACGAGGAAATCGTCTGCCCTATCTCCGGCACGCGCAACTGGACCGACGTGCGCCAGTTCAACCTCATGTTCAAGA
>JBJEAF010000109.1:0-3465 GCA_051868755.1 Alloprevotella sp.
CTTGCATTCACACATTTATCCAAAAATCATGCACCGGGATTTCGGCTTGAGCCTGTTTGCTTACGCTTTTGCCCTTGCAGGGCGCACTTGCGGCGGTCAACCAACCCAGGGCGATGCCCTGGGCTACGCGCTTGTTGGACTTTCAGTCCGTTCCTTGAACCCTTGTCTACCACCAACAAGTTGCGAAACTTTAAACTATAACTTTCGACTCTTCAACTTTAGACTTTTACACCTACCGCTCAAAGTGCTGGTAGTCCTTGCTGCTGCGCCAACTGCCACCCCAGCTGAAGCCGTGTTGGACGAAAAGACGGTGGCAGGCATCGCCCTTTTCTATTTTATAGGGGAAGGTGCGGGTGCGGCTACTGTAGGGCTGGCCTTGGGGCGGTTCGGTGACAGTCTGTCCGTTGGCTAACCGTTTGCAGTGCGGGTTGTAGAGCGGGTTGATGTCGACAGCCATGCCGCGCGCGTGTTTTGACAACTTGCGTGTATGGGCCACACGGCGGTAGTTGAAGGCAGAAGTGTTGTTGGCCTGCATGGAGCGCAGGTCATCGGCATCGTAGTAGTCCACCAGCCGCATCCGTTCTATAGGGTAACGCTGTTCGTAGAGTTGCCTGAATATGTCTGCCACTTCAGTGGCAATCGCCTTGTTCACCACCAACTCGCCTACCAGTGCCTGCCCTTCAAGGTTGCGGTGCAGGCAGCGCACATAGCGCAGGTCGCTGCGAGGCACAGGACATTGCGCCTTGTAGCTCTTGCCCCGCATGAGGGAGAAGATGGAGTCGGGAATGGGCTGTACGGTGAAGAACCCCTCGACAGCCTTCCCTTTCAGCATACTTTCGGGCACGACCTGTCCGGGCTGGTAGTGTCGCGCAGCGGGTTGCTGCACAGCTTGTGGCTGTATGGAGGGTAGTCCAGGTGATGCGTACAGTTTCGTATGGCCCAGATGTGGCGTGCCGGCTGTCAGCAGCAGGCATACAAGGCCGCAGAGGATATGGCTACCGGAATGCATGAATACCTTATGTGGGTAAGAAGGGGGAGGGAGTTGAGAGCCGGATGTTTTAGTCGAGAGTTTATAGTTGAAAAGTTTATAAGGTCACTATAAAGCACTGTCGTCACCCGCTCAGTGACTGTCCTTATAAACTATAAACTTTCAACCATAAGCTCTTCATCTTTCAACTCTCAACTATAAACTCTCAACTATAAGCTATTCTCTGCTCCTACTGCATACTGACCTTGAGGTCACTCACCGTGCTCTTGAAGTTGCCGGCCTTGCGCAGCGGGAACACCAAGGTGCGCTGGTAGTTGATCTTGTCTGTCGGGTGATAGACTATCGGCTCGAAGCCCCGGTCGGCATCGGTCTGGTAGTGGGCACGGTCTTGGTCGCGCATCACATAGAGAGGTTGCGCAGCCAGCTCCTCCTTGACCTGGCCGTCAATCAGCAGGCGGGTCATGCGGTTGTTGCCCTGAATGGTGATGTTCACCTGCTTGCCCGGCTCAATGCGGTAGTTGAAGGTGTTGAGGTAGCCTTCGCGCTCGAAGCCCAGCTTGCCCTGACGGGGGTCTGACAGGTAGAACACGGCATGGCCCGAACGGAACAGCTCGGTGCCCTTGGCCTCCTCCTGCGCAGTCAGGTTGAAGCTCACCGAATAGTCATAGCCCACCTCTTCGGTCTGGAGTTCCTCGCCCGGACGGACAGTGGCCTTCTCCAGCACCACCGTACCCGGACGGCCCAGACGGGCCAGTTCGTTCACACCCGGAGCCTCGCTCAGCAGCTGCCGGCGCGTGTTGAACTCGGCATAGGGCAGCTGTGTCTTGGCTCCCGTCCAGCACTTCACGGCCAGCGTCTGTATGCCGGGGAACACGCGGTGGTGGATGTCCTTCACCGTGATGCCGTTGCCCACATGGTCGTTCCACACGGCAAACATGCCGCCCTCGATGGCCGGGTCGTTCTCCTCAAACGTCTTGCCGCCCACCACGGCAGGTGTCCAGCTGTTATAGAGATATTCGGTGTTCAGATAGTCATAATAGTAGCCTGCGGCGGGAACGATGTAGACAAAGCCGTCGGGAATGCTGACCAACTGGTAACCCTGCTTCTTCATTTCGACGGGGTCGGCATATCCGTTATACCAGATGTCCATCAACACGTTTTCCGACTTGACCGGCGTGTCGCCCTTGGCATGTGTGAGTGCGCCCCACACCACAGCCTGCTTGCCGAAGCTCTCCACATAGCGGATATAGTGGTCCGTAAACTCACGGAACTTCTCGACCACTTCCTTCTTGGCATTGGAGTATTCATCGGTACCGATGTGTACGCGCTTGCCCCGGAACACAGGTTCCTTGCCGCTGAGATATTCCTTGAACAGCCCGTCGAAGAAGGTGTATACCTCCGGGTTGAACAAGTCCAGGTGGTCCATGCCATACTCCTTGCTGCCCAGCTCGGGCTTGTAGTGCGAGAAGGCTAACGAGTGGGCGGGAATATCGATTTCGGGAATGATTTCCACCTCATTGTCGGCAGCCAGCTTTTGCAGGTCGATAAACTCCTGCTTGGTGTAAGAGCCGTCCTTGGCTGTCAGGCCGGGATAGGTGTCACACTCCAGACGGAAGGCCGCCTGCGTCTTGCTCCAATCGTTGCCGAAGTACTGGCGGAAGCCGTTGTCGTTGAGGTGAATATGTAGGGTATTCATCTTATAGTAGGCCATGACCTTGGTCAGGTTGCGCAAGTAGCTCATGGGAATATACTTGCGGCCACAGTCCATCATGAAGCCGCGCAACTTGTATTCAGGCACGTCGGTTGTCTGGCCGCAAGGCAGCAGACGGTCGGCCGACTGCTCTGACAGTTGCAGCAAGGTGCGGGTGGCCCAGAATGCACCTCGGGCCGTTGCTGCGGTGACCTGCACCGTCTGACCGATGTTCAGCGCGTAGCCTTCATCGCCCAAGCTCTTGTCCTTCTTCAAGGCCAGCACGATGTCGCCGGCCTTGGCACCGCCCTTCACCACGCTCAGCGAACGGCCAAACATTTCCTCATAATCGGCAGCCAGGGCCTGTGCCACATGAGCCAGCGCACTGCTCTTCACCACAATGCGTCCCGACAGGGCCACTTGTCCCTCGCCGCCATTCCAAGACTTGAGTTCCGGCACCACAAAGGGTTTCGGATTTACCTGTGCCCAAAGCGAGCCTACCGCCAGCAGGCATACGCCGGCCAGCACCAATAATTTTCTAACAGAAAGCATAATTTAAGGTTTTGGGGTTATTCGGGACAAATGTAGATAAAATCCGCGAGCTTCTACACATGAACAATAAGGAAATCGTTTTTCTGAGGAAAGACAGCGCAAGTGAGAGCCATGAAAAAGAAAATTCCGCAGGATTTGCTTTTGCATGGCCGAACGCAGCCTGCCATATCTAAAGATAGTAGATTATGGAATGAAGCGAAGCCCCCAAATAACAATAACCGCGGCTAAGAGGCGA
>JBJEAF010000110.1:0-3443 GCA_051868755.1 Alloprevotella sp.
ACGGCGCAGCAAAAATTTGACACGCCGTTGCGTACAAACAGACAATTATTTATACCTTTGCGCGCAAAACTGCGCTACGATGAAACTTTTGCATGCAACGCTCTGCGGGCTGGCCGTTTGGCTGTGGGCCTCATGCTCCAACTACAACCAAATAGTCAAGACGCAGGACTACTCCTATAAATATGAAGCCGCCAAGCAGTATTATGCCGAGGGGCAGTACAACCGCGCCGCACAGTTGCTGCAGGATGTGCTGTCGGTACTGAAAGGTACGGACCAGGGCGAAGAGTCGCTCTACCTCACCGGACTCTGCAACATGAAGGCACACTCCTATGATGCCGCTGCGACCGTGTTCCGCAAGTACTACCAGACCTATCCCAAAGGGAAGTATGCCGAGCTGGCACGCTTCAACTGCGCCCTGTCGCTCACCGAACTCGTTTCGCAACCCAAACTCGACCAGACACCGACCTACGAGGCCATCACCGAATACCAGAATTTCATCGAGAACTATCCCAACAGCGCGCTGCGGCCCATGGCGCAGGACAAGATTTTCGAGCTGCAGGACATTCTGGTGGAAAAGGAATACCTCTCGGCCAAGCTCTACTATGACTTGGGCACGTATATCGGCAACGGAGGCAACGGAAACTACGGGGCATGTATCGTTACGGCCGAAAATGCTATCAAGGACTATCCCTACACCACGCGCCGCGAGGACTTCTCGCTGCTCATACTGCGCGCCAAGTTCGCACTGGCCGAGCTGAGCGTGGAATCGAAAAGGGAAGACCGCTACCACCAGGCTATCGACGAGTACTACGGCTTCATCACCGAGTACCCCGAGTCGAAACACCTGAAGGAGGCGCAACAGCTGTTCAAGAAAGCCAAGGCCTACGTGGTAGACGACGAGACCAACCCCTGAACGCACCCGGCGGGAACGACCCCAGCCGCGCCACTCATCCCGAACAACAACCAAACATTCAATATGGATTACAAGAAAAGCAAAGCGCCCACCAACACAGTGACGCACAATTTGATGGACTTCTGCGACGGAACCGACAACATCTACGAAAGTGTAGCCATCATGTCGAAACGCGCCAACCAGATTTCCGTTCAGATGAAGGAGGACCTTTCGCGCAAGCTCAAGGAATTTGCCACTGCCAACGACAACCTCGAAGAGACCTTCGAGAACCGCGAGCAGATTGAAATTTCGCGCTACTACGAAAAGCTGCCCAAGCCCACGCTCATTGCAGCCGACGAATTCCTGCACCACAACATCTACTTCCGCAACCCTGCAAAGGAGAAGGAAAACCTGACTGGCGAAGCATGATACAGCGCATCCAAACCATCTACCTGTTATTGGCCGGTGTCATGCCGGCCTTTACCTTTTGTCTGCCATTAGCCCGCTTCACGCAGGGCGAACAGACTTGCCTGCTCTACGGCTGCCACGATGACGCTGCCCAAATGGCCGAAATGGCCGGACGGCATCCCTTCGGGCTGGCCGTGCTGGGCCTGCTGGCCCTGCTGCTCCCGCTCATTGCCATCGGCGGTTTCAAGAACCGCAAGCGGCAACTGCGCCAAACCCACTGGGCCGTGGCACTCCAAGTGGGCTGGCTGCTGACCTATGCCGCCTACTCGCTCTCGGTAGCCAACCGTACGGGAGCAGACTTCACACCGGGCATCGGCCTGGCCTTCCCGCTGCTGGCCATCATCCTGTTGCTGCTCGCCGCACGCGGCATCCGCAAGGACGAAGCACTGGTGCGCGCTGCTGACCGCATCCGATAGGTACAGGCCCGCAGGCGCACGCTTACGGCAAGCCCCATTTCCCTCCCCTTCCACACTCACCTAAATCTCTTCCACCATGTCACTCAACAAGGTAATGCTTATTGGCAACGTGGGCATAGACCCCGAAGTGCGCTACATCGACGCCGGCATCTGTACGGCCACCCTGAAGTTAGCCACCAACACGCCCGGCTATACGCTGCAAAACGGCACGCAAGTGCCCGAACGCACGGAATGGCACACCGTTCTGCTGTGGCGCAGACTGGCCGAAGTGGCCGAACGCTACGTGCACAAAGGCGACAAGCTCTACATCGAGGGAGAGTTGCGCTACCGCAACTATACGGACAAGAAGGGGGTGACGCACTACATCACCGAGATATGGGGCACCAACATGGAACTGCTCTCCCCCCGCCCGGCCTCTACGCAGCAATCGCCCCAAGCAGCCGGCTGCGAACCGCCTGCTGCCAAGACCGCTCCCGGCAAGGAAACGGCCTGCCCCTTCTGAGTCCCTCTCCCGCGTGCTTCCGTGTGACATGATTGTGTTTGAAGAAGAACTGCGCTACCTGCCCCTTCACCGTCAGGAGGCGGACACGGCACCTGTCACGGTGTATCTGTGGCAGCATTTCCGTTCGGCGGCACAACTGCGCGACCTGGCGAGCATCCATTTTCCGCTCCTGCCACTTTCGGCCTATGCAGGTTACGCGAACAAGCGTTTCGTGGAGCGCATATCGGTCGACATGCTGGCCTGCACCCTCTGCGGACCGACGACCAAGCTCTTCCATGCATCTGATGGCCGCCCTTACCTGCAACAGGGCAAATGGGACATCAGTGTGTCACACACGGACCACACCTACGCCCTGAGCCTTTCCCGCCACGCGCACGGCATGGACATCGAAGCGTGGGGCAACCGCGCCCTGCGCATTGCAGAGCGGTTTCTGCATCCCGACGAACTGGACCTGCTGCACCACCTGCCGCCCTACACCCCCGAACAGGCAGCCACGCTGCTGTGGAGCGGCAAGGAGGCTGCCTTCAAGCGGTTCAGCGCACACGGTGCAAAGGCCATTAGCGACGTTCACCTCACCGCTATCGCCCCACACCGTCTGAAGGCTACCCTGCCCGACTTGCAACTACAGGCACAGGTCGTGTGTGTGCGCTACCCCCACTGCGTGTGTACTTACTGCGTATAACCGTCATCCCCTAATCTCCAGAACGTATGATACTACAGCACCCACATCGTCCCACAGCCCTTCTGGCCGGTATGCTGCTGGCGGGCTTGTGCCTCATGTCCTGCCAACAGAAGGCCAAGAAGGCCGAAACGACCGATGAACCGCTACCCGCAGCCAGCACACAGCCGGCTGAACAGGCGGCTGACTCTACCATCTACGGCACATCGGGCGAATTTGGCATGAGTACCTTCACGCTGATTGCCGACAACGGCGACACGCTGAACGTGACACGTACAGCCCTCGACGGAACTGACGGCAAGGTGTACGGCGACTTGGTGGAAGGCCAACGCTATGCCATGACTACGCGCGACAACGGCGAAGCCATCGGCGTGCTCATCAACCTGACACAGTTAGAGGAGAAGGTGAAGGACTACGAAATCTGCAACGGACACCTCGTGATAAAGGGCGACACCGTGGATGCAGCGACCCTGCTGAACGACTGAG
>JBJEAF010000111.1:0-3427 GCA_051868755.1 Alloprevotella sp.
CCTTGCAGGGCGAATTTGCATAAGATTGGCTGCGCTCGGCATAGCTCAAGCAAGCTTGGCTCTGCGCTCACTTGCACAATCTTTGCGGCGGTCATCCAACCCAGGGCGATGCCCTGGGCTATGCGCTTGTTGCCCCTTCGGGGCGTGCTTTGAACGCTTGTTTCCCATTCCTGATTGAACATGCGAAGCGGGGCGTGCTTTGAACGCTTGTCAACTAACGGCAGTGACCTGCGAAAGTTGAATAAGTTATTTTTTAGTTTATCACTAATACCTACACATTACCTGCCTTCAAACAGCAGGCCCACCTCGAGCAGCGCCTTGCGGTTATAGGTGGCATCGTGGTTATAGTGGCGCGTGATGCCATAGCCCGTCATGGCCTGCAAGAAGAGTTTGGGCGTGATGCTCCACTCTATTCCGGCGCGGGCCTGCAGTCCGTACATGCGCTCTGGCACTTCAGGCGAATTGTTGTCGAAACTCTCAATGTGGGCAAAGCCCAAGTCTACGGGCAGGCTGAAATGGCGGTTTAGCCTGAGCAAGGCTCCCCTGCGGTAGAAGAGGCAACCCGAAAACTTCTCGTCGAGTCCTAACCACTGGGTGCCGATGCCGACCTCGGTGTAGAGCGTACGGCCCAACAGACGCACGCCACCGCCTGCCTTGGCGGTGTTGCCGCCCAGCAGGAGGTACTGCACGCGGGTCAGGCTGTCCAGGTTGACAAGTCCTATCTTGCGGCGCGAAGGTGACACACTGTAGTTCACGACACCCACCTGCCAGCCGCTTGAACGGTCGCACAGGTTCACCACTCCCGCCTGACAGCCGCGCAAGCTGCCTGCATAGTTGAATGCCGACAACTGCATGCCGCGCATATCACCCTGTGCCACATTGGCCACAGCCGACACCTGCAAGCCGCCGTCCACCTGCACGGCGACGTTCGAAATGCCGGTGAGCTGCAGGCCCTTCATGCTTTCGCACACCACATTGTTCAGCGCGCCCAGCTGCAAGCCCTTCATCACGACAGCCACATTAGACAGCGAGGACAGCTGCACGCCGCGATAGGTGTGGGCCGAGTTGACCATGAGGCCCAATTGCGCGCCACTGCCCTGCCCTGTCACATGGTTCACCAGCGCACCCAGCTGCACGCCGGCCTGATGGCCGCCGGCTATGTTCATCAGTCCGCTTAGCTGCAAGCCTTGCACATCGCCCTTCACCATACTGCCCAGCAGTTCGATGCCGACACCGCGCTGGCTGCCGAAGCTGCCCATCAACCCCAAATGGAAGGCCGTAGGGACAGTGTCTGTACGGTGAAAGGGAATGGCTATATTGACGTTGGGCAGGTGTTTCCGCCGTTGACCCGCGTTGTCGGCACACAGTGAAGCGGGCACCAGCAGCACGCCAAGCAGCAAGAACAGCTGCCGAAGGATATGATTCTTCATAGGATTATTTCTTTTTGGGATTCATTCAACTTCCCCTTCCATCTGTCCGGGTTGCACACTGCGGTAGGCCCGCATAAGCTCGTAACACTGCTGCGGGTCAAAGCCTCTCGCGCGGGCATATTCGTCGGCCAGAATACGGTGCATGGCAGGCGATGCCGGCAACCGCTCCAAGTTCTTGCAGCCAGCCTTCAGGTCGAGCGGACCGAAGTACATGCGGTTCAGGTCCACTATTTCGACCTTCACCGAACCGTCTGGCTGTGGTTCGAAGAGGATGTTGGCACGTCCGTAGTCCAGATGGGCCATGTGGTGTTCGTGCAACCGTGCCGTGGTCCGGGCTACGGCCTTCAGCACTTCGGTTTGGCAGTCGAAGTGGCGGCGGAGCAGCTCCTCATAGCGGTGAGTACAGGCCGATGCCAGCGTGACAAAGTAGCTGCGGTCGAACAGCAGGCCGCTGCGGATGTTCAGGTAGCCCACAGCTTGGGGCGTGCCTACTCCGATGGCTTCCAACTTCAGCGCGTTGCGGTAAGAGCGCAGTGCCTTCGAGGGGCGCAACAGTCCGTAGACCATACGGTTGACGAAGATAGGCCGGCGAAAGGACTTCACCACAAAGTCGCGCCCCCCATAGGTCAGGCGGCGCAGCTTGTTGCGTCCGTCATGGATGAGCACGCCTTCGTGTTGCTCAAAGCGTTGGGGCAGGCTCAGCATGAAGTCGCCCAGTTCCTCAAACGAGGGGTGCACGACCAAGGTGCGGTGGTTCCAGTAGTTCATGAGTCAGGAGTGGGCTTGGGTGAGAAATTCAGGTCGAACGCAGCAGCCTTCGGCTCAGTTCGAGGGCCGAGGCGATGGTGTCGTCCATATCGGCGTAGGTGTATTGCGCCAGCCTTCCGCCGAAGAAGACGCGCTGCTGCCGCTCTGCCATTTCGCGATAGCGGGCATAGAGCGCAGCGTTGCGCTCGTCGTTGATGGGGTAGTAAGGCTCTTTGCCCGGTGCGAAATCATCGGGATATTCATAGGTAATCACCGTGTGGGCTGTCGTGGCGAAGTCAAAGTGCTTGTGCTCAATGATACGCGTATAAGGCACAGCCCGTTCGGTGTAGTTCACCACGGCATTTCCCTGAAAGTCGGGCACGTCGAGGCAACGGTGCTCAAAGCGCAGGCTGCGGTAGTCGAGGCGGCCGTGGTAATAGTCGTAGAACGCATCGATGCAACCGGTAAACAGCACGCGGTCGGCCAGCGCGTCGAGTTCGGCACGCTGCTCCAGATAGTCCACTCCGAGCCTCACCTCAACGCCTTGCAGCAGAACGTCGGTGAGCCGGTTGTAGCCGCCGCAGGGAATGCCCTGATAGGGATCGTCGAAATAGTTGTTGTCAAACACAAAGCGGAAGGGAATCCGCCTGATGATGAAGGCCGGCAGCTGCGTGGCGGGCCGTCCCCACTGCTTCTCGGTGTAACCCTGGATGAGGCAACGGTAGATGTCGCTTCCGCAAAGCGTAAGTGCCTGTTCCTCCAGATTGGCCGGATGGGTGATGTGGGCATAGGCAGCCCGCTGCTCAGCCAGCTTGGCCTGTGCCTGGGCTGGTGTCTTCACGCCCCACAACTGGTAGAAGGTGTTCATGTTGAACGGCAGGTTGTAGAGCCTTCCTTCGAAGCTGGCCAACGGGGAATTGGTGAAGCGGTTGAACTCCGCCAACCGGTTGACATAGTCCCACACCTCCTTGTGGTGCGTATGGAATATGTGCGCACCATATTCATGCACGGCAATGCCCTGCACATCGCGGCAGTGGATGTTGCCACCCGTATGTTCCCTCTTGTCTATCACCAAACACCGTTTGCCGGCCAGTTTGGCTTCGTGGGCAAACACGGCACCGAACAGCCCTGCCCCCACTATGAGAAAGTCGTATTGCTTCATGTCGAAATAGGATTTGCAAAGCTATGCAAAGATTCCTGTTTGGCAAAACCCAGCTTAAAGTTTATCATTGGAGTGAGTTGAAGAGTTG
>JBJEAF010000112.1:0-3044 GCA_051868755.1 Alloprevotella sp.
AGACCATGATGCCGCTGCCCGCATCCTTCGGAGTAGCCTCCGCGATAGCCTTCTGGGCCTTCGTCATCACCCAACACAGGTTCTCGCCGTCGATACCCGTAGCCAGCACCTGCGCCTTCAGCTTGTTGAACTCCTTGAACGTAGGCTCCGCGCTGAACGTAGCCGCGCCCGAAACCAGACCCACAAACGGGCCCACAAGCGTCGTCGCGCCGCTCACCTTCTCCGTACTGAAGAGAATCTTGTTCAGCAGCTTAGCCACAGCCAGCGGCATCAGCTTCTTCACAATCATCTCCAGCACACCCTCCGTCTGCATCATAGACTGGCGCGTCACAGGTATCGCGATACCCACACGCTGCGGCGAAGCCGTCAGCTTCGACATCTGTATTTTGGTGTCGCTCAGTGCCACACCCTCGCCGGCTATCGTAGCCTCCACCGTCTCGTAGGTAGGCCACACATAGTCACCCGCGAGACCCGTAGGCATCGGAAGGCCCACCTTGTCCAGAATCAGGCCCTCCACCAGCGGGTCGAGAATATCCTGCACCTTGACAGGCACGATACCGCCGGGCACAGCGTCAGCCACCATCACCAAATCACGCACCAGCATAATCTGCGTCTGCTTGCCGTTCGCCATGTTCTCGCGGATCACCTTGTTCACGTCGGCCACCGTGTTCGGATTCTCGCGCAGCTGCTCTGCGGCAGCGGCCTGCATCTTCATCTGCAGCAGCTGGTTGTCGCGGCACAGGCCCTCATACTCCGCCGTCTCCGCATCCGTGCGGCTGCGATTCTCCTTCTCACACAAGTCCGCAATCTCGCTGATACGCTCGCAGTTCGTCTGGTACTGGTCCACCAAGCTGCGCACATTCACTTTCGTCTTCTTCATAAAAACTGCAATCTATAAAACCTTAAAAAACAAAACTCCTAAACCAAGCCCGCCATGCCACACGAACGCCTCATCTCAGCCACCTGCTCACGCGCCCTGCGGGCCTCCTCCGAGCGCGCCAGCGACAGCGGGCCGAACAGCTCGCGCGCCTCACAGCTCGTGTCAGGGTACGCCGGGTCAGCAGCAATCGTGAAGTCATACACACCCGTCACCACCTTCACCGTATACGTCACCTCCGCCTTGTCACCCGCACGGACCGCCGAGCGGGACACAAAACCCTCGTCCCAGTAGTGCGTCGAAAACATAAAGCTGCAGCCCGACAGGTCGCCCCGTCTCACCAACTCGACAGCCTTCTCGCCGTCAGCCGTGTCAGGAGCCTCAAACTCGAACCCCACACCCTTCTCGTCCACCCAGTAACTCAGCGTGCCGCTTCCCCGGTTGCTGCGGGCCAGAATCAGCTGCCGGTCATGAAACATCGTCATCTTGATGTCACACCCGTCCAACAGCTCCCGAGTCACGGCACCGGGCGCAATCACCTCGCGCACAACCTCCTCCTCATCCTCATAGAGTGGGGCAGAAGCCACCCCGAACAATATCGCGTAGCCGCGTATCATGCGGCACTTCTTGCCCTCCTTCTCCTCCTCGCGCAGCTGCAGCCCCGAAGGCGTGTGCAGCTCGCGAAAAACAGTCTGTTCCTTCTTCATCCTTCCTGAAATCTAATAGTTATCCTCCCCCGGCCCCCGGCCACCGTTCCCGGCGGTTCGGCCGCCGGGCGAAGCCGGCCCTCCGCCGCGGCCACCGTTCCGCGTGCGTCAGCGCGCGGCGGTCCGCTTGTCCTACAGTCCCGGCCCTTGACCGCCGGGCCGGAGAGCCGCCTCCTCGTTGAGCCCCCTGAGGTTGGCCGACACCAGTACCGTGTCGCCACCCTCCACAGGCGGCTTGTTCTCCTCCCGCCGCCACTCGTTCACCGTGTAAAGCCCCGCAGCGATCGTCTGCGTCTGGTAGCGCACACGGCTTTCGAGGTCACAGGCATACAAACCGCGCCTGTCAAACTGGAAGCGGCGGCGGTCACTCAGCGAAGCAGGAACCAGCTTCCGCAAAAGCTCATTCTCAATACGCCGCAAAATCGGATTCAGCGTACCGCTCAGAAAAGCCACGTTCGCCATCTCCGCACTCTTGTAGTTGTTGCTCGTGTCGTCAAACACAAACGAAGGGTGGACACCGAAAAAGCGGCAAATCTCCCGGACCGAAAACTTCCGCGTCTCCAGAAACTGCATGTCAGTCGAAGACAGCGAAATCGGGCTGAACTGAACCTGGCCGGGCAGCGACACAATACGCTCGCCGCTCCTGAACCTGCCGTCCAAGTCCGTAGCCGTCTTCTCCAGCTCCCGGTCCTGATACTCCCCGAAGCCCCTCACACTCGTGTCGTTCGACACCAGGCCCCTCACGTTGCCGCCGTTGGCAAAGCGGTTCAGCGTCTCGCGGTCGCCGGTGCCCGTAATGTCAAGCGTCGTGCGCGCAAAGGAAAGCGTCGAAAGACCGTTCTTGCCGTCATTCGAATAATTCTTCACATGAATGACCTCGCGCTCATCCAGCGTCACACTCACGCCAGCCTTCACATCCGAAATCACATACTGGTCATTATACGTGTCATGCATCACGCTCGTAGGGCTCACCAACTTCAGCTCAGCCAGCTCCAGCGTAGCGGGGTCATAGACCGGAACAATATAAGCATTCCCCCTCGTCAGCAGGTGCTGCACCACAAGCCGCCAGAAGTCAACGGCCGACAGGTAGCCGCAAGGCTGCACATTAAGCAGATAGTGAAGTCGCGAACTCTTGTCATCAACGAACAGACCGTCACGCATCCGCATATACTGCACAGGCAAGTTGGCCACACTGTCAGCCAGAAAGTTCACACAGCGGTACACCGTCGAAATCTGAAGCTCCGTGCCAGCCGAAGAGAGCAAGTCAACCCCGCCGAGACGGGCCGCGCTCGGCGCAGAAGGCCCCGAGGTCTCCCCAGCCTCCTGCGCACCGCGCGAAAACCACCCGCGAATATTCCTAAACAATCCCATAAACAAACACTTACACCCAACCGGCAACAACCCGCACCTGGTACCACCCCCGGCCCCCGTTCCGCGTGCGTCAGCGCGCGGCCCGGAGA
>JBJEAF010000112.1:3144-5403 GCA_051868755.1 Alloprevotella sp.
CACCCCCGGCCCCCGTTCCGCGTGCGTCAGCGCGCGGCCCGGAGACCGGAGCCGCCCCCAATCCCCCGACCACCGCCCCCGGCGGTCCAGCCGCCTGTCCGGCCCCCGTCTTCACCGCTCATAGTCAATAAACAGCCGCAGGCACATCAGCATCGTAATCACCCCGTCAATCTTCCCCGTCTGCTTCCGCTTCACAGGCTTGCAGTTCTCCAGCCTGTCACAGTCAAGCACCGCATTCCCGAAGCAGTAAGCATTGATCGGATTGTCATTGATAAACACATGCCCCGTCTTCGCCCCATGCTCGAAACTCTCCACCGGGGCCGTGAAAGTGCCGTAAGTCTGCCTCACGCCCCGAATCACGCCGCCCGCGCCCGAAGCCGAAAGCATGTTCATCACCTCCTGCGACTTCCAAGGGTCATAGCCAATCCCAAGCACACGAACATGCCCGTTCAGCCACAACACATAATCCACAATCCGCCTGTAGTCAATCACGTCACCATCCGTCAGAATCAGGTGCCCCCTCTCAGCCCACACACGGTAAAGCTTCTCGTTCGCGTGCCCCGCAAGCGCACCCGAAGGGAAAAAGTAAGCCGTGTGGAAGAAGAAACTCTTCTGCTGATAATCATACATGCCCACAGTCACCGCGCTGAAGTCATCACTCTCCGAAAGGTCAATAGCCACCATAGCGTCAGGCCTCCCCTTGATACCGTCCACAGACAGCGGCCTGCTGATACGCCGCGCCAGCGTGCTGCTGATCCAGCTCCGCTGCTCGTTCTCGGCATAAAGGTTCAGAAGCTTCGTCCTGAAAGCCAGCATCGCCTCACTGCCGTTACGCACCGCGTTCCTGTACTCCTGGCGGTAGAAATCCAGCGAAACCGTCACGCCCATGTGCGGGTGGACCTTCATCCACGTGCTTTCAGCGTCCTCCTCATCGTCAAGGTCAGGCTCAAACAAGTGGGCGAACACACTGTCATCCTCATAGTCACCCAAAAGCAGCGACTTGTAACCCTGCAGCATCTCGTAAAAAGGACCCTCAAACACATCCGAAGCCGTCGTGATGATAGCCGTCAGAGGATTGTCCCTCACACCCATCGAAGTCGTCAGCACAGTCAGCAGCTCCATGCTCCGGGCCTGGCTGAACTCATCCATAATCACCGTGCTCGCGTTCAGACCGTCCTTCGTCCGCGCGTTCGCCGTCAGACACTGCGCGAAAGCAGAGCGGTCGCGGCGCTTGCTCTTCACCGTCTGCTCGTTAATCGCATAACGGCGCTCCTTCGGGTCCAGCCGCCTCACACAGCCGCGGATCACGTCAAAGCACTTCTTCGCCTGGTCATTGCTGTTCGCGCCCGTATAGCTCTCCGCGTTCGCGTCCCCGTACAGCAAGTCATAAATAGCCAGCGAAGCCGTACTCGTAGTCTTCGAAAACTTGCGCGGAACATACAGCACCACCTCGCGCACCACACGCCGCTCACCGGCCCAGAACGCGAAAATGCTCGCAAACTGGAAATACTGCACCGGGGTCAGACGGTAACGCTGCGCGCCGCCCTTGCCCGGAAAGTAAAGGCTCTCGTAAAACTCCGCAAACTGCCACACCTCCGTCACGTTGATGCCATACCTCCCGCACAAATCCAGAAACCGCGCCACAGCCAGCTGCTCATACAGGTTATGCCCCGCAGGGTTGACCGCAACCTCACGCACATACGCCTCCAGACGCCCGTCAACCTCACCCAGCCTGAAACGCCCCAAGTCCGTCCCCGCGAGCAAGGCCGTAACCTCGGCCTTCGCCCGCCTCAGCCTCTCCTTCTCCTCCTCCGTCATGGCTCGGGACTGATGATAGTAGGCTGCCTGCGCTTCTTCGCCAGCTTCCGCGTCAGCTCGGCCAGAGGGTCATCCTCCGAGCCGCCCGACAAATCCTCCACAGTCAGGCGCAGCACCTTCATCTGACGCGTCACAAGCTCCTGGGCCTCCTTCGCAATCTTGAACACAGGATGCGGAGCCAGCTTCTCCCCATACCGCGTAGTCTCCCACACAGTCACCTCCTCCAGACCGTCAATCTGGCGGTTCGACATCTCCAAGTTGCGCATCGCCGAAGCCAGCGACAGAATCTGCATGTCCAGCCCCTTGCTGTACACACCGTTACCCTTCAAAGTCCGCGTAATCTCACGCACATAATCACTAACCGTCTTTCCCATAAATCTCCTCCTTTTCTTCCAATATCCTGCAAAAATCCCCCGAAACCCGTCGGCAAGCCCCGAAGCA
>JBJEAF010000112.1:5503-8133 GCA_051868755.1 Alloprevotella sp.
ATCCCCCGAAACCCGTCGGCAAGCCCCGAAGCAGCCCATGCGCCAAAGTTCCGCAAATCCAAATTTCCGCCCCGCATCGCAGAAAGGTTGGGGCGAGGTTTAACGGAGCGGGCCCCGTTTTAAAAAACGCCCCCCGACTCGTCGGATTCATCGCCGAAGAACCGATGTACCACTTCGCGTACCTGCCGTTCGTTTCTCTTTTTAACTGCTTCTTTGCCGCATCGGCCTAATTCCGTGTGAATCCTCACGTGGCAGTCATGGCACAGTGCCATTAGGTTGTTGGGGTCATACATACGATGCTTCCGCTCTGTCTGCCCTATTGCTTCTTCAACGGGCCTGACATGGTGTACCTCTGTGGCGGGCGTTACCTTTCCAATCTGCTGGCAGCACTGGCAGAGCGGGTGCGCCGTCAGTATGTCACGTCGCAATCTCAGCCATCTGCTCTTGTGTATTAACCTGTTGTACTCTTGGTCTTTAGCCATTATTTTATGCTTTCTCTTCGGTGTGTAACCGGCGCATTGCCGTCTGGCACGCGTTCTACGTGTCCGAGTTCTTCAAACATTTGGCCTATATATGCGGCATCTTCTTCTGGCAGCTCATACTTTTTCAGGCTCGCATCTTCTATACGGTCAAGCAGTATGTGTGCCATCGACACCAGCAGCTCGCACAGGTTCTTGAACTTGTACTCTTTAACCAGCCTTTGAAGCTTTGCATAGGTTGTCGGGTCTATGCTTATGTTCACTCTCTTCCTGTCACTCACGGTGTTTCTGAATTAAGTAGTTAAGACTGTCTAAAAGCCCTTGCTGAACCCCTTTCTTGTTTTCGAGTGCCGCACATGCCCTTTCGTCGACTGTTCCAGTGCATATAAGCTTGTACACCGTGACCGGGTACTGTTGCCCTTGCCTGTGCAGTCTGGCGTTGGCCTGCTGGTAGAGTTCCAGATTCCATCCCGTTCCGAACCAGACAATGTAATGGCCTCCTTGCTGCATGTTCAGTCCGTATGCAGTACTGGCAGGGTGGGCCAGCAGCGCATCAATCTTTCCGTTGTTCCAGTCTCGCAGGTCTGCTTCACCCTCGTATACTCTGACTTTGTAGCTTTTCAGCCGTTCGACAATCCTCGGTATGTCGTGCTTGAATTGGTAGAACACCAGGACACTGCTTCCGTTTGCGGCTTCTACTATCTCTGCCAGGCGGTCAAGTTTTTCACTGTGAATGCTGTGTACCTGCCTCTCCTCGTCATATACAGCCCCGTTGGCAAACTGGCTCAGCTTGTTCATCAGCCCCGCTGCGCTGTTGGCCAGTACGTTGGCGGGTTCCTGTCCGTGTTCGGCTTTGAACTCCAGCACTTTGTCGTGTTCGAACTTGCTGTAGGCTGCCATCGTCTTTTCAGACAGACAAACGTTTACTGTATGGGTTATCATATCGGGCAGCTGCAGGTAGTCTTTGGCTTGCATACTCAGGCAAATGTCGGCTATTTTGTTCCGTATCACTTCCTCGCAGCCTTTTTTGACGTTGCAGCGCACTATAATGTTATTCCACTTGTGGGTCTCAAAATAGGTTTCCCGGTATTTGCTTACCGATTTGCCCAGCCTCTCGCCTTGGTCTAAACAGTACAGCTGTGCCCACAGGTCGATAAGCCCGTTCGGTGCGGGTGTACCTGTCAGCCCAACAATACGTCTCATGCCTGGCGCGACTATGCGCATGGCCTTGAATCTTTCGCTTTTGGGGCTTTTGAAGCTGGTCAGTTCATCTATAACCAGTGCATCGAACGGCAGGCTTCCGCCGTATTTCCCCACTATCCAGACAAAGTTGTCGCGCCCAGTTACGTATACGTCGGCCTTTTCTTCCAGTGCCAGACATCGTTGCTTTTCTGTTCCAAGTACCTTTACCACCCGCAGACCGTGAAGGTGTTCCCACTTCTCTGCCTCGGTGCTCCACGTTGTTTCGGCTACCTTCTTCGGCGCCACTACCAGAACGCGTTCTACCTCACAGTCGTCTATCAGCTGCTGCATGGCTGTCAGCGTGCTAACCGTCTTTCCGAGTCCCATGTCGAGGAACAGCCCGCATCTCGGTTTGTCGGTAATCCATTTCATGGCGGTGCGCTGGTAGTCGTAGGGTTTGAATATCATTTCTCTTCGTTTTTGTATGTTGTCAATACTTCGTCAATTCCTGCTTTGCTGTCGCACACATACACGCGGTGTCCTATGCGCCTCATCTGCCCGAAGCGGATGCCCTGCAGGGTTGTGGGCTTTTTCCCTTTGCTTTTCAGCTCCACCCACACCGTCCGTCCTCCCGGCATCAGGCATACTCGGTCGGGGTACCCCACCATGCCCGCGTTGCTGTATTTCAGGCAGAGCCCTCCCTGTGCTTTCACGCGCGTTGCCAGATAGCGTTCCAGCACTTTTTCCGACACTTCCGCGTGCCTGACTATGTTGTCTGTCTTCTTGTCCATAGTTCCTCGTTTTGGGTGGGTGCGAACGGGGCAACCGAGTAAACTGTTTTTCTATAACATATCCTGATTCCTCGCGTACGCCCGCATGTACGCGCCCGCGTTATGCATTTGTATAGGTGTGTATGCTATATCTTTTAATCCGATAGTTATTATTATATGTTTTTCGGTTGCTTCGGTT
>JBJEAF010000112.1:8233-13971 GCA_051868755.1 Alloprevotella sp.
TTCTCCCACCCAGGCATTTCATCCATAATCCTGCACACCTTGCGGGCCAATCCATAGTAGTCCTTGTCCGCCATATCCTTGCCCATACGTTCACACAAGAACTCCGCCGCGCACATCCTGTCTCGCCTCACCACACCGGCCGCCTGCAGCGGGTCGGGCTCCCGCAGATAGCTTCGCCGTGCCCGTACGTCCATGGTGTCCCAGTTTGCCGGAAGCAGTGTGTCCAAAAATGCCGTGAGCAACGGGACAATCGGGTCATCGCTTTCCGTGTTGAACGCCCGTTGCCGTTGTTTGGCCTGCGCTTCCAGCCCGTCGTCCAGATACAGCGGTTCACCCCGCCGATAGTAATGCACGGCCTCCGCCCAAAGCTGGTCGCGGTCGCGTCGTAGCGCTGCGTGCCAGTCCCGGTGTTTCCTGAGTTTTTCGTCCACAGGCAGTACCCAGAACCTGCGGTTCCCGTTTTCGCCTTTCAGAAACAGGGCTTCGTTTGTCGTCCCGCAGAACACGCACTGCCTCGGGTGGTCGGACAGCCGCCGCGCATAGGCCGCGCGGTACGTGTCCACCCGTTTCGACAGGAAGGCCTTCACCTGCTCCACTTCGCTCTTGCGCAGGCTCGACAGCTCGCCCAGTTCCACTATCCATGCCCCGCGCAGCTGCTCCATTCCCTCCTTGCCCTCCATGGTTGTCAGGCTGTCACTGAACCACTCGCCGCCCATGACGGCCAGCAGTGTCGACTTGCCTATTCCTTCGGCTCCCGTCATCACCAGGCAGTAGTCATATTTGCACCCCGGGTCGAACACCCTCGCCACGGCGGCTGTGAAGTGTTTCCGCTGCATGGCCCGGTTCAGTTCCGTGTCCTCCGCGCCTATGTAGTCCGTAATTATCCTTTCGAGCCTCTTCACACCGTCCCATCGCAGGCTGTTCAGGTAGTCCCTGATGGGGTGGAAGCTGTGGCGTGTCAGCACAGTGGTCAGGGCGTCATTGATCTTTTCCTTTCCCGTCAGGTCGTAGTTTATCTCCATCCATGCCCGCAGGTTCCCGTCGTCCGCGTCTGTCCACTGCCCCGGCTCCGGCCTCCACGGCAGGGGAGCTTTGGCCGAGTCCGTGCCGGTAAACAGGTTGTGCACGATTTTCCCCGCCAGCGCGGAGTCGTGTTCCAATATCCTGATCACGTTCCCGATGGTTCCTTTCAGCGTTCCCCCCTTCGTGTATTCCAGCTCTTTTCTCCATTCGTCGCTGTAGCCTTCAGGCACTTCTATGCCTTCAAAGTCCTTCTCCGCCTCGCGCTGCCTTTCCCGGCCCATGAGCAGCCTTACTCCGTCGTCTTTGGCCGCAAACTCCAGCATGGCCTCATAGCTCGGCCTCTTCGCGACCTCCTCCGCACGGCTGCCCTCGTCCCGCGCGCCGAACAGGTGGATGCGGCACAGGTCGAAGGCGTTACACAGCTGTCTTCCTGCGGGGTCCGTTTCGTGGTGGCTGTAGGCCCATTTCCCTTCGTAGCAGACCAGTCCGCCCGCCACGCTTCCCAGCCGGTAGGTATACCGTCCCTCCTGCGCCGTCCGTTCGTAGCGGTCACCCAGAAACTTCCCTATGGCATCCTCGATAGTGTAAGTCCGGCAAAAGGCCCCGATCAGTCCCGCCTTTTCCGTCGGGTCTCCCGCCTTCCGCATGGCTCGCGCCACCGTCTCGCCCTCACGGCTCGACAGCGGCCACGCGCTCACGTCCCGGTAGTCGGCATACTGGGCCAGCACGGCATCCACGTCACAGGCGGGACCGTCCTGCCACTCGAACACAAACTCGGCGTCCTTGCTGGTGCTCGGCCAGTAGAACAGCCTCGGCAGCTCATACGTCGTGTCGTCAAACAGGTCCATGCCAATCTCCTCCGCAATCTTGCGGCACAGCGGTTCGTACTCCGCCGGTGTCGTCTGCCGGCTCAGGGGGAACACCAGCCTGTATCGCGGCCGTTGGGAGCTGTGCTTGTGCGTGCTGTACAGCATCGCGGCAAAGCCGAAGGCCAGCGTGAAGTCCTCCCACACGCTGGGCGTGCCGTAGTCTATGTCGAGTGTCGCCACTGTCCTGTACATCACGTTTGCGCCCCGTCTCTTCCCTTCTGCCAGGTAGCCGCCCACAAAGCCGCCCACGTCCTTCACGCTGCTCTGCTCCTCCCGGTCCATCCGTGCATATTCGGCAGCCGTTTCGCCGGTGCGCTTCGTTTCCGAGCAGCGCGCCAGCAGTTCGCTCCACCGCCATTTCCGGTTCTTCCACCGCTTCGCCATGCGGCTGTGCGCGGTAGCGAGGTCTATTGTAAAGTCGTTTTTTATTGAGAAGTCCATAGCCATGGGTTATTCATATTCCAGTCTCGTCTTGAGATTATCCAACACCATGTCGCGGTTCACGCCGCTGTCGGCCATAATCTTGGCAAACAGGTCAGCGAGGTTCCACGGCAGGTTCTCGTCTCTCCCGGTTTCCACCGAGAGAGTTACCCCCAGATTTCCGTCCAGGGTGTAACTCACAGTCAGTCCGTCAATCATCGCGCCTTCCGTACATGTCCGCCTGTGGCAGCCCGTTCAGCTTCCCGATGTTCTTTTTCACCAGCGCCTGGCAGGCATCGTCCGCAAAGCTGTTGGCCGCTTCGCCGCGCTCGCCCAGAATCTCCTCGTCGGGCAAGTCGCCGTAGTTGTGCAGGAAGCACAGGAACCGTGTCCCGTTCGACAGCTCCACCACATAGGGCCGGTCGAGCCCCATGTCGAAGCCGCCCCGCTCCAGTCTGCTCACGCCCACCGTGTAGCCGGTGTTGAACTCGATCACTCCGTCACAGGCCGTCCACAGCCTGTCTCCGTAGCGGCGAATGGCCGCATACCTGAATTTCAAGAACTTCTTAATCATTTTCTCCTTGTTTTGAATGTGAATGAACCTCCCGCCAGTCCCCCGAGCCCGCGCCCATGGGCCGCCACCGTCCGCCGGCCACCGTCCGCCGGCCACCGTTCCCCGCAGTTCCGCTGCGGGGCGAAGCCGCCTTAGTCCTTCAGGTAGTAAGGCGTGCTGTAGCCGGCCCCTTTCAGCGGCAGCCCCGGGCACCAGTCTATCGGTTTCCCGAACAGAGCCTCTACCTCCTCCAGCGTCTGTCCGGCCTCGGCCTCCACCACGATTTCATCGTGAATGTGGAACACAATGCCAAGTCCGGCCCGCTCAGCCCTGATAATCACCGTCCCCAGAATGTCCCTCGCTATCGCCTGCACCACATTCTCCGCCAACTTCCCCCCGTAGGTGCGGATCGTCCCCCACTTCTTCGTCGTCTGGTTCACCCCCTCATACTCTATCACCTCATGGTCGCCCCGCCACCCGTCGTCCGTTTCCTCCCCGAGTCGCGCCCGCGGGTAGCATATCGTCCGCCCCGAGGGCAGCTTCACCAGGAGCATCCCCCAGCGGTGCGAAACCTCGATGCCCCGGTTCACACGCACGCAATCCCCCGTCCTGATAGCCCTCACCGCCGCCCGTTCCAGCACGCTCCACAGCTTCACGATCCTCGGGTTCGCCGTCCGCCATTTCCTCACGATGTCCTGCTCCTCCTGCACCGACAGGCCCATCCGTCCGCCTCCCATGGCCTCCAGCGCCGCCACACCGCCGCCATAGCCCAGCGCCAGCACCGCGATCTTTCCCTTTGCCCGCAGTCCCGCATTCTCTCCGTGCTTCTCCACCCGGCAGCGGAACATCTGTCCCGCCGTCGCGCAGTATATGTCGCCGCCCTGCCTGAACACGTCCAGCACCCAGCCCTCGCCCGCCAGCCACGCAATCACCCGCGCCTCGATGGCCGAGAAGTCACACACGTGCAATACCCGCCCTTCGCCCGCCACCAGCGCCGTCCGTATCAGTTCCGACAATACCTGTGTCGGGTTCCGGTAGCTCAGCTCGAACTCGTCCATGTCGCCCGCCTTCACCATCCGCCTCGCCCGGTCCAGGTCTTCCAGATGGTTCTGGGGCAGGTTCTGCACCTGTACCAGCCTTCCCGCCCAGCGGCCGGTGCGCGCCGCGCCGCAGAACTGCAGCAGCCCGTGCAGCCTGCCGTCGTCACAGACACATTGCAGCATCGCCGCATATTTCTTGTTCGACGTCTTCCCCATCTCCCGCCTGATGGCGAGCAGCCGCTGCGCCTTCGGCCACCATTTCAGCCGCCCCTCCAGCTCGTCCAGCCCCGCCTTGTTCAGGCTGTCCACGGTCATGCCCGTCACGCGGTGCAGGTATTCCTTGATCTGCGCCGGACTGTTCGGGTTCTCCATTCCCGTAATCCGCTGCGCCTCGGCCTTCAGCCTCTCCTTGCATTCCGAGTCAAAGCGGGCCGCATTCTCGGCCAGCCGCCTGTCGAGCAGTACGCCCCGGTCGTTGATGCGCTGGTCCAGCACATAAAGCTCCTCGTCAAACGCCGCCGCGTCCAGCCGCTTCACCTTCGCCCTGATGGCCTGCTCCACCTCCACGTCCCTCATGCAGTAACGCCTGAAGGTCTCCCACCGCTCCGGCGCGTCCTCCGGCAGGTGGCGCTTGCCGCCGCAAGGCTTCGAAAAGTAGCGTATCAGGGCCGCGCCCTCCTTCATTTTCCCCTCAGACAGCCCCAACACCTCGCCGCACTGTTCCAGCGACAGAGGAAGCCCGAGCCGGGCCGCCCCCACCATCGTACACCGCCACTCCCCCGCGTCCATCATCCCCCGTCCGAAGTGGCGTGAAAGGCACACCCGCTCAAAGGCCGCGTTGAAGGCCGTCTTCACCACGCCGGGGTCCCACAGCGCGGCCTCCACCTCGGCGGGCAGCCGTTCGCCGCGGGCCAGGTCGCAGCACCTCACCGGCCCGCCGTCCACACAGTAGGCTATCAGCAGGATGCAGAAGTCCGGAGCCTCCACATAGCGGTACACTCCGCAACTGCCCAAGTCAAGGCTGCTGTAGGTCTCTATGTCAATGCCAATTTCCTTCATGGGTCTTCCGGGTATTGTTCTGGGCCGGGAGCCGGGCGCGGAACAGGCCCGCGCCCGGCCGAAGCCCCGTGTCCTACAAGTCATCGTCATCCTCACAGTCAATGCCCGCGAAGTCCTCCTCCGCCGAACTGCGTCCGCCGAACCGCTCGTCGTCCTTGAACTTCATCAGGTGGTTCAGCCCGCAGGCCACGCCGCGGTTCCCGCTCACGTCATAACCGTAGAACACCACCGACACATAGGCCCACACGCCGCTGTACATCTCCTCCTCGTCCGTAATGGGCACCTTGTTCCTGTCACACACGCCGGGCCGCGAGCCGCTCTTCGCGTTCAGGTAGAAGCAGTTCCTGTACTCCTCTCCCGCGTTCTCCTTCTCGTCCCCGTCGCGGAGCGGCATCTCCAGCTTCTTGGGCACTTTCCCGCCCCATCGCGACAGCACGGCCGCCTTCTTGGCCGCTTCGACGGCCTGCTCGATGGCCTTCAGCGTCTCCTTTTCCTCTTTCGGGATAAGCACAGCCGTCGAATACTTCCCGTCGCCGGAGTCACCCTCCTGAGTGTACTTTTCAAACACATGCACATAGCTCAGCCTGCAAGGGCCAAACACAACTTTGTTCTCGCTAACTTTAGGAGTAATCATAATCCTTCGTTTTTTTTAGATGTTAATAAAAGAAAAATAGTCCCCCTCCCCCGAGCCCGCGCCCTCCTTCTCCGTGCCGGAGCCGTCTCCGCCCCTCCGTCCGCCTTCCCGCCCTCAGCCCCCGTTCCGCGTGCGTCAGC
>JBJEAF010000113.1:0-3391 GCA_051868755.1 Alloprevotella sp.
TTTTCCGACATGCCGTGGCAGTTTTCCGACACGCCGTGGCAGTTTTCCGACACGCCGGGTTGTCTTCACGAAGTGCCGGAGCTGTCTGCCCGTGAAGGATTTACTGAGCCGAAGGATAGGGATGACGCCGGCTGCACGGCACGAGGCGGCATACCATAAACTTTCTGAGTCCCCAAGCTCTTCAATTGAAAAAAATGACTACTTTCGCCACCGAAACCAAGACTCGACCCGAGTCAAACCTTCGGAACCATGAACAAACATATCACCGCCTACACCCCGTGGCCCGGCGCGGCCCACGGGGTAATGAAGTATTTCAGGCACCAAGATGCCTCCCTGCCCGATATGGCAGTCAGCAGAACTATTCTTGGCCTTAAACCAGGTCAAGGCAGAGCCTCACTTTTTACCCCCCCCGAAAGCTAAAGTCAAACGACGGCTTGGCGCGATGCAACGAACCTTATTGTACCACGCTAAAGCCGTCTGAACCATGAGCGACATGAACCTTAACCTGTCAAAAAGCAATCTGGAGGATTTGAAGAAATACGTCATAGAGCACGGCACGCACCGCACCGTAGGGCGCGGCGAAGTGCTGGTGAAGGAGGGCGAGGACAACGGCAAGATGTTCCTCATACGCAACGGCTCGTTCAAGTGTGTGCGCAAGGACTCGCGCGGACACGAGCGTGTGCTGGCCCTGATGTTCGACGGCGAACTGGTGGCCAACTACCTCACCACGCGCTGCGGCGTGCCCTCCATGTTCGACGTGGTGGCACTCGAAGAGAGTACGGGCTACGAGGTGGACCTATCGGCCTGTTCCGAGGACTTCGAGCGCACTGTCGAAGGAACGACCTACGTGCACGGCTTTGTCGAGGCCCTGGCCTACAGCCACCTGTGCCGCGCCCTCTCGTTAGCCTGCCTCTCGCCTTGGGAAAGGCTCGACGAGCTGCGCAGCAAAATCCCCGACATCTTCACGCGCGTGGAAAGGCGCGTGGTGGCTGCCTACATCGGCGTCAGCTCCGAAACACTGAGCCGACGGCTGCAAGAAGTGCTCTGATTCGGCACAAGAAAAACACAAATACTTGATTTAGGTCAAGTATTTCCCATTTGCCACAAAGATTTTAAAGGCTGTTTGGAGCGGGCTGTATACTTTCGCACCGCCAATACAAATTCAAACATCCTCAAATAACTTTGTGGCAATGCAACTGTTACACACACTCACCCTATCCGTCTGTTGTGCGGGCCTGACGGCCCTCACCTCGTGCGGCACGGCCTCCAAGCCCGAAGTTTCCATCGTGGGAAGCTGGACCGAACCTGTGCCCGGGATGCCCCAAATGGCCCAAGGATTCACGCTGGCCGACGGCGGCAAGGCCGAATCGGTCAACATGGCCACCCTGCTGTATGAACACTGGACGCAGCAGGGCGACACGCTGTGTCTGAGCGGCAAGAGCATCGGCAACCAGCAGACCATCGACTTCACCGACACGCTCCTCGTGAAGCGGCTCACCGCCGACACGCTCGTCCTACAGCGCGGAGAACAGGAACGCATCTATACGCGAAGCAAGTAAGCAAACACTTCATACCATGAAACCCTTATCACGCATCACCCTCGGCGTGGCCACGGCATGGCTCAGCCTCACTGCCCCACTGTGCGCCCAACGCCAATCGCTCAACGCCGACTGGCTCTTCCAACGCGTAGCAGGCCGCAGCGCAGCCACCTGGCAGGCCGGACAGCAAGGCACGGACTGGAACTCGCAGTTCAACGTGCAACACAGCGAAGCCGGGAGCGGACACAGCTCGCTCGCCGTGCCCGACAGCCTGCTCCAAGCCGAACAGTTCCAGCTCCGAGCCGCTGCCGCCTGGCAGGCCGTAGAGCTGCCCCACACGGCCTACGTGGAGCCTTACGTCATACAGAGTCCCTGGCAGGGCGTGTGCTACTACAAGCGCAGCCTCCACATCACTCCCGAACAGGCCGAAGGGCTGCTCTGGATAGAGTTTGAAGGGGCCATGCAGCTGGCCGACATCTGGGTCAACGGCAAGCACGCCGCCCAGCACGCGGGCGGATTCACCACCTTCGTGGTCGATGCCACCGGGCTGCTCCGCGCCGGACAGAACGAGCTGGTCGTGCGCCTCGACAACCGCGACAACGGACTCATCCCGCCGGGCAAGCCGCTCGGCACACTCGACTTCTGTTACCACAGCGGACTCTACCGCGACGTGAACCTCATCTGCAAGCCCAAGCTCCACATCACCCACCCGCTGCTGGCGGGCAAGGTGGCAGGAGGCGGCATCTTCGTGACCTGTCCGCAGGTCAACGCGCAGCAGGCCGTGGTGCAGGTACAGACCGAAGTGGCCAACCGCAACCGCCAGGCCGAAAGCCTGACTGTGCGCCAGACGCTCTACGAATGGAAGCGCGGCAAGGGCTGCGGCCGCAAGGTGGCTCAGGCCGAACTGCCGCTGGAGCTCTCCGCACAGGCTGACCTCACGCTGCGCCAGCAGCTGAGCGTGAAGCAGCCCCGCCTGTGGAGCCCCGACGCGCCCAACCTCTACGTGCTGCGCACCGAACTGGTACAGGGCAAGGAGGTCATCGACACCGAAGACACCCGCATCGGACTGCGCCACCTCGAAATCACGCGCGAAGGCTGCTTCATCAACGGCAAGCGCTACGAGCTGGACGGCACCAACCGCCATCAGGAATACCCCTACGTGGGCAACGCCCTGTCTGACCGCGCCCAATACCGCGACGTGTGGCAGATGCGCAACAGCGGTTTCAACACCGTGCGGTTGGGCCACTATCCGCAGGACCCCGCCGTGCTCGATGCCTGCGACGAGCTGGGCCTGTTGGCCATCGAGCCGATTCCGGGCTGGCAGTACTTCAGCAAGGACCCGCTCTTCCAGTCGCTCACCTATTACAACGTGCAGGAGATGATGCGACGCGACCGCAACCACCCCTGCATCATCATGTGGGAAACCACACTCAACGAGTCGTGGCCTCCCACGGAGTGGAAGGACGGTGCCGTGCGCACGGCCCACGCCGAAATGCCCGAAGGGCCGTGCTACACCTCGGGTGACAGCTACGGATACAGCGGTTTCGACGTGTGCTACAACGATTGGCGCGGCGAAGACTTCTCCCGGCCTAACAACAGCACCAAGCCGGCCTTCATCCGCGAATACTACGACTATGAATTTGGCGGCCACTACAGCACCTCGCGCGTGACCCGAGGCGACGGCGAACGGGCCTTGCGCCAGAACCTGTGGAACGCACAGTGGTCGCACAACAGCAACCGCACACGCAGCACCCACACGCTGGGCGGTGCCGTCTGGAGCATGTATGACTACAACCGGGGCTGCTGCGACAACATCTGCTACAGCGGCGTGGCCGACCTCTACCGCCTGCCCA
>JBJEAF010000114.1:0-3384 GCA_051868755.1 Alloprevotella sp.
GGTTATGAGGTTATAACATTACTATTAGTCAGGCAGGAAGCTCCGCCGTTCAATGAGTAACTTTATAACCTAAAACCTCATAACCTTCGAAAATAACCTTATAACCTAAAACCTCATAACCTCAGCAATAACCTCATAACCTAAAATCTCATAACCAGAGAGGGCAGGCCTTGGCCTGCCCTCCCTGTGTATCAAAGCTCCAGGTCGCCGTCGAACACTTCGTGCCAAGGCAGGCCCTGCTTGTTCAGTTCGTCCATGAAGGGATCGGGGTCAAACTCTTCCACATTCCACACACCGGGACGCTTCCAGAGTCCGAGCATAAACATGCGGGCACCGATGCAGGCAGGCACACCCGTCGTATAGCTGACACCCTGCATGCCCGTTTCCTCATAAGCGGCACGGTGCGAACAGTTGTTGTATACATAATAGGTGCGCTCCTTGCCGTCCTTCAAGCCGCGAATGCGACAGCCGATCGAAGTCTCGCCGTCGTAATTCTCGCCCAAATCCTGCGGATTGGGCAGCACAGCCTTCAGGAACTGCAGCGGCACAATCTTCACCTTGACCGGTCCGCTACCGTCGGCAGCCTCAGCCGTGTACTCCAGTTCGTCGATACGCGACATGCCGATGTTCTGAATCACGTCGAGGTGCTTGAGATACTGTTCGCCGAAGGTCATCCAGAAGCGGGCACGCTTGATGGTGGGATAGTTCTTCACCAAGCTCTCGATTTCCTCATGATGCAACAGGTAGCTCTCCTTCGGTCCGATGCCGGGATAGTTCAGCGGCTGGTGGATTTCGAGCGGTTCCGTTTCGACCCACTGGCCGTTTTCCCAGTACAGGCCCTTCTGCGTGATTTCGCGGATGTTGATTTCGGGGTTGAAGTTGGTGGCAAAAGCCTTGTGATGGTCGCCGGCATTGCAGTCCACGATGTCGAGATACTGGATTTCGTCGAAGTGGTGCTTGGCGGCGTATGCCGTGTAGATCGAAGTCACGCCCGGGTCAAAGCCGCAACCCAGAATGGCCGTGAGTCCGGCCTGCTCGAAGCGTTCCTTGTAGGCCCATTGCCAGGAATATTCGAAGTGGGCCTCGTCCTTAGGCTCATAGTTGGCAGTGTCAAGGTAAGAGCATCCGCACTGCAGGCAGGCCTCCATGATAGTGAGGTCTTGATAGGGCAATGCCAGATTCATCACGAGGTCGGGCTTGAACTCGTTCATCAGGGCACACAGCTGTTCCACACTGTCGGCATCGACTTGCGCCGTGCGGATGTCATCGCGGCCAATGGCCTTGACAATGGCATCACACTTCGAGCGGGTGCGGCTGGCAATCATGATTTCGCTGAACACGTCGGTGTTCTGCGCAACTTTGTGGGCGGCTACCGTGGCCACGCCACCTGCGCCGATAATCAAAACTTTTCCCATTTACTGATTAGGCTAATAATAAAAAAGAAGTTGATATTTTCTGCTTTCAGGAGCCCCAAACTTGGAGCCCCGGAACCTGGAACCTGAACCCTGGAACCTGAAACTTGGAATCCTGGAACCTGAAACTTGAAACTTGAAACCGCAAAACCTTACTGCTGCGGCAGTTCGAGCTTCACGCGGCGCCACACTTCATGGCCGTCGCGCGTGGCACCGGGTATGCGGTAGGTCACCTCCAGCAAGTCGTCACCCTTGAACTGTAAGGCGAGGGCATTCTGCTTGCCCACCAGTTCGGGGTCAGTAATGGAACCTTCGATGTGCTCCACACAGGTGTTTTCGTCAGTGAGCTGGTAAGTACCCTGGTTCGTGATGATGGTCTGTCCGCTTTGGTTGGCAATCAGGAAAGTGCAGAAGCGTCCGTCGCTCTGCAGCACCTTCCACACAGGCAGCTGCATTTCATGGCCGTCGGTTTTCGACTGCTGTACTTGCTGCCACACGCCTACAATCTTCGAGGCGGCAGGCTGGGCCACGGCATTCACGGCAAAGGTGCAAAGCAAGGCCCAAAGGAAAAAGTAACGTTTCATGGTGGTAAGTTTTTATTGATTGGACGTTCCCCTCATCAAAGGGGAGAACGAAGGTTTCCTTGTTGCGGTCACATCACAGCAGGCTGACGGCTGAGCCGCAAACTGCCGCGCACCACGGTTTCGCCCCCACCCTTCCTGATTTCATACAGGCTGCGGGCCGGGTCGTTCAGGTCATCATCGCGGAACACCGAGAGCGTGTCACCCCAGTAGGCTTCGAGGCAATAGGCCATTTCGATGCGCCTCACCGGGTTGTCCTGCAACTGTTCGGGACTGAACTGGTTGAGCAGCAAGTCGATGTAGCGTATGGAATTGACATGGCCGTTGATGTCGAGGTCGGTATAGGCCGCCCGGTGCGTATCGACCAGCCGCGGATGCTTGAGGCGGATGCGTCCCAATGGGGCAATCGGTGCAGGGCGGTCGGCCACAAGCACATGCGTAAAGCCGCCGCCAGCCAGCTGGGTGAGGTCGGCAGGCTGTCTGCTGGCAGTGTCTATCAGCGACCAAGTGCTGGTGGCATGGCCACACACGCTTCCGTCGGCCAGACGCAAGGTGAAATGACGGTCAGTGAACTGCCGGTAAACGCGGTCCACCCACGTCTCTATGCTGAAATGCTGCCCTGTGAGCAGGGGCTGCTGCATCTCAATGACCAAGCGCGAAAGCACCCAGGCATGATGTACGGCCTGCATCTGCGTGTAGCCGAAGCCGTGCTCACCGGCGTGCATCGAAGCGCAGCGCAGAATGAGGTTGCCCAGTCTGCTCCACGACAGGTTGCCGCAATAGTCTTCGGTGAAGGGTTCCACCACATAAGGATAACTGCTTGACTTCTGTTCCATAAGACCATGCAACGGGAGGAATGTTTGGCCTCACGTCGCAAAACTCTTGAATGTCAGGCCGGGACCTGACTTTGCGAAGCAAAAGTAAGGATAAAAACGGGCCGCAACAAAAATCTGCGGGATTATTTGTATAAGATTGGCTGCATCTTCCTCCTTCGCACCTCAGCATAGCTTGGGGCAAGCTTGGCTCTGCGCTCACTTGCACAATCTATCATATAACAAGATAAGGTTGAACGGATGTTTCATCCAATGATTCAAACCGGGATGTAGCGCTAACGGCTGGGAGGACGGGCAAAGGCCCGCCTGAAATATATTTAAGCGGGCCTTTGCCCGCCCTCCCAGTGCACCATCGCCTCAAGTCTGCTTGACAACGGGCGGGCCTTTGCCACGCCCTCCCAGTGCACCGTCGCTTCCTATCCCCCGGCCTTTGTTATTTGGGGCTTCGCTTCATTCCATAATCACTTACTTTCCTGAAGAAAATGGGATTTCTTGTTGGCTTCGCCTTCGTTTTGACTTTGTCTTCTTCCGTCACGACTCAGCATAGTCAAAGCAGGC
>JBJEAF010000115.1:0-3320 GCA_051868755.1 Alloprevotella sp.
CTCAACTTTCTGCTTACGGCCCATGCTGTTTCTCGCGGATTTTATGTACATTTGCACCCGGAAAACCCAAATTGCATTTTCGCACATGACCATAAAGGAAGTCGCCGAGACCCTTGAACGGTTCGCGCCTCTGCCCCTGCAGGAAAGCTATGACAATGCCGGCCTGCAGATAGGACTAACAGAGGGCGAAGAAACGTCAGGGGTCTTGTTGTGTTTAGACGTGACTGAACGCGTGATTGAAGAAGCCGTGAGCAAAGGCTGCAACCTGATTGTGGCCCACCACCCGTTGCTGTTCCGCCCCTTGCGCCACCTGACCGGTGCCACGCAGGTGGAACGCTGCGTAGCCCTGGCCGTGAAATGCGGCGTGAGCATCTATGCGGCACACACCAACCTGGACAATGCGCCCGGGGGTGTGAACTTCATGATGGCTGAAAAGCTGGGACTGCTGGACGTGGCCTTCCTGCAACCCATCAGGGGACAAGAAGGCGGCAGCGGCGTGATAGGCAAACTGCCCCAGGCCCTCCCGCAGCACGACTTCCTGCAACACGTGGCCGACACCTTCAAGGTGAAGGGCCTGCGCCACAACGGGGCCTGCAACCGGCCGGTCCACACCGTAGCGCTCTGTGGCGGAGCCGGTGAATTCCTGCTCGACGAGGCCATAAGGCAAGGGGCCGACGCCTTCCTGACAGGCGAAATGGGCTACCACCGCTACTTCGGCCACGAAGAGGAACTGCTGATAGGCGTGCTCGGACACTACGAGAGCGAGCAGTTCACAATCGACCTGCTCCACAGGGTGCTGTCCGAAGCACATCCCGGCCTGCGACTGCTGCGCACCGAAGTGAACACCAACCCGATTATTTTAAACTCATTATAATATATATGGCAAAGAAAGACGTTGCGGACATGTCCGTTGAACAAAAGCTGAAGAACCTGTACCAGCTGCAAACCATGCTGTCGGAAATTGACCGCATCAAGATTCTGCGCGGCGAACTGCCGTTAGAGGTGCAAGACCTGGAAGACGAAATCGAGGGTCTGACACACCGTATGGGCAAGTACAACGAAGATGTGGAAGCCTGCAAGGCCGACATCGCTGCCAAGAAGGCCAAAATCAACGAGGCGCAGCAGGCCATTGCCCGCTACAAGGAACAGCTCAACGACGTGAAGAACAACCGCGAGTATGACATGCTGTCGAAGGAGATTGAATTCCAGAGCCTGGAAGTGGAATTGCAGAACAAGCGCATCGGCGAGGCACAACGGGCCATCGAGAACCGCAAGGCTGACATGGAGACGGCACGCCACCAGTTGGAAGAACGCCGTGCCGACCTCGACGTGAAGAAGGCCGAACTGGACGAAATCACCGCCGAGACCAAGGCCGAAGAGGAGAAGCTGCGCGAAAAGGCCAAGAACCTGGAGCAAAGTATCGAGCCGCGCCTGCTCACCGCCTTCAAGCGTATACGCAAGAACTCGCGCAACGGCTTGGGCATCGTCTACGTGCAGCGTGATGCCTGCGGCGGCTGCTTCAACAAAATCCCGCCCCAGCGACAGCTCGACATTCGCATGCGCAAGAAAATCATCGTCTGTGAATACTGCGGCCGCATCATGATCGACCCCGAACTGGCCGGCGTGAAGATCGAGAAGCCCAGCGACGAGAAGCCCAAGCGCCGCCTGCGCCGCACCATAAAGAAGGAAAGCTGAGAAGGCTGATTTGCAAAGCATAGCTGACAACCCTTTCGCTCAAAATCATTATTTGTTAAAAAATCGAGGAAGAGCAAAAAAAAGGCATAGCATTCCTTGCACGGCTTGAAAAAGTCCGTACCTTTGCAGCGTTTTACAAAAGGCAATTGATTGTTTTACTTAAAAATTTATCACTCACACAATGAAAAAGTTAGTTTTCATGTTCGTAGCTTTCGCAGCTATCTCTTTCGCTTCTTGCGGTAACAAGACTACTGAAGCTCCCGCTACTGAAGATAGCGCAGCTGTAGTTGACAGCAACGCAGTTGACAGCAACGCCGTTGACAGCAACGCCGTTGACAGCAACAACGTTGAAGGTGCTGCCGTTGATAGCAACAACGTAGCTGAACCCGCCGCTTAATTTTAAGCCAACCACAGTTTTGGCAAATAGCTGAAACGAAACTCGCGAACAACGAGAGAAACTGAAACCTGTAGGACCGTGTTCTGCAGGTTTTTTTGTTTTTCCCAACTGCCTGCATCCTACCATGTGGAACATCATCTCCCGACACCGTGCCGCACTGATGGCCCTGGCCATTCTGGGCGTGCTGCTGACCCACACGAATAACAACTACGGCTGCTTCGCCCTGAACCGACTGATAGTGATGGGATATGGCGGCGTGGACGTGTTCTTCTTCCTTTCAGGCTTCGGCCTCTACTTCTCCTACAGCAAAAAGCCGCAGCCACTGGCTTTCTACCGCAAACGCCTGCTGCGCATCTATCCCGCCTTCCTGGCTGTGCTGGCCATTTACCTGACCCAGAAGCAGCAATGGAGCTGGCCCTTCTTTTTAGAAATGGCCTCGACGGTAGGCTTCTGGCTTCCGCTGCGCTTTCACTGCACCTATCTGGCCTGGTTCGTGTCGGCCATCCTGCTGCTCTACGCCCTCACCCCTCTCTACTGGCAAGCCTTCAAGCGCTGGCCTGCCGCCTCGACACTGGGCACCTTTGCCCTGTCGGGCATACTCTGCGCCGTGTTCGTATGGACCTTCACCGTACTCTACCCCGGCTACTTTCACGGCTACATGCTGTTCATCGCACGCATCCCCGTGTTCTATCTGGGCTTCTTCGTCGGCTACTGCCATGCCCACGACTTGCCCCACTCCCTCCCGGCCCGCAGGTGGACCGCCGCCGGCATGGCCCTCGCCTTTGTGCTGGGCTTCATAGCCCTGCAATACGGGCTGAACCACTACAGCTGGAAGGAGCTGCGCCTGTGGGGCATGCTGTTCTATCCCTATCTGCTCATGACACCCGGCTTCTGCGTGGGCATGGGCTGGATTGTGTCGAAACTGCCGCAGGCCATAGGCCGCACACTGGCCTGGTTAGGCGGCTTTACCCTCGAAGCCTATCTGCTCATCGCCGTCATCTACACCTACAAGGCAGCGTTCATCCGGTTCGCGGGCGGAAACGCCTCCTTGGGCTGCCTGCTCATGGTGCTGGCCACCCTGACAGCGGCCTGGCTGCTGCACCATGCTGTCGGCCTGGCCGTGGCGTGGCTGTCTGAAGGAACGGAACGGCTTGTCCGCCGCTGCCGGCGCAACAGGGTATAAACGGCTCAAGCCGAAATCCCGGTGCATTTATAAAAATCGAGAGGA
>JBJEAF010000116.1:0-3314 GCA_051868755.1 Alloprevotella sp.
CGCTTGCATTCACACATTTATCTAAAAATCATGCACCGGGATTTCGGCTTGAGCCAAGAGTCATGCAGTGACGACACGGTGAAGGCTGATGGTTCTCGCATGGTAAGGTAATCCTCTTCGGATAGATCATTCAGTCCTTCGGGCGGAAAGGACAGGACATCCTTCCCTGCGACACTTCACCCTTTGTCAGCCCTCTATGCGTGAAAAATCCGTCCAACACTTTGTGTTTCGCCTTCGTTGCCGTACCTTTGTCTGCGCATTGTTTGCCGGCGGGCGATGCAGGGCGCATGTCTCGCGCTGGCTTTAATGCAAACATTCCAATGGGAGCTTTCAAACCTCTCAGTGTCAACTGTATTAAACATTCAAATTCCTAAAACTACACAAACATGAAAGCACTAAGAACCCAACTCACGCTGTGCCTGCTGGCTCTAACTACCCTCTTGGCATTCAGCGGTTGCGATGATGATATCTGGTG
This sequence comes from Alloprevotella sp., assembly GCA_051868755.1. Taxonomy (GTDB): domain Bacteria; phylum Bacteroidota; class Bacteroidia; order Bacteroidales; family Bacteroidaceae; genus Alloprevotella. Next base: position 476 of record JBJEAF010000116.1, read on the forward strand.
GGAAGCCGGTTCCGCCGATGTGTATGGCGAATGGCGTATCGCCGAGGTGACGGGCAGTTATGACTGCAACTACCAGCCGGGCGACTACTGGGTGCTCTATGGCAACGGCCGCTTTCTGGCCGAAGGCGAAGGTGGACTGTATGAAACCGGCAACTGGGAGCGCAGAGGACGCACCATCTACATCTACTTCAACTCCTACGATCCTGAAGTGGTGGCCCGGGTGCGCAGTCTCGATGACTACTACATGATACTCGACGTCGATGACTACACCTATGGCTCGCGCTATACCCTGCGCATGGTCCGCCAATCGTATTACTATAGTGACAAACAACAGACGCGCCCATGAAGATACTGACGCAAGACGAACTGCGGGCAAAGATTGACCAGGAAATCTTTGCCCGGATAACTGAAACGGCCGACGAACTGGGTCGCGAGTGCTACTTGGTGGGCGGCTATGTGCGCGACCTCTTTCTGGAACGTCCCACCAACGACATTGACGTGGTGGTAGTGGGCAGCGGCATCGAAATGGCCGAAGCATTGGCTGCCAAGCTGGGACGCGGTGCCCACCTGGCGGTGTTCCGCAACTTCGGCACGGCACAGATAAAGTGGCGGGGTATAGAAGTGGAATTCGTCGGGGCACGCAAGGAAAGCTATACCCACGATTCGCGCAAGCCCATCGTGGAAGACGGTACGCTCGAAGACGACCAGAACCGTCGCGACTTCACCATCAACGCCATGGCCGTGTGTCTGAACCGCAGCAGGCTGGGTGAACTGGTTGACCCGTTCGACGGACTGCTCGACCTTCAGGAAGGTATCATCGCCACCCCGCTCGACCCCGACATCACCTTCAGCGACGACCCCTTGCGCATGATGCGCTGTGTGCGCTTTGCCGCCCAGCTCAGGTTTGTCATAGAGGAAGAAACCTTCGAAGCCCTGGAGCGCAACCGCGAGCGCATCAAGATTATCAGCGCAGAGCGCACCATCGATGAGCTCAACAAAATCATGCGTACCGACCAGCCTTCGCGCGGGTTGGTCGAGCTGCACCGCTGCGGCCTGCTGGCTATCATCCTGCCCGAAGTCGCCCAGCTCGACTGTGTGGAGACACGCAACGGGCGGTCGCACAAGAACAACTTCTACCATACCCTCGAAGTGCTCGACACCGTGGCTTCGCAGAGTGACAACCTCTACCTGCGTTGGGCCGCCCTCCTTCACGATATAGGCAAACCGCGCAGCAAACGCTGGGAGCCTGCCGTGGGCTGGACCTTCCACAACCACAACTTTCTGGGTGAAAAGATGATAGCACCGCTCTTCCGCCGCATGAAGTTGCCTATGGACGACCGCATGAAGTACGTGCGCAAGCTCGTGGGACTCCACATGCGCCCCATTGCCATTGCCGACGACATCGTGACTGACAGTGCTGTGCGCCGCCTGCTGTTTGAGGCCGGCGACGACATCGATGACCTCATGCTCCTTTGCGAAGCCGACATCACCAGCAAGAACGAACAGCGCAAGAAAAATTTCCTGCAAAACTTCAAGACGGTGAGGCAGAAACTCGTGGACATCGAGGAGAAGGACCGCATCCGGAACTTCCAGCCTCCAGTCAACGGCGATGAAATCATGCGCATGTTCAACTTGCAGCCCTGCCAACAGATTGGCGTGCTGAAAAGTGCGCTCAAGGATGCCATACTCGACGGGCTGGTGCCCAATGAGCGGCAGGCGGCCTTGCAGTTCGTGCTCGAAAAGGCCCGGACCATGGGCTTGCAGCTGTGTCATCCTCCAGTCGAATCCTAATCCTTCATCTCCCATCATGACAGCCTCACAAGTCGAAGCCAACAAGCAGCAGTTCCTTGCACTGTGCCGCGAGCACATCCACCGCGAAGGCATAGAGAAGGTGTTGGCCTATCTCGAAAACAGCGATTTCTTCACCGCTCCCAGTTCCACCAACTTCCACCTCAACGAAGAGGGCGGTTTGTGCCGCCATTCCATCAATGTGTTCGAAACGGCCTGCAAGCTCTACGAACACATAGCCCTTCCGGCCATACGGAGCGGCCAGTCACCTTTCACTGAGGAGATACCCCTCGAAAGCATTGCCATCGCTGCCTTGCTCCACGATGTGTGCAAGGTCAAGTTCTACCACAAGGTCGAAAAGTGGAAAAAGGATGCGCACAACAAGTGGGTGTCCTATCCGGGCTATGAGGTGAGGGATGACTTCCCCTTCGGGCATGGCGAAAAGTCCTGTCTCATGCTGGGTTGGTACATGCGCCTCAAGCCCGATGAGATGCTGGCCATCCGTTGGCACATGGGCATGTTCGATATGGCTGAAAACGGCAGCAGCCAGCGTTACGCCTTCTATGCGGCCACGGAGAAGAGTGCCTTGGTCAACATCATTCAGAGTGCCGACTCCCTTTCAGCCAAGCTGCTCGAAAAGACAACCGTATTTGTCTGACCGTTTGCTATTCCGTGGCGTTGCCCTGTAATAGCAACGCATGCAATACAGGGGTTGCCTATATATAATAAGGAACGCGCGCGCGTAAGGCTGGCAGAAGCCAGCCTTTTCTTTTAGCTTGCCTGCAAAAAAGGAGATAAAAAGCGTTGAAATGTTTATTTACTTCTTACCTTTGCCTCGAATAGTGTTTTAAGGTTTACGAGTGAAGATGTGAAGAGATTGCTCTTTGCAGGGCTTGCTACATAGCTGGCAAGCTTTCGAACTTTAAAATCTTCAACTTCAATGAATGCCTGACGGCATGTTCTCCTAACGCGAATTTATTATCTAATACCATAACTTATGAAAAGAATTTTGTTGCTACTGGTTTGGCTGCTTGCGGCAGGCTGTTGCTGC
>JBJEAF010000117.1:0-3313 GCA_051868755.1 Alloprevotella sp.
CTAAAAAACAGCAGGCAGCCGGAATAAATGAGTTCACTCATGGGGCATTCTTTAAAACCTAATTTATAGAACACCCCTCAAACAAGTCCAGGCTTTGTTTTTACCACTCCTGCCATACGCGCCACGCGTCTCATCCACATAGCAGGCGCACGCTTTTCAGCGTTCACCGCGTGCCGAGTGTCTGTCCTTGATGATAGCGGCAAAATTGTCCATAGCCCACTTTACCATAGGCCGGCAGGCGTTCATAAAGGAATGGGCACGGGGTGTCAGGCTGTACTCGGTGCGGGGAGGCACTTCGGCATATACCGTGCGCACCAAGAAGCCGTCGGCCTCAAGATTCCTCAATGTTGCGGTCAGCACCTTGGGCGATATGTCGGGAATGGCCTTTCGAAACTCCGAAAAGCGCATGGGCACATCGCGGCTAAGCAACTGATGCATCAAGAGGAGTGACCATTTGTCGCCTACTCTCGACAGGATGTTGCGCACAGGGCAATCTGGAAACAGCGTTTCCTCAATCATTATTTTCTCTTTGTGTTCCATATAGGGGTGTTCTATAAATTAGGCCGAGCTGGATGCTGGATTTTTAGAGATGACATTTTGTAAGTGGAGGAAGGAGCATAGCGGGCTATGCGACTGACGAGACTTGCAAAAGGTCGCTCTAAAAAACAGCAGGCAGCCGGAATAAGTGAGTAGCCCCATAGGAGATTCTATAAAACCTAATTTATAGAACACCCCTATAACCAATGAAACGAGAAAGGCTGTCGGATTATTGCCTTTCCCGTTTCTAAAAAAGCACGATGCCGCGTGTGCATGGCTGCTACTGTTCCACCACACCGTCAGTCATGGTATATTGTTCCAAAGAGCCGGCCTTACCCTGAATGCAAATATACACCAAGGGCACACTGCCCGTACACTTCGTGTTGCGGCTGACGCACGGTGCGACTCTGACCACACTGCCTGATGCCACGGGTTCTTCCTGTCCGTCGAGGATGAACACGCCCTCACCGCCCAACACCACATAGACCTCTTCATTCTGCTTGTGGTGATGAAAGAAAGGAATGGATTGGCCCGGACTCAGCGTGCCAAATGACAGTTCTATGGAACTGGTGCCCAACACCTCCTTCACGAAAGCCTTGCCTTCGAAAGCCGAGAGCTCGCCCACCGTGGCTATGCTGTAGCCTTCGGCTGATTTCTGTAATTCTGCTTTGTTCATTGTAATGATTCTTACCTGAGTTTGACACTACAAAATTCCATATTTCTCTACACCCCTGCAAGAAGGCACATAGAAGGTAGTTTGTTACCCGCAGGTAAGCCATGCTGACAATCAGACATTTCCGACAGATACTTTTATGTTTTATTGTTATTCGCATGGCAGACAGCCCTGAGGCAAAAGACTAAAGATTCAACCTGCTGTCACCCGCGTCCCCCATGTCCACCCCAGAAGCCCCTTCGGCGATTATTGGGCCTATTCGCCGAAAATAATCGGCGATTAGCCCGTCTGTTCACCGAATCATGTCTATTTTTGCAGAAACTGAAAGCTATGCTATATATTCACGACCATGAAAATTGGTGGCAATTCCGCTACGATAGCCATCGGATAATGAATGAGTTGGGCCGTGTGCGTGCCAAGCAAGGCCATATCATGGGCCGCATGTTGTCGTTAGGATTCGACTCACAAGATGAAGCCGTAGTGGCAAACTTGTCGACAGAGCTTGTTCGTTCATCTGAAATCGAAGGCGAAAAGCTCAATCTGGAAGAAGTGAGGTCGTCCATCGCCCGCAGACTGGGAATCACGACAGTCGTTACTGTTCCCACGTCACGTTATGTAGACGGTGTGGTAGAAATGCAATTAGACGCTACACAGAATTACGACAAGCCTCTCTCACCTGCACGACTTTTCGGCTGGCACAATGTGCTGTTCCCAACAGGTATGAGCGGACTCTGTCACATTGAGGTGGGGACTTACCGCAGCGGCGAGATGCAAGTTGTGTCAGGTGCCATGGGTATGGAAAAGGTACACTACCAGGCCCCGTCTGCCGATAGGGTAAGTACGGAAATGGAAAGATTCATTGCATGGATAAATAACAAAGGAGATATAGACGCTGTACTGAAAGCAGCCATTGCACACCTTTGGTTTGTGTCCATCCATCCGTTCGATGACGGCAACGGGCGCATAGCGCGCGCACTCACCGACATGCTGCTTGCCCGCTCTGAAAATTGCAGCAAACGTTTTTATTCCATTTCGGCAGCCATGAAAGAGCGGCAAAAAGAATATTACAGCGTTTTAGAACGCACACAGCATGGCGATGGCGACATCACCGAATGGTTAGTGTGGTTCCTGCATTGCCTTGAACATGCGTTGGACACCACACATGCAACACTGTCTGCTGTGCTTCGCAAAGCCGAGTTTTGGGAGCATAACCGGGATGTTTCATTCAACGAAAGACAGCGGAAACTGCTCAACATGCTGTTTGACGGATTCTTCGGAAACCTCACTACGGGTAAATGGGCAAAAATAGCCAAGTGTTCGACCGATACGGCCCTCAACGACATTCGCAACCTTGTTGAAAGAGGCATATTACGGAAGTCCGACAAAAGCGGGCGAAGCACAAGCTACATCCTGGTGGAAAGTCCTTCATGCAGAAATTCATCACAAAAACCCCAATAAACGGTTTCGTTAAGCCAAATGAGCAGAGTTCAAGCTCGCTTGAATACTCTGCCATGGCGAGAATTTTCGTGCAAGCGAGCGCAGGGCCAAGCTTGCCCCAAACTATGCCGGGCGCAGCTGAAAGATTGTGCAAGGTGAGCGCAATTTTGTCCGTGAATTGAAATGAATTTATTTACGGGCATTTACTACTTTTACCCATAGTTATTCATGGATTGTTTGGCGACACCAAAATAATCATTTGGGGCTGATTCCTGCAAATGGAATCAGCCCTATTTTTTCAAATAACACCTAAAGTTTAGCGGACAGTAATAATCGAAAAAGCATCTAAGCAACCAAGTTCAGTCAGTGCTGCATAAGTCCGTACGTTGTCCAATATGGTCTTAATGTGTCTTGAAGCCAACGTACCACCTTTGGAAATGACTGGGCACTATTGATAGTAGCCCTCCTTAGGAATGCTGTCCATCTAACCTGCATCTGCGGATTGTTTGGGAAGTCTTCCTTGAAAAACATCGTGTCAGAATTATAGGGAGTGTGACGATTCTCAAAGGTGCGGTTGATGGCATCCTGTAAAATGGCGGCGTTGTATTGGAATGAGGTGAGAAGGTGGTAGATGTCATAATAGTCTTTCATACGGCTGCTTTGGTC
>JBJEAF010000118.1:0-3299 GCA_051868755.1 Alloprevotella sp.
CACTACCTTCTTGGTCCACTCGGGTAATATATACCTTGTCGTCAATCTCCTCGTAGGCAAATTTCCAGTCGTTGTAAGTAAGGGCAGCGGTCGATTCAAAGCGGGCGGTAAATTCTCCGCTTTCAGCGGGATAGTAATAGAAGCTGGCGGCTGTAGAGGCCACACGACCATACTTGTCTTCCCAGTGCTTGAACTTATAGCCCTCCTTGGGGAAGGCTTCCATGCAAATCTGCGTACCTACAGGCACATTGATGTCTTCGCCTGTTACGCCCGTGATGTTGCGCACCGTACCCTTGTTGGTATCTTCACTCTTGATGACAATGTGCGTGGCATGGTTGGCCTTGTCGAGCACATTCACCAGCACTTCGTAGCACATGCGATTGAGTTCGGCTTTGGGCGGGAAGGCCTTGGTCGTAGCATCGTAGTTTTCCTTCCATGCACCGTCAAAGCGCAGACGAAGATGGGTAACTCCGGTAGGCATGTCGTAAGGAAGCAACACGGTTACAGGATCATTGCAGATTCCACTATAGAAACTTCCCTTGTTTCCGCGCACGGTAACGAGTTCACCTTCATCATCAAAATCACCGTCCTGATTAAGGTCTATATAGGCAGAGAGATTGCAATAGCCCATATTGCCGGCATCGCTCATGTTCACCTGGAAACTGCTGCCCTTGGCCACCTGAATCATGGTCGGTGCCGTGTTGAAGAGGGTTTCAGGTACACTGCTTGCGCTGTAGATGTCTGTCGTGATTTCATCTTGCGTGTACGAAATTCCTGTCAGGTACTGGTTGTTGCGGATGTCGCCTGCATCTGTCCAGTTCTCACCGGGCACACCCCAAATGCTTTGCACGAACGATGCGGTCAGTTCGGCAGCTTCTTTTCCATAATAGTGGTAAGGATTGTCAGTGCTTTCTGTAGTCTGCTCGCCAATCTTCACACTCCACTTGATGAAATCATAACCCTGGTTGGCATTGGCACGAATGGTGAGGTAATCAGTTCCGGTTACACTGGTACCCTCGGCGCCGTCAATGCTGACAGTACCCATTGCAGCACAGTCATCAGCAACCTTGACCGTAACGGTGCGGGCTTCTGTGATATTGTCGGCAAGCGACAATTCGTAATTCAGCACAGTCTTGTCGTCTAACACCAAACGAGCACGCACCAAACCTGCCGCAGCATCGGCAGGAATGGACATGGTGTTGCTTGCCACGGTCTCACCCTCTCCAAACGCACCGTCATTATTCAGGTCTATGCTCAGGCTGGAACAAGCCGCACCTGCGGGCATAGCCAAGGTATAGTCACTGCCACGGTAAGCCAGCACATTGTAGGCTGCATTCTTCAACGTCTGCTCCACATGACGGCGCACATAAACCTTCTGGCTGTTGCGGTCGGTCAAGGACCAGAAATACATGTTGAACAGCTGTTGGGCTATGGTCTTGGTATCGCCTTCGGGCGTAGCCGAATAGGTGTAGTTGTTCTTATTCTTTACCCAGTCATTTTCCCAGCTGTACCAGGAAGAAGGAAGAGCGGTACCGTTCAGCAAGTTGTCAAAGTACAATTCCCAGCGCGGCTTGTAATAGTCCTTCAACATGCCTTGCCACTCGCGGTTGGAATAGTCCTTCAAGCTCCAGTTGTCTTTCGTGTCCCATGTGGTTACCTGTCGGCGCAAATTGTCATATTCCAACCAGTCGGCATCACTTTCGCCAGCCCCTCCTGCAACAGCAGCTGATTCTTTGGCTATGGCACGGGCCATTTCGGCCCAATTACCGAAACGGTAGCTCTGATGTGTACCCAGCAACTGGTCGAGACCGTCAATCAGGCTGAGGTAATATTGCGCACGGGCAGCAAAGTCGGCATTGTTCTTTCCGCCGTTGTTCCAGTCGGTGTTGAGCTGCTGGAGCAGTGTCATGGCATAGTCAGTCAATGCCTGACGGGTTACATCAAGCAGGTCGTAATTGTAGTTGTTGCCTGACAGGGTTGCTACCTGGCTAAGCAGGTCGTCGGCAGCTTCAATCACAAAGTCCGTGTTATGGGAAATCACCGCCGTACTCCAAGTTGACACGCTGGTTGCAGTCAGACTGGGGCGGGCACACACAATGGGTTCGGATGTACCCTGCTGGCCTGTAGTGCAGTTATAAACAGAATGATACAGCTTGTCGTAGGCATTCTGCGCCTGAGCGTTGACCTGACCGTAACGCGCGGTAGTATAGTCTTTCACCCAGTCGAACTTGTTGGCAGGCTGGTCCATCCAAGGCAGTTCGTACAGCATGTCATAGAGCATGGGGTTTGTTTCGATACCTTCGGGGGTGGCACCGATACCCTTGCACTGGGCGGGCTTGGTGGAAAGCGACGCATAATAGTTATCCATCGTCTTGTCGAAACGTCCGTGCAGACCAATGCGACCGCCAAAGTTATGCAGCATGCAGTAGATGAAGTTATGGCTGCCGAAACTGCCATTCTTTCCACGCGGGTCATTCTCACCGAAAAGGTCAAGCACCATGAGTTTACCTGCTTCCACGTTGTTGAGCAGGTTGCTACTGGGATTGTGCCCCCAAGCCTGAGCCACCCATACGGCATCACTGCCGACATTGGAAGCGAGAGTGCTGTATACCGTCTGGATAAAACCTGGCTGGTCAGCATAAGAGAGAGGCGTCGTTTTGGAATCCAGATAGGTACCGCCTTCGTGGTTTACATCCATTGCATAGTACTTGGAAGTACCCATCACATTTTTCAAGTACTTATAATACTTGGTCGAAACCTCTGTCCACTTGTCGCTCTTATGGCCAATCAGACCGGGAGCAGTAATGCCTTGCCAGGTACCTGTGTTGTTCACTTCCGTAGCACCCGACTTGGTGCCGAAATCATTGGGCACGGCTCCGGCAAAGCCCGGCAATACGGGTTCCATGCCAAAGCTGCGCATACGTTCGAGCATCGTTTGGCACAAGGCTCGCGAACGTTCATACCACCACTTGGGATTAGGACCTCCGTGACCTTCCACGTTGATCATGCCCCACCATGCTTGGAAAGCTGGACCGGCTACGTGTTGGCTCACTTCTTCTGCGGTGTAGTTATATTCTTTAGTATAAAGGTCATACCAAACGGCATCAAGACCCACCAGCATCAAAGGCATGTTGATGCCATGCAAAGCCATCCAGTCAATTTCCTGCAACCAGCGTTCGGTAGTCCACAAGGCACAGGAGTAAGAATAGGTGCAATAGTTGAGATAATAACGGAGGTCAGCACTACAAGTGTGCGTCTCCTCACTCGAAGGAACGGGCAACGTGACCGAACTGAGGTCG
>JBJEAF010000119.1:0-7272 GCA_051868755.1 Alloprevotella sp.
TCAGCCTTAGCCACTGGGAGGGCGGGCCTCAGATTGGCTTGGCAACAGGGCGGGCTGGAAGCCACGCCCTCCCAGTGCACCGCCGCCTCAGATTGGCTTGGCAACAGGGCGGGCCTTTGCCACGCCCTCCCAGTGCAGCATCGCTACGGGCTGGCATGAGCAGGGTAGCGGGTAACAAGCGTTCAAGGCACGCCCCGAAGGGGCATCAGCGCATAGCCCAGGGCATCGCCCTGGGTGGAATGAGGCGATAAAGTGCGCCCTGCAAGGGCAAAAGCGTATGTTCATAACGCATGATTACGAACGCTTTTGCCCTTGCAGGGCGCATTATCGCTTGTTATCCTACCCAGGGTGTTACCCTGGGCTATGTGCTCGTTGCCCCTTCGGGGCGTGCCTTGAACGCTTGCATTCACACATTTATCCAAAAATCATGCACCGGGATTTCGGCTTGAGCCCTTAAACGCTTGAGTAAGGTGCTAACGGCTGGGAGGCCCGGCATGAGCAAGCCGTTTTAGTTCTCTGTCTAAACAACTGCCGCTTATCCCGCCGTTTCAAAAAATGGTTCAAATAGTCATGCCTTACTGTTCAAGTAGCCACCCCCACTGTCTCACACGGTGAGCACCTTTAGTTACCTGTCCATAGTCTGTTCTTAGTCTAAATTTGCACAGGAAAATAGGCTTGTGCCCCGTCCGCTCTTCGCTTTGTATGGAGATGAGTTGATATGGCTTCGCCGTTATTCTGATTGGAAATCAAATAATAATCACAAATAAAACTAATTCAACAGATTATGAAGACAAAGGTTATGCTTTCTCTTGTGGCCATGACGTCCGCGCCTATGGCTGCGTTTGCCGATGCTGACATCTCCTCGCAGGTCGGTCAGGAAGTGGACAATTGGACTAAGTCAGGCGAAGACCTGAAGTTGGAAGCGGGCATCTTTATTTCTACAGATGGCTCCGACATCAGTCAGGCCATCGGTACACTCGTGCCCGGAAAGTACAGTCTCGGCGCTACGACGTTGGAAAACGCCAAGCTGTATGTCAATGGCAGCGAACTCGTTGAGGGCGCGTTTGAGTTGAAGCAGGAGCAGGAGGTGACCATCAAGGTGGAGGCCGTTGAGGCTAGACAGCAGTTCAAAGTGGGAGGTTTCAAGCTTCAGCTTGTTTTCGACTTCCAGGCTGAGTACAGCAACCTTAACCTCAAGCTTTCTAACGCTGTCAACCAGTTGCGAGCCAGCGTAGAAGCAGGAACGACAGACTTCTGGGAACAGGAACTGCTCGATGAATACCAGAACAAACTCGCCGTTGACATCGCCAAGGTGAAGAACGGCAGCATGGACTCCTATAATATATATAAGGAGTACAAGCTCTACCAGCAGCCTTCGGTAATCGAAAGCCGCATTGCCACGTTTGCAGGGAATGTGACTGCCGCTTTGGCCAACAAGGAAGCCAATGCTTATGCTACAGCCGAATTGGCTAAGGTACAGACTGCATGGGACGCGTTGAAGGCCGCTTTAGATGCAGCCAGCCAAACAGCCAAGGATATCTATACCACCAAGGTTGAAGCCATCAAGGTCGATTTGGATAACGAAGTAGCCGCTGTGAAGGCAGCCTATGAAGGCAAGACGGCAGCTGCTGACTATGCAAAGGCCACTGTCGATGCCCACTGCAAGGATCTGAACGTCCGCATCCAGGAAGCCAAGAATGGTATCGGTGTAGCTGATGCCAACAGTGCCGCCTATAGCGAAGTGAAGACTTTGGTCGAGTCAGCTAAGCAGTTATATGACGAAAAAGTTCAGGAACTGGTGGATTTCATCGTGGCCGATGAAGCCCAGAACAGCTACGAAAGCCTTCTTAAGCTCGCACAGACCAAGTTGAGTGCAGAATATGCCAAAGTCATGGAGGCAGATGCTGCCAACACGATTGAAACGGCTGCCGATAATAAGGAAGCGAATAGAGCTCTTGTCCTTGAGGCCAGACAGAACATTCTGGATCTGACCGATGCATACAAGGCAAGATACACCAGCTATAAGAATGCCTATGGTGATGTAAAGTCTATGCTCGAAGATGTAGTCAGTAATATCGAAGAGGGCCTGAAGGCTATCCAGAATACCGAGTACGATGCTGACATTCAGGTTATCAATGAAAAGATTCAGGCAGTAAAGAGCAGCTTTGCCACCGCTATGGCTGCAGACAAGGATGTGCCCGACTATTCAGAAGCCAAGGCTGAGATTCTGAGTATGATTAATGAACTCAAGTCTGCGACGGATGCCACCTTGGCTAACTACTACGCTCATCAGGCCACAATGGAAAAGCTCGATGCGCTGCAGACGAAGCTCGACGAGGCCAATGAGGCTGTCAATGCCTTGAAGTCTGAGGTGGGCGATTACGCAGCTGCAGGCCGTTGGACTGACACGCCCCAAAAGTTGAAGGATGCCATTGATAATTATCGTCAGGCTGCCAAAGATGCTTATGAAGCGGGCGAGGCAGCAGACTATAGTTTTGACAATGCTCAGGCTGAGGCTGACATCGCAGCCTATGTACAGGCAGCTGGGGACGCCTTGGCTGACTTCGACCGCGTGGCAGGTGCCATTGATGAGTGGGAAAAAGGCTTGGCAGACATCAAGGCGTACATTGCTGAGGAGGACTATAGCGTAACGGATGCTGCTGGTGTGACTTATGGCACAAAGCTCGGCAATATCCAGAAGGCTATTGATGACCTGAAAGCTGCGCTGGACGAGGCTTTGGCTCTGGAAGACACTGATCATAAAGCTGCATTGGCCGCTATCAGTCCGAGTAAGCCTGCTGAGCTGACGAGTATCACCCAAGAACAGTTCGAGGCCGACAAGGCGAACTATCAGGGTAACATCAACCTGAATGCCGTATTGCTCCAGCGCACGCTGCTGTCTAACCGCATCTTTAATGCCTGGAGTGAACTTCGTGCAGATATGGACGACAAGTACACAGCGGATGCGCTTGGTAAGAGCTATAACACTCAAAACGAATTATTCCTGACGTTTGAAACTCAATTAATCAACTTGTCTGAACAAGTTCCTGCAGCAGAGGACATCACCAAGGAAAATGCAGCCGAAAAGCGTGAGACGCTCAATAGCATGAATGCTCAGTTGGATGCAATCATTGCCGACCTCGACAAGCTGAAAGCAGATGCCGATGTGATTGTAGCCAAGGTGAAAGCCAATACGGACAAGTACAATGAGCTGGTTTCTGTCATCAGTGACTTGAAGACGACGTCGGAAGAGGTTAAGTCCAAGAATCTCGATACCAACAGAAACAATGAGTTTAAGGGCTACTACGAAACCATTCAAACAAACATTACGACCTTGGAGGGTAAAATCAGCACTTCCAAGAACAATGAGACGCTCGTAGCAGACTATACGGGAACTGAGGAAACGCCGGGCTATCAGAAGACGATTAAAGACATCCAGGCTGACATTGATGCCAAGGTTAAACTGGCCAAGGCTTCGACTGACAACTGGAATGCCTGGATAGCTCAACTAAGAGCGTTCGACAATGCAAAGTTCTTCGATACATCCATTGCTGAGAACGGCCTCATTGCCAAAGCCAAGGCCGAGATTAAGGCCATTGATACTCCTGTCAATGCCGGACAACAATACTTCCTGGGCTTGGTGGATGGATACGAAACACAGGCCAATACGCTCAAGAGCAATATCAATGCTCAGTATGACGCACGGACTTCTGTTGACTATGAAAGCACCGTTACCGCTACGATTGATACGCTGAAGGAGAATATTGCCAAGGCTGTGACCGATGCCAAGAACAACGAGGAGGCACACAATCTGCAGGTTAAGGCTCAGGGCGAGGCTCAGGCTGAATGGACGCGCGTTTATGACCGTCTGTCGGCAGAGGACAAGAGTACCCAGATCCAGACTTGGTTGGACCAGCTCACCGAAATCCAGTTAGCTATCAACGAGCTGAACGAAACCGTTGTGAGCAACTTTGCTTCGGGCAAGTGCTATGGTTCGGATGCAGAGTCGAAGTACACGCAATACAAGGCCAGCATCCTCAGCATCGAAAAGCAGTGGGAAGACCCCGAAGGTTATGACAAGATCCTTGCACAGGACAACCTCGACCGCTACAACCGCTTCAACGATGCCATTGCCGAAACCAAGAAAGCCTTCGATAAGGCTGTAACGAGTCTCGACAAGTTCATGAATATCGTGGACGATGAGCTCAAGGTGGACTTCAACGATGTATTGGAGGCCAACGAGGCCATCTACGCATACAACCAGAAGATTCGTGAATTGAAGGCTGAGGTCAACGAGGCTTATACAACCGCTTCTGCCACTTCGAAGGGCGTATATGACTTGGAAGAAAGCTACAAGGAGCAGGCTAACACTTACACGGAAGAAATCAACAAGATTTACGACGACTGCATCGCCAAGCTGAATGCCACGTCGATGACGCTGCTCGAAACAGCTCTTGCTGATGCAAAGGGTAAGCTGGCTGAGTACGAAGCAAAGATTACTGATTATAAGGAACGTGTACGCGAAGCTGCATTCTCGGATGTGAAGGAGATTGTCGCCCAGGCTGAGTTGTACAAGACAGATCCCGAACTGGCTGTCAGACTGGCAGAGGGATTCCTCAAGACCCTGCGTAATGCAAGCAAGTGTGATGAAGCAAGCGATTTGTTGCCCGCAGGTCTGGAAGCAGCAGCCCAGGCCCAGTATGATGTGCTGGTTGCTGAACTCGATGCAGAAATTAAAGCCAATCGTGCAGCACTTCAGGGTTACATCGACAACAAGGTGCTCGATGCCTCTTATCTGACGACCTACAACGAAGCCGTTGCCGAATATGTCGAGAAGGCCGAAACCGGTCTGAAGGCTGTGGGTAGTGCTGCCAAGGAGGCCAAGAATATGTATGAATCAGGCTTGGCCGCAGTTAAACAGCTGATTGTTGACTTCAAGACCAATGACGGTTATACCGCAGCAAAGGAAGAGGCTGATAAGAACACCGAGAGTCTTGAGGCGTATGATGCACTGCAGACTACCTTCAGCGATGTGAAGGCAGAGCTGGTGAAGTTGCAGGAATATGCTTCGGGCTATGTGGCTGTCAACGTCCAGATTGCCGCTATTCAGCAGAAACTCGAAGCCCAGATTTCAAGGGTAGAGGAGGCCAAGCTGCTTGGTACGGTTCACACTATCATGGGTAGTGCAGACGTAGACAATGAGGAGACTGTACTGACCATTTGCAAGCAGCTGAAGACTGAGATCAGTGAGCAGTATGCTGTGTGCGACAGCAAGGAGTACGCTGCTATGCTCACACAAATCAGCACCCTGTACCGTGAATACAACCTGGCTGTCACTGCCACTGAAGAGGACATCAAGAGCTATGAGCAGACGATTGCTGACTATGAGGCTGAGCTGACGCGCATCAGTGAACTGGGCCAAGGCAAGCGTGAAGCTTACATGGAATTGGAGAAGAACATCGGTGTGACCCGCACGGAGCTGACCAACATCTACGATGAAGCCTACGTGACCAACCTTCAGACTGGCTTCAGCGAGCAGTTGCAGGCTATCAGCCAGACGCAGCAGAGCCAGACCGAGGCACTCGCATCCTACAACAAGAAAGTTCAGGAAGCCTATGCCGAAGAATTGGCCAGCATCCAGACGAAGCAGGCTGCTCTGTTGCAGAAGATGGAGAGCTACAGCAGCGAATCCATGCTGTTAGTCTATTCCGAGAATATCACGGACGACATTGCGAGCTTGGACAAGGAACTGGAGAACTTGATTGGCTTGATCGGCGACATGCAGCTTCCCTTCACGATTAACGGGGAGGTTAAGCTCACGCTGGATGGAAAGATTCAGACGCTCGAAACGACGTATGAAGAGCTGCACGCCAAGCTCGAAGGCTACAAGTATGTCAACATCGAAGAGTTCACGGCAGCTGCCCAGACCAATGTGATTGAGAAGATCGATGTTGAAAAGGCTTGGATTAAGGAGGCCTACGAATCAGAGGAAGTGGGCAAGATGCTCACCGAAGACAGCAAGTCGAAGTATGAAGCCAGTGAGGCTACGATTACTTCGAACATGAAGGAACTCGACAAGCAGTACTCCTACACCGAGACTTCGGGCCGCATCAACGAGGTCACTGAGTCGATGAAGCAGACCAAGGAGAATCTGGCCAACATGCAACTCGAAGAAGATGTGCTGAAGGAATACAAGGCCCAGATGGAAGAGGTCGAAAAGGCCCTCACGGCCTTGGAGAAGTTCAACTCGGATTCCTACAACAACGGTCTTATCACGGAGGACATCGACGGCGGAAAGTTGATGGACGAAGAAGAGCAAGAGTTGCAGAACAAGAAGATCGACTTCGTAGCCGAAGCCGTTGAGGCTATCTTCGACAAGGTTGAGGCACTCAAGAAGCAGCTCGCCGAACTGGAACAGAATGCCCAGAACAGCAGCTACATGCTTGGTGACGTGAACCGTGACAAGGAGGTTACCGTGGCTGACTACATGGAAATCCTCAACGTGGTACTTGAACAGAGCGAATTCGAATCTGGTTCGCTTCAGTTCCTGGCTGCCGACATCAACGGTGACGGAGAAATCAGCATCGGTGACATTACGGCAGTGGTCAAGATTATCAACGGTACTTATGCTCCCGCACAGGCCCGCTCATATGCCCGCTGTATGCCCAACAACTCTGCCGACCGTCTCTCACTGACTGCCGAAGGCGACGGAGTGAAGCAGCGCATCGCCGTCAATCTGGATGCTACGCTGGCCTATAACGGCTGCCAGATGGACATCATGCTGCCTGCCGGTGTGACGTTTGCCGGTGCTGAAGTGGCCAACCGTGCCAACGGTTTCAGCCTGAACAGCAACGAGCTCAGCAACGGCCGTCTGCGCGTGGTGCTCAGCTCACTCGAAGAAGCTGACTTCGCCCAGGGTGACGGTGCACTCTTCTACTTGGATGTAGAGGTAAGCCACAACTATGCCGGCAACGGTGTGGGTGTTGAGAATATCCTCTTCACGGACAATGCCGTACACGTATACGCTCTGCCCGCTGTCAGCGGCGACGAGACGACCGGTATCGGCACAGTCAGCGTAGGCGAAGAAGTGAAAGAGAAGATTTACTCCGTAAGCGGCAAGCTGATGAACGGCCTGAAGCGCGGTGTGAACATTATTCGTGGTAACGACGGCACTTCAAAGAAGGTTCTCGTCAAATAAGGTTAGTTCTTTGTGTTCAGGGGGCGCGGCGCGGTGACAGACTGTGACGGCGCGCGCCCCTCACCACATAGGAG
>JBJEAF010000119.1:7372-13110 GCA_051868755.1 Alloprevotella sp.
GAGCTTAGAGTTTAAAGTTTACAGTTTATAATCAAGACAGTAATGAGACGTTATTTATACAAACTATATGACCTGCCGGCCCGGTTGTCGCTGCTGCTTGTCATGGTGCTCTGTGCGGGCCATGCAATGGCCCAAAGCAAGCTCTATGCAGACGACTTCACCCTCGTTCCGCAGGAGGAGAAAGCGGTTGTCGTGAACTTCGACAACGAGAATGGCATTGCTGCGCTTCAGGCTGACTTTACGCTGCCCGAAGGCATCGAGTACAAAGACTTCAAGGTGAACGAAGACCGCATAGCGCGCGGCATTCATTCGGCCACCATTACCCGGCAGGCCAACGGTGACTACCGCATACTGGTGGTGCCGAGTGTGCTTGAAACTATTGGCGGAGAGAACGGCGAACTGCTCACGCTGACCCTTGTCTGCAACACGGCCTTGACGGCCAAGCAGGCGGTGAAGTTCAGCAACATCAAGTTCTCGGACGTTTCGGGCAAGCAGTACTTGCAGGATGACTTCAAGGTCAATGCCAGTCCCAAAGTGGGCAACATCAGCGTAGGCGAACAGCAGTTCACCATCGCTCCGGGCGAAAAGCACCAGATAGCTATCTCTATGGAGAACCAGCTGCCCGTGTACGGGGTGCAGGGCCGCATCAGCCTGCCGCAGGGCCTTACGATCGAGAAGAACGACAAGGGCCGCTACGTGTGGACCTATGGCGACCGCCTTCCGCAGAGCGCAGCCATCAGCTACAATCCTGCTACCGGCAAGTTCGCACTGAACGACATGTCGGCCACGCAGGACTTCGGCAACGAAGGTGTGCTCTTCTCGTTCAACGTCGTAGCCGACGAAACCCTCACGGGTGACGCAGAGATTGTAATCAGCGACTTCGTGGTGTCGTCCACGAATGACGTGACCTACGGTATGGACGATGTGCTCACCATCAAGGTGTTGACAGGCGAGCAGCCCCAGAAGCCCGAAGAGGCCAATGAAGAACAGCACACGGCCGACCTGGCCGCTATAGCCGAAGTACAGTCCAGACTGAACGAAGTGATGCGCGTCATCAGCGGCTACAGCCAGTCGGTGCAGGAAGCCATGGCTTCGGTCGAGGCTTCCATACAGACCAGCATCTACCAGCTCACCGCAGCCGCCGAGGCCTCCTACAAGGCCGGCACATCGGTGCAGGACAAGGAGACACTCCGTGCGGCCATCAACGCAGTATGGTACCAGATCAACCAGTTGGCCGTCGATGCCGAGGCTGCCGAAGCTGTCGAACAGGGCCGCGTAGGCAATGAAGCCCAGCACACGGCTGACCTGGCCGCCATTGCTGAGGTGAAGGCCAAGCTGGAAGCAGCCCAGACCGCGCTGGCAGGCTATGCCGAGAGCGTGCAGGAAGCTATGGCTGAGAAGCTCGCCGCCTTGCAGGCCACTGCCGCAGCACTCGCAGCCACCGCCGAGGCATCTTATCAGGCCGGCACTTCGGTAAAGGATGCTGCCGCGCTGAAGGCAGGCATCGAGGCCCTCGCTGCCGAAATCGAGCAGTTCGTGGCTGAGGCTGCCGCTGCCCAGCAGGCTTATGAAGCCGGTGTGGCCAACGAAGCCCAGCACACGGAAGACCTCGCTGCCGTTGCAGCCGTACAGGCCGAGTTGGACGCTGTGATGAAGGTTATCGACGGCTACAGTGAAGCCGTACAGGAGGCTATGGCCGAAACCGAGGCTGCCGTACAGGTTAGCATCGACGCACTCAAGGCCCAGGCCGAGGCATCCTATCAGGCCGGCACTTCGGTAGCCGACAAGGAGGACCTGCAGGCCGCTATAGCAGCCGTGAAGACCCAGATTGCCAACTTGGCATTAGAGGCCGAGGCTGCCCAGCAGGGTGTGGATGCCAACGAGCTCCAGCACACGAAGGACTTGGAGGCTATCGCAGCCGTCCAGGCCCAGCTCGATGCTGTGATGCAGACTATCGCCGCTTACAGCGAAACGGTACAGCAGGCTGTGGCCGCCGAGGCTGCCAGCGTGCAGCAGGCCGTCAGCGCGCTGAAGGCTATGGCCGATGCTTCGTTTGCCGCCGGCACTTCGGTACAGGACAAGGAAGCGTTGCAGGCCGAGACAGCCAAGGTACAGCAGCTCATTGAGGAGCTTTCGGCCCATGCCGCCGCTGCTCACAAGAGCTACGTGGACAACATCGCACAGCACGAGGAAGACCTCGCCGCTCTCAACGCGCTCAAAGATAGCTTCGACCAGATGAAGGCTGCCGTGGCAGGTTATGTACAGCAGGTACAGGACCAGCTCGCCGCAGATGTAGCCGCCGTGCAGGCTGCTATCGACCAGCTGTCAGCTACGGCTGAGGCTTCGTTTGCCGCCGGTACTTCGGTGCAGGACAAGGAGTCGCTCATGGCCGGTATTGCCGCTGCGAACGAAAGCATCCATGCCGTTCTGGCCAAGGCCGAGACCTTGTGGGTAGCTTATCAGGAGAATGAGGCACAGTATGAGGCCGACCTGGCCATTGTGGCTTATGTGCAGCAGAAGTTAGACAAGGTGCTCGACAAGATTGCCGGCTTCGATGCCGCAGTGGCCGAAGCAGTGGCTGAGGACGTGGAGAACGTGAAGAAGGCTATCGAACGGCTCGCCGCAACGGCTGAGAAGTCGCACGACAACGGCACTTCGGTTGAGGATGCCGACCTCTTGCAGACCATGGCCTACAACGTGGAATCGCTCATCGCCGCACTCGAAAACAAGGCCGAGCTGGAACAGCAGAAGATTTCGTCGGGCATCGGCGAAGTGACCGTGGACGGTCGCAGCGAGGTGATGTACGACCTGTCGGGCCGCCGGGTAAAGGAGGCCAAGGGCATCGTGATTGTCAACGGACGGAAACGCATCGTGAAATAATAGAGAATCCCATCTTATAAGTTGAATCATGAGAAAAGGGTGGAAGACAGCGGTCTTCCACCCTTTTCGTGCATTGATGAGGTTATTTATTGCTACGCCCTCCCAGTGCACCGTCGCATCAGGTTGGCTTGACAACAGGCGGGCTGGAAGCCACGCCCTCCCAGTGCAGCATCGCTACGGGCCGGCATGAACAGGGTAGCGAGTAACAAGCGTTCAAGGCACTTAAAGAAGGGGCATCAGCACATAGCCCAGGGTAACACCCTGGGTAGGTTGACCGCCGCAAGTGCGCCCTGCAAGGGCAAAAGCATAGAATCATATCGCATGTTTCCAACGCTTTTGCCCTTGCAGGGCGCACTTTGTCGCTTGTTATCCTACCCAGGGTGTTACCCTGGGCTATGCGCTGATGCCCCTTCGGGGCGTGCCTTGAACGCTTGAATGAGGGGTTAACTGCTGGGAGGGCGGGCCTTAGCCCGCCCTCCCGGCAGTTCAGAACTTATGTATAATCAGTCCGCTGCGCAGCTTGGGCTCGAACCACGTGGCCTTGGGCGGCATAATCTTGCCGCTGTCGGCGATGTCCATGATTTGCTGCATCGACACGGGGTAGAGGGCCAGTGCCATCTTCATTTCTCCGCTGTCCACACGGCGTTGCAGTTCTTCGAGTCCGCGCAGTCCGCCGACAAAGTCGATGCGCTTGTCCTTACGCAGGTCCTTGATGCCCAGCAGTTCGTCGAGAATCAGACGCGAGGAGATGTCTACGTCGAGCACACCGATGGGGTCGGTGGGGTCGTAGGTTCCTTCGTGTGCATTCAGGGCATACCAGGTGCCTTCAAGATAGAGGGCGAACTCGTGCGGCTGCTGCGGACGATAAGGCTCGGCCCCCTTGGCCGTTACGTCGAAGTTCTTGGCGAGTGCTTCGAGGAAGGCCTGGGGAGTCATGCCGTTCAGGTCCTTCACCACGCGGTTGTAGTCGAGGATGGTGAGTTCGTCGGCGGGGAAGCATACGGCCATGTAGTAGTTGAACTCCTCCTCGCCTGTAGCACCGGGCGTTTGGCGTGCCCTTTCGGCTCCTACCAAGGCGGCAGCAGCCGAACGGTGGTGTCCGTCGGCAATGTAGAGGGCGTTCATCTGTTCAAACTCGGCGGTGATGGTAGCCTGGTCGGCCTTGTCGCTGACTACCCAGAGCTGATGGCGGAAGCCGTCGATGGGAGCCACGAAGTCGTAGACGGGCGGCTGGGCGGCGTACTTCTGGCGCAGGGCGAGCAGCACGGGACGCGGGTGGTAGGCCAGAAAGACAGGTTCGATGTGGGCCGAAGAGGTGCGCACATGCTTCATGCGGTCTTCCTCCTTGTCGGCGCGGGTGAGTTCGTGTTTCTTGATGACTCCCTGCATGTAGTCCTCCACACTGGCGCAAACCACCCAGCCGTATTGCGTGCGGCCGTTCATGGTCTGGGCGTAGAGGTAGTAGCAGTCGTCGGCATCAGGCACGAGCCAGCCTTCCTGCTGGAACTTGCGGAACTGTTCGGCACCGCTCTCGTACACGCGCGGGTCATATTCGCTGGTACCTTCGGGGAAGTTGATTTCGGGTTTGATGATATGGTAAAGCGACTTTTCGTTGTCGCCGGCTTCGGCGCGGGCTTCTTCAGAGCTGAGCACGTCGTACGGACGGCTTTCAACCTGTTCTACCAGTTCGACTGGCGGACGCAGGCCGCGGAAAGGTTTGATTTTAGGCATGGGGGAGGAGGATAAGAGTTGAAGAGTTGAGAGTTGGGGAGTTGAGAGATGAAGAGTTGAGAAGTTTATAATGATGCACTCCGAACGGATGAGTCATTCGCTTCATAAACTTTCGACTTTTCAACTTTCAACAGAGTGAAGCGGATTGCTTCGCTCTCTCACTACTTATTAACTTGGAACTTCTTCACGCCGTCTTTGAGGAAGCCGACAATCTGCTGGGCAGCGGCAAGACCGGCATTCACGTTGGCCTCCTTGGTCTGTGCGCCCATCTTCTTCGGGGTGAAGATGTAGCGGTCGCCGAGCAGTTCTACGGCACGGTCATGGTCAGCCAGCTTGAGGTCTGTGACGTAGCGCAGGTCGGTACGTTCGGTCATGGCCTTGATGAGCCCTTCCTCATCGACAATGTCCTGTCGGGCCGTGTTGACCAGGATGGCATCCTTACGCATGATGCTGATGAGGTCGTAGTTGATGCTGCGGCGCGTCTCGGGTGTGGAGGGCATGTGCATGCTCACAATGTGGTTGTAGGCAAAGAGGTCGTGGAGCGATTCGTGCACGTGACAGCCGGCATTGATAATCGTCTGCGGACGGTCGAGCGGAGAGTAGCTCGAAATGTCCATGCCCATGCCGTGGGCAATGCGGGCCACGTTCTGTGCCACGGCACCAAAGGCCAGCAGTCCGAGCTTCTTGCCCATGAGTTCTGTGCCGGACGTGCCGTTGAACTGGTTGCGGCAGGCATAGATGAGCATGCCGATAACGAGTTCGGCCACGGCATTGGCGTTCTGTCCCGGGGTGTTCATCACCACGATATGGTGGGCTGTGGCAGCAGCGAGGTCCACGTTGTCGAAGCCCGCGCCGGCGCGCACAATGATTTTCAGTTGCGGGGCGGCATCCATCACTTCGCCGTCGATTTTGTCAGAGCGTATGATGAGCGCGTCGACATCGGCCACAGCTTCGAGCAGCTGCGCCTTTTCGGTATACTTCTCAAGCAGTGCCAGCTCGTAGCCCGCAAGGGCGAGAATATCTTTGATACCCTTGACAGCCACGGAGGCAAAGGGCTTTTCGGTAGCAACAAGTACTTTCATGGTTCGTTGGTTTATAAGTGGAAGTTTCAGGTTTCAGGTTTCAGG
>JBJEAF010000120.1:0-3229 GCA_051868755.1 Alloprevotella sp.
CGCGCTCCTTCCCCTTCGTGAGCAAGGTGCTGAAAATCAACCTCATCGAACTGGCTACGCGCATCATGCTCGGCCTGCCTGTCGAGAAGCCGGCCAAGAGCCTCTTTGACCTCGACTATGTGGGCATCAAGGCGTCGCAGTTCTCGTTTAACCGCCTGCAGAAGGCTGACCCTGTGCTGGGTGTCGACATGGCATCGACGGGCGAGGTGGGCTGTCTGGGCGACGATTCGCGCACCGCACTGCTCAAGGCGATGCTCTCGGTGGGCCACCGCATACCGCGCAAGAATATCTTGCTCTCTACGGGCAACGGCAAGCAGAAGGCTGAGATGCTTGTGGCTTCGGCCATGCTGCGTGACCACGGCTACAAGCTCTTCGCCACGCCCGGCACGAGCCGCTATCTCACCGAGAACGGCATTGAGAACACGCTGGTGCACTGGCCCAGCGAGGCACCGCAGCAGCCGCAGGCTATCGACATGCTCCACAACCATGAGATTGACCTCGTGGTGAATGTGCCCAAAAACCTGTCGACCGGCGAGCTGACCAACGGCTACAAGATTCGCCGTGCGGCCATCGACCTCAATGTGCCGCTCATCACCAATGCCCGCTTGGCTTCGGCCTTCATCTACGCCTTCTGTACGGTGAAACCTGAAGACCTCGAAATCCGAAGCTGGCAGGAGTTCTGAGGCTATTTAAGTGTTAAGTGTTAGTGATTAGTGATTAAGTAGCCTTATCGCTATAAAACTTAATCACTAATACTTTATCACTAATACTTAATAACGCTATACATAAACATGGAAAAGGTAAAATGGGGCTTTATCGGTTGCGGTGAAGTGACTGAGCGAAAGAGTGGGCCGGCCTTTGGTGCTGTGCCTGGCTCTGAAGTTGTGGCGGTGATGAGCCGCCGCGCCGACAAAGCCCGTTCCTACGCCGAGCGACACGGGGTGAAACGCTGGTATACCGACCCGCAGCTGTTGCTGTCTGACCCCGAGGTGAATGCCGTCTACATTGCCACGCCGCCTTCCACCCATGCCACCTATGCCATTATGGCCATGAAGAGCGGCAAGGCCGTATATGTCGAGAAGCCCATGGCCTCCAACTACGAGGACTGCTGCCGCATGAACCGCATCGCTGAGCTGACGGGCGTGCCTTGCTTCGTGGCCTACTACCGCCGCTGTCTGCCTTATTTCCTCAAGGTGAAGGAACTGGTAGAACAGGGAGCGGTCGGTCAGGTGGCGGGCGCACACATACGTTTTGCCGTGCCGCCGCGCGACCTCGACTATAACCGGGACAATCTGCCGTGGCGCGTGCAGCCCGACATAGCAGGCGGTGGCTACTTCTATGACCTTGCGCCCCACCAGATCGACCTGTTGCAGCAGATGTTCGGACCCATCATAGAGGCCGAGGGCATGTTTGCCAACCGGGGTGGACTGTACCCCACCGAGGACACGGTGAGTGCCTGCTTCAAGTTCGCCAACGGCGTGCCGGCATCTGGCTCTTGGTGCTTTGTGGCCCATGAGTCAGCCCGCGAAGACCGCATTGACATCGTGGGCGACAAGGGGTCACTGTCGTTCTCGGTATTTACCTACCAGCCCATTGTGTTGCAGAACGGCGACGGCCGCCAGGAGTTCGTCGTGCCCAATCCGCCCTACGTGCAGCTTCCCCTCATCAAGTTGGTGGTGGAACACCTGCAAAACAAGGCCATCTGTACCTGTGACTGTGTGAGCGCGACATCGGTCAACTGGGTGGTTGACCGCATTCTGCATAAGCTCTGAAGTAATTTATAATTTATAATGAGGGCTACGCCGATACCGAAGCCGTAGGCAATTATGCATTGTATATTGTTCAATTTTAGTTGAAAGTTGAGGAGTTTAGAGTTTGTTGGAATGAGTTTAAAGTTTAAAGTTTATAGGAAAGAGTTGAAAGTTTATAGTTTAAAGTTTATAAGGCCACTATGATGCGCAGTAATCACCCGCTCAGTAACTATTCTTATAAACTTTAAACTCTCAACTATAAACTCTACTTGTAAACTTTAAACTCTTCAACTTTAAACTAAATGATAATAAGATGAACCGCCTACTCGCCGCTTGCCTTTGGGGCTTCATGCTGTGTCAGGCAGGTGCCGTGCCGGCATCTGCTGAAGAGATGTGTCCCTTGGTCATGTCCGATTCGGCGAGTTGCTGCCAGTCGGCATGGGATGAGGCCTACAGGTCAGGCAGCGTGAAGCAGAAGATGAAGCGCACTGGCAGCCTGCTTTACCGTTTCATACGCAGTTTTGACGACTACGACACCACCTATATCTCGCCCAATTACTACAACTTCACTGCCATGGCGCAGAACACCAACTACTATCAGGTGTACAGGCTGGCAGGTTCTGATGCCGACGGGCGCACACAGACACTCTACCTCAAACCCGCACAGAGCATGAAGGTGGGACCCTATTTCGGCTGGCGGTGGATATTTCTGGGTTATACCTTCGACGTGAGCCACCCGCGCCGGCTGGGCAAGGCCTCCGAGTTCAACCTCAGCCTCTACAGTTCCATGCTTGGTCTCGACTTCCTCTATCTGCGCAACACGGGTGACTTCACGCTGCGCAAGGCCGTAGGCTTCGAAGGTGTTGAGCCGGGCAGCGTCAGGCACACCCCCTTCACGGGTATGCAGGCCAATACCCTGTCGCTGAGTGCCTACTATGTGTTTAATCACCGCCACTTCTCTTATCCCGCAGCCTTCAACCAGAGCACCGTACAGCGCAAGAGCTGCGGTTCGCTCATGCTCGGTCTCGGCTTCAGCCGCCAGCGCGTCAGGATGGACTACACCAAGCTGCCCGAAGAGCTTAAAGGCCCTCCGGGCAGTGAGACGGTGGTCGAAGGGCTGCGGTTTAATACCCTGGACTATAACTACTACTATGCCAGCCTCGGTTACGCCTACAACTGGGTGTTTGCCCGGAATTGGCTGTTGGGCGTGTCGGTGATGCCTTCGGTTGGCGTACGCAAGATTAAAGGTGAAAAAATTACTACCCACGAAGTGTTGATGGACCTGAAGAACCTTTCGTTTGACTGCACTTCGCGCCTCGGCATCGTGTGGAACAACTCCCACTGGTTTGCAGGCTCCTCCGTCATCAGCCACCTTTACATGTACCGCAAGAACCGCCTGTCAATGACCAACTCTGTCAACTACCTGAATATCTATGCCGGTTTCTTCTTTGCCCGCAAGCGTCAGTACCGGTGATGGG
>JBJEAF010000121.1:0-13109 GCA_051868755.1 Alloprevotella sp.
GTTATAAAACTCAAGAAGGAATTTAATCACTAATACCTCATACTTTTAAAAACCGCTTTATCCCTTATAACCCCAGTAATAACCTCATAACCTAAGAAAGCAACCTCATACCCTCGATAATAGTCCTGTTTAGGAAGAATGGTTCTGAAAACCACAAAAAGTGGGAAAATCTTCAATACGGCTGAAGAATTTACCGGTAAATTCTTCAATGCCGCTGAAGATTTTTCCGCTTTTCTTTTCTTGGCTCGTTAGTTTCTCCTACCTTCGTGCCCGTAAAGAGTAAGAAAATTCCAAAGACTTATGAAGACAATCAAGCGAACCATGCAGGCAGAAATCGAGCGGCGCATCAAACCTCAGAAGGTGATGCTCCTTTTCGGGGCGCGGCGTGTCGGCAAAACAGTCTTGCTAAGGGAAATTGTGGATGGGTGGAAGCAGGGCAAATCCTTAATGCTCAATGGGGAGAGTATGGACACGGTCAGACTGCTGGCCGACAAGACTGCGGGAAACTACCGCAGGTTGCTGGAAGGCATCTCGCTGCTTGCCATTGATGAGGCACAGCATATACCCGATGTCGGCATGAAGCTGAAATTTATCGTAGATGAATTGCCTGAAATTGCGGTGATAGCCACAGGCTCCTCATCGTTTGAACTTCACAATCAGGCAGGGGAACCGTTAGTGGGACGAAGCACACAATTTATGCTGACACCTCTTTCGGAACAGGAAATAGCTACCGTGGAGAGCAAATTCGAGATAGCCACCCATGTCAACGACAGGCTGGTCTTCGGACATTATCCAGAACTGATGTCGCTTGGCTCAGAGCGTGACAAGAAAGAGTACTTGGAAGATGTTGTTGATGCCTATCTGCTGCGCGACATATTGATGGTCGATGGTGTGAAGCACGCCCAGAAGCTGCACGACCTGCTGCGTCTTGTCGCCTGGCAAGTGGGCAGCGAGGTGTCACTCGATGAATTGGGCAAACAGCTGTCGATGAGCAGAAATACGGTGGAACGCTATCTGGACCTCTTGCAGAAGGTGTTTGTCATTTACCGTGTGGGCGGATTCTCACGCAATATGCGGAAGGAGGTCTCGAAAGCTTCCAAATGGTATTTTCAG
Organism: Alloprevotella sp.; assembly: GCA_051868755.1. Lineage (GTDB taxonomy): Bacteria > Bacteroidota > Bacteroidia > Bacteroidales > Bacteroidaceae > Alloprevotella. The sequence goes on from JBJEAF010000121.1 coordinate 1,114, forward strand.
GATAATGGTATACGCAACGCTCTGCTTCGAGACTTTCGTCCATACGGTGAACGGGCCGAAGCAGAGCGTGGTGCCTTGTGGGAAAACTTTGTGATCAGTGAACGTGTGAAAAGGAGCCTGAACCATCGCTTGGGATTGAACTTCTATTTTTGGCGGACTTACAGCAATCAGGAGATTGACCTCATTGAAGAAGACGGCCCGCGCATGGAGGCATTCGAAATCAAGGCCGGTAGCAAGCTGCCCAAGGTGCCCCGCAACTTTGCGGAAGCCTATCCAGAGGCAGCCTTTCACGTCATCAACCGGGACACATTTCTGGATTATATCACAGATTGAACAGTTGTCTGCTTTATGCAGCCTGAATGATGTGAGGACAGGGGCATTTGGCAGCTTGGGGTTATGGGGCGTTCTATAAATTAGGTTTTTAAGGAATGCCCCATGAGTGAACTCATTATTCCGGCTGCCTGCTGTTTTTTAGAGACATCTATTAGATGTCATCTCTAAAAATCCGGCATCCAGCTCGGCCTAATTTATAGAACGGCCCTTATAAGAGACAAGGTTATGAGGTTATCATATTATTATTTGAGCGGGCGGAATGTCAGTCGCTCAGATAGTAATATGATAACCTCATACCCTTGTCTCTTATAATCTAACCTACATTAGTAGTCGGCATTGTTAGGGTCGAAGTTCGTCCAGCCAGTCAGCCAGTTGTCAGCCGGGCCGAAAGCACCGGCCCATGCTACGGGCGTGAACCAGCTGTCGAGCGAACTGAAGTCGGCACCCGAGCAGAGCGGACTGCCTGCGGCAGGCATGAAGTCAGCCGAAAGTCCGGTCAGGCTGTTTTTGCCTGTGAGCAGCAGTTCGGCGGCAGTGGCCGTGTGGTTGCCCCAAAGCTGGAACAGGCGGGTAGAGTTGGAAGGAACGGTGCCGTCGGCCTGCTGGTCCACATAGCTCTTGTTCGCATCGCTGCCTGTAATGTCCATGTCGGCAAACCACAGGTTGCGCAGCTTCAGCGTGCCGGCTTCGGCCTGCTGGGGCGTGTCGCCCTTCTCACCGTCGATAATCAGACCAATGGGCCAGCCTACAGCCACACTGTTCAGGCAGTTCAGCCGGCTGCCGCGACGAATCTGCATGGCGGACTGGAACTTGCCCAAGCCCGAACCGTTATTGGGGAAATAGCTACCGGCGTTGATGTAGTCGGTGGTGTTGGCAAAGTCTGAGGCCACGGCCTTGGGTCCGATGAAGGTGATGTTGGAGAAAGTGGCCGACGTGTAAGGAGCAGCCGTGGAGCCGTTTGCATCGTTGTCGCTCTCGAAGCCGTTGCTCTGGCTCTTGTCGGCAATGCGCGGGTTGCGTACGGCGAGGCCAAACTGCACCTTGCCGCTAAAGCCGTTGTCGGTGTCGAAGTCGTCGTCCCATCCGTTGAAGGCTACCAAGTAGCGGCAGTTGACCGTTCCGCCGAACCATTCGAAGGAGTCGTCGTTCGAGTAGCTCACCTGTACGTGGTCGATCTGCGTGCCGCTACCCACGCTGCCCAGTGTCAGACCGTTGATCTCCTTGTCGGTCTCGAAGGGATAGCCGGCAAACTCAATACGTACATACGACAGGATGCCGCTGTTGTCCTGTGCGTTAGAGCCGCCGTGGTGCGTGCGCGGACCACCTTCAATCTGCTGGTCAATGGCATTGTTGGGAGCCTGTCCGCACAGGATGAGTCCGCCCCAGTCGCCCGGCTTGCGTTGTCCTTTGGCTTCGCCCGAGGTGAACACGATAGGCTGCGAAGCGGTGCCCTTGGCAATGAGCTTGCCGCCGCGTTCGACAATCAGGGCACTCTTGGTGAGCTTGTCACCCTTGATAACGGTGCCCGGTTCGATAGTAAGTTCTGCGCCGGCAGCTACATAGACCCAGCCTTTGAGCGTGTAGGTGCCTTTCTTCAGTGTCTGTTTGCCGTTAAACACTATTTCCTTGTCGCCGTTGCCGAGCGTGTTGTTGTCGAAGAGAATGTTGTCGGTAGCCCGAAGTCCGCCGTCGGTAGTCCAGTGGCGTTCGTTGGTGACGGTCTCCTCTTCATCGTCTGAACACGATGTCGTGGCAAAGGGGATGCAGAGGGCGATGGCGGCACAGAGCGGCCAGTGCTTGTTGAAAAGTGTTTTGTACATTGTGAAATGAGTAATTAAAAGGTTGTGTCTTCGTGGTCCAACGTCGGTCCGCAGCAGTGCAGGCCGGTGTTGTTTTGTTTGACGGTGCAAAGGTCAGCACGTCAGGTTACAAGACCGCAAACCTCTTATTACTCTTCTGTAAAGAAATGGTGAACGGCGTAGCAGGCACAGTTCCGCCTACGGCTCTATATCGAAATAGAGCGTGTCGCCGTCGGTTGTGCCCATGCCGTTGGTCGCATAGGTCGCCACAAAATAGTGGCCGGGCTGCAAGGTGTCGGTCAGTGCCGAGAACTCCCAGTCAGGTTCAGCCGTGACCGACTTGCGCAGTGTGTCGTTGCCATAATGAAAGCCACACTCGGTGAGGCTGCTGTTAGGCGACGAGGTAACCACGCCGCGCAGTTCAGCCCTGCAGCCCGAGGGGACGGCTTCGAGGGTCTTTACCGTGGGGGCAAAAGGTTGCTCGCCGCTGCGGTCTTCACCGCATGAAAGGCTCAGGACAAGGAGAGAAAGGGGTAGGAAAGGGTGAAGCAGGTGTTTCATAAAGAAGAGGAGTGAAGCGTGAGACACAGCATGGTGCGTGTGTGCGGTGTGACGGCAGCGCGCTGGTCAATGCGTTCGCCGACCAACCAGAGAATGCCGCGCTCGTCGCAGAGTACTAAGGCGGCCATTTTGTCTAACCGAGACCGGTGGCGGTTGGTGAGATAGTCGCTCACAAGTTGGCTGCCCTTCAGCCCGAAGGGGCAGAAGCGGTCGGCCGTCGAAGCGGAGCGTAAGGTGAGGCTGCCCTGTATGGCCGTGAGGTCGATACAGGCCGTATGGGGCGTGCGCTGAATGAGCTGCGTGGCATCAGTGTCTGCCTCCACCGTCCGCAGGGCGGTGTGCAGGTGGCGGCTGGCATCGATTGGCACGCAACCATCGGCACAGGGCACGGCGGTCGGACTTATCAGCTCAGGCACAGGACCCAGCAGCAGGTGGCTGTGACTGCGTGTGAGCAGCCATTCGCCGTGCTGAATCACGCCGCCTGTATGCAGGTTCAGGGCCTGTGCCGTCTGTGTCGGCGTGAAGCCGTAGCCGGCCAGCCATTCGTGCAGCAGCGTTTCGGGTGCGGGAGCCTGATGCAGTCCCGCCCAGTCTATACACAGCGTACGGCGCGCGGGGTCGGCCTGTACCAGCTGCCCCTTCAGGCTGTCCACCCCTAAGCGGTAGATGCTTTCGGCCTCGGCCAGCCGGCGTGCCGTGTCACAGAGCGTTTCGGCCACCTGCGGGTTGAGCTGTTGTAGCAGGGGAAGCACCTCGTGGCGAATGAGGTTGCGCCTGTAGTGCGTGTCGTCGTTGCTGCTGTCGGTCACGTAGTCCTGTCCCCGTTCGGCCAGGAACTGTAGGATGTCGGCGCGCGACCAGTCCAACAGCGGGCGCACCACCTTGTCGCGTCTCCGACTCATGCCGGTCAATCCGTGCAGGCCGCTGCCGCGCACCAAGTTCAGTAGCAGCGTTTCAGCCTGGTCATCGCGGTGGTGTGCGACACCCACTTCCGGGTAGCCGAACTCCCGGCACAGCGCGTCGAACCACGTGTAGCGCAGGCGGCGCGCAGTCATTTCGATGCTTTCGCCCGTGCGTGCCGCTTCGCTCCGTGTGTCGAAGTGGGCCACGTGCAGTCGGATGCCCAGCTTGTGGCAGAGCTTCCGCACAAAGGTTTCATCGCGGTCGCTTTCGGCTCCGCGCAGGCCGAAGTTGCAGTGTGCGGCGGCTTCGGCGCGTCCTTCGTCCAGCATCTTCAGCAACAGGGCCACCGAGTCGGCCCCTCCGCTTAGGGCTATGAGCATGATGGTAAACTCTCAGGGATAAACTTCTTGGTGTTCAACTCTCTACACGGTCAGTAAGCGATGTCCACAGCGAGGCCGGCAGCTTCAACCAAGCGTCCGATGCGTTGCAGCTCTTCGGGCGCAGCTTTCAGCAGGTCGGGCGCCGGCGTTTCGCGGTCAATGGTGTAGACCATGACCCGTTCGGGCCGGATGCGTTTCAGCATCTCTATCCAGGGCAGCACGTAGTCGTCGGTCGTGTTGTCCACACTTTTCCCTTCGAACGTGCCTTTCATGAAGAGCGTTTGTACGGTGACATGGCCTTGAAAGTCGCACAACGCCTGTATCACCGCCTCCATGTCGTAGGCTCCCGTAGGCCGGTCCACGAGGTGGATATAGTGAGCCGATACCGTGTCCAACTTCTGAATGTTGTTGTCCACGCGTTGCAAGGCTTCGTGTACGACAGGTTTGACACACATTGTGGCGTTGCTCAGGACCGTGACCCGGGCATTCGGACAGTAGCGGTCGCGCAGGGCGATGGTGTCGTCAATGATGCCGGCAAAGTCAGGGTGGGCTGTAGGCTCACCGTTGCCGGCAAAGGTGAGTACGTCGGGCATGGAGCCTTCGGCCTGCATGTGGTGCAGCTGCGCTTCGAGTGCCTGCGCCACTTCGGCGCGCGTGGGGCGTTTCAGGTGCGGGCGGTGGTTGCAGTTGAAGCCACACTCGCAGTAGATGCAGTCGAACGTACACAGCTTGCCGTCGGCAGGCATGAGGTTGATGCCCAGCGAGATGCCCAACCGTCGGCTGCGTATAGGTCCGAATATGGGTGAGGGAAACACGATGCCCTTGTGTTCCTTGTTTTCAGGATAGCCGTTTGCCATGATGTGGAGGTGATTAACCAAAAAAGAGACTTCCACCTGTGAGTGGCAGCCTCTTTTATGGGGTTTGCTTTCTTGCAAGATGCTTGGCAGCGCCTTAATCGTTCTTGACGGCACCGCGCTTTTCCTTGATGCGGGCCTTCTTGCCGGTGAGGGCACGGAGGTAGTAGAGCTTGGCGCGACGCACTTTGCCCACCTTGTTGATTTCGATGCTTTCGATGTTGGGCGATTCGAGCGGGAAAATACGTTCTACGCCAACAGAACCTGACATCTTGCGCACGGTGAAGCGCTTCTTCTCTTGGTGGCCGTTGATTTTGATGACAACACCGCGATACAGCTGTATACGCTCCTTGTTGCCTTCGACGATTTTGTATGCCACAGTAATGGTGTCACCAGCCTTGAACTTGGGGTGCTGCTTACCGGTGGCAAAAGCTTCCTCAGCAATTTTAATTAAATCTGCCATGGGTTGATGGATAATTAAAGTATTGTTGTCCGTCCCGCCCCAGCTTAACGGGGAACACTGCATCCCGACAGCGGCTGGGGGGAAAAGCGGTGCAAAAGTAGAACTAATTTGCCTATTGGCCAAAGAAGTCACCGAAAAAATGTGCTGGAGCGGCCCGATCTGGGGTTGGCAGTGCGTCTGTGTAGGCATCAAAGGGAGGCACCTGCTGCGTTGAGGCAGCCCAGGGCTGGATCCGTGCTTACAGTCTGAGTGCGTACAGCTCGGCCGCGGCCAGATAAGCATCGCGTTCGGCTTCGAGCCAGGCCGTGCGGGCCGAATAGTAGAAGGAGCATTCCAGCAGGTAGTCGAGCAGGGAGATTTGGCCGGCTTCGAGCGCGCGCTGGAGCAGCTGCGTGTTTGAGGTGGCCGACAAGCCCTGACGCAGGTCGTCGGCCACTTGGAGGAGTCGGCGCGTGGTCTGGCTGAGTTGCAGCTGCTGCGCGCCGGTTTGCTGCTGTATGTCGGCCAGTTGGAGCTGCGTGGCCAGGAGCTCGGCCTTGCGGCGGCGCACCTCGGCCCGTCCGTTGCCCCACAGCGGGAGGCTCAGGCCCAGACTCAGGCCACTGTAGTTGTTCTGGCGGATGTACTCGCCCTGAAAACCCACGTTGAAGGTCGGCCACTGCCGGGTACGGGCCAGTTTCAGCTCGGCCTGGGCTTGGCTGACGGCAGCTTCAGCCCCTTGTACGGCGGTCGAACGGTCGGCTGTGGACATCGTGTCAGTCTGGCACAGCTGGACGGTCGGCAGAGAGTAGAGCGTGTCGGTACAGTGCAAGGGCTGTCCGCCGTTGAGCGCACAGAGCCGGGCCAGCAGCGTTTCGCGTTCGTCGCAGGCCCGTTGGCGGTCGGCCTTGGCCATGGCGACATTGAGCCGCGCCTTGTTCAGTTCCAGCTGGGTGAGTTCTCCCTGCTCGATTTTCGTCTGGCAGAGCTGTTCCACCTGAATAGCCAGACTGAGCCTGGAATCCAGTTCGGAGACCATGCGGTTGGCGTGTACCAGCTGCACGAGTTGCTGTAGGGCCTCGCCCAGCACCTGTTGGCGCACCGCGCGGTGCTGTGCGGCGGCTGTGCGGTCGCCGGCTTCGGCCAAGAGCTTGCGCCGCTTGGTGAGTACGCCCCAATCGAGTGACTGGGTGAGCGATACGTTGGTGCGGCCCGGCACGCCGCTGGGTGAGCCTACGAGGTAGGCCACCTCGGCTTCGGGGTCAGGCAGACGGGTGTCGGTGCGGTTGGCCGCTTCGGCAGCCTGAAGACTGGCCTGCGAGGCGCGCAGGGTAGGGTTGTTGCGGGCAATGGTGTCGAGCAGGGCTAACGGCTGTCCATGCAGCGTGGCCGACAAGGACCACAGCACGGCCCAGAGCCACAGCCGGCCCAGCCGACGGCCTACACCTATTATATATATATAAGGAGGCATCTTTTGAAGTATTAGTGATGAAGTATCAGTGATGAAGTTGCTTGAAACTACGCGTGGAGCAGAACACCACGGGGACTACCACGAGGTTGAGCAGCGTGCTGGTGAGCAGTCCGCCCAACATGACTTGGGCCATGGGGCTCTGAATCTCGTTGCCTGGCAGGTCACTGCCCAAAGCCAAGGGGATGAGGGCCAAGGCCGATGACAGGGCTGTCATGACAATGGGCAGGAGGCGGTCCTGTGAGCCTTTCAGCACACATTCGCGGGGCGCAAGTCCAGTGCGCGACAGTTCGTTGTAGCGGTCTACGAGCAACATGCCGCCGCGCGTGGCAATGCCGAACAGCGAGATGAAGCCGATGACGGCGGGGATGCTCAGCACGCCTCCGGTAAAGGCTAAGGCCAGTACGCCGCCAATCAGGGCCAGCGGCAGGTTGAGCAGCACCACCACCGCCTGTCGCCAGGAGCGGAACTGGAGGTAGAGAAGCAGGAAAATCACTACGATGCTGACCACCGACAGGGCAAGCAACAGACGGGAGGCAGCAGCTTCGCTTTCAAACTGTCCGCCGTATTCGATGTGGTAGCCCTCTGGCAACTGTACTTTTTCGGCAATGGCGCGCTGCATGTCGCTGACCACCGAACGCATGTCGCGGCCTTCGACATTGGCCGAGACCACCAGCTTGCGCTGGGTGTTTTCGCGGCTGATGGTGTTCGGTCCGGCAGTAGACACCACCTCGCACACCTCGCTGAGCGGCACCTTGCGGCCGGTGCCTGTGTCGATGAGCAGTTGGCGTATGCGGTCGGCGGTGGCCATATCGTGTTCCGACATCCTCACCGTCAGGTCGTAGGTGCGGCCGGCATCCTGTACCTGGCTCACCACTTCGCCCCCGAGGGCGGCGTTGACATATTCGGCAAATTCGGGCAGGCTGATGCCATAGCGTGCCAGCAGTGCGCGGCGCGGCTTGAGCACTAACTGCGGCCGCTCAATCTGTTGTTCCACATTGAGGTCGGCCACGCCCTCTATTTCGTGGGTAGCTTCCTTGATGCGCAGGCCGAGCTGGTGGAGCTGGGTGAGGTCAGGGCCGAACACCTTGACGGCAATGCCGGCCTTGGTGCCTGAGAGCATGGCATCGATGCGGTGCGAAATGGGCTGGCCGATCTCGATGTTCACGCCGGGCAGCGAGGAGAGCTTCTGGCGGATGTCGGCCACGACTTCGGCCTTGCTGCGGTCGTGCAACACGAAGGGCACTTCGATTTCGCTGGTGTTGACCCCCAAGGCATGCTCGTCGAGTTCGGCGCGCCCCGTCTTTCGTGCCACATGCTGCACCTCGGGCACCTGGAGCAGCAACTGTTCGGCGCGCTGGCCCATGCGGTCGCTTTCGTCGAGCGACACGCCAGGCAGCGTACTGATGTTGACCGTGAAGCTGCCCTCGTTGAACGGCGGCAGGAAGCTGCGGCCCAGCGTGAAGAAGAGCCCCACGGTGAGCACCACCAAGGCGGCTGTCACACCCAGCACCCAGCGGCCTGCACGGCCCAGCACGCGCTGCAACAGGCATTCGTAGGCATGCTTCATGGCGCGCACCCAGCGCGGTTCGGCGGGCGCGGAGGCTTTGGTTTCACCGCGTAGCAGATAACTGCACAGCACGGGGGTGAGCGTGAGGGCTACGAGGGTGGAGGCAAAGAGCGACACGATGAAGCTCACGCCGAGGGGGGCGAGCATACGGCCTTCCAGTCCCGAGAGGCAGAAGAGCGGCACGAAGCTGACCACGATGATGAGGGTGGAGTTGAGAATGGGCAGGCGCACCTCGCGCGAGGCATCGTAGATGACCTCAATCGGTCGTCGCCGTTCAGCCAAAGGCAGCTGGGCGTTGAGGCGCAGCCGCTTGTAGACGTTCTCTACATCGACAATGGCATCGTCGACTAACGAGCCTATGGCGATGGCCATGCCGCCGATGCTCATGGTGTTGAGCGTGAGGCCCATGAACTGCAGCACGAGCAGGGTGACCAACAGCGAGAGGGGGATGGTGACAAGCGAGATGAGTGTGGTGCGCGCATTCATGAGGAAGATGAACAGCACGAGTACCACGAAGATGCCGCCCTCGACGAGCGACTTGCGGATGTTCGAAATGGAGGAGTCGATGAAGTCCTGTTGCCGGTAGAGCGAGGTGTTGACCTTGACGTCGGGCGGCAGGGCGGGCCTGAGCCGGCTGATGGCAGAGTCGAGGGCTTCGGTGAGTTCGAGGGTGCCTGTGGCTGGCTGCTTGGTGACGGTGAGCAGTACGGCGGGGTGGGCATCGACTGAGGCTGTGCCCATCTTGGGCTGCTTGGCCCCTATGACTACGTCGGCCACGTCGGCCAGCAGTACGGGCATCCCGTCGGGCGTAGTGGCCACGACAGCCTGTTCCAGTTCGTCGGTGCGCGAAGTGGCCACCACGCCGCGCACGATGTACTCGTTGCCATACTCATAGAGTACGCCGCCGGCCGCATTGCGGTTCATCTGACGGGTTGCTTCGAGCACCTGCGTCAGGCTGACCCCGAAGTGCTGCATGCGCTCCGGGTGGAGCCGCACCTGATATTCGAGCACATCGCCGCCCAGCACGGTGACTTGGGCAACGCCGCCAGTACTGAGCAGGCGGGGACGAACGGTCCAGTCGGCCAGCGAACGGAGGTGGCCCATCGAGGTGGTGTCGGCGGTGAGTCCGACAAAGAGCACTTCGCCCATGATGCTGCTTTGCGGTCCGATGGTGGGGCTGCCTATGCCTTGTGGCAGCTGGTCACCCAGTGTGGCCAGCTTCTCGGCCACAATCTGGCGGTCGCGGTACACGTCGGTGCCCCAGTCAAACTCGACCCATACCACCGAGAAGCCAGTGGTAGAGGAAGAGCGCACGCGGCGCACGCCGGTGGCACCGTTGACTGCGGTCTCGATGGGAAAGGTGACTTGCCGCTCCACCTCTTCGGCAGCCATGCCCTGTGCTTCGGTCATGACCACCACGGTGGGTGCATTGAGGTCGGGAAACACATCGACCTCCATCTTCCAAGCCGTCCAGCAGCCTATGGCCAGGAGCAGCACACTGAAGAAGACCACTAACGGACGGTTGCGAAGTGAAAGGGAAATTATCTTGTTGAGCATAAATTAGTCGAAAGTTGATGAGTCTGAATACTCACAGAGCGAGCGATACAGTGCTTCATGGTGACTGTCGCCTTCCCCGCTCAATGCGAGTGGCCTTCGGGAATCACGGTGGCATTGGCAGCCAAGCGCACCTGGACCGCTCCACGGCCCACGACCTGCTGGCCGGGCTTGAGACCAGACAATACTTCAGTGCGGCGGCCATCGGTCGCGCCGAGGGTGACCTCCTGTCGCATGTAAGTGTCGGGATGCGTTTTGACGTAGACAAAGAACAGGCCCTGCGCTTCGGTGATGGCTTCGTTGGGCACGGTGATTACTCCCTGGCGCGAAGCCCCGAGCAGGTAAATCTGGGCAAAGCTTCCCGACACGAGCTGTCCCTGGTTGGGCAGTTCGAAGGTGACGGGCACGTAGAAGTCGGCCGAACCGACCGTCTTGCCCCTCGACACCAAGCGGCCTCCCATGTCGCTCACTTTGTGGGCAGCGGTTGAAGGCTCGTAGGCCAAGCGGAAAGAGGCGTCGCACACCTGCGACAGCAGGCCGTAATGACGCTCGGGCACATCGGCACGCAGCTGCAAGCGGCGGCTCTGGGTCACGGTGGCCAAGGGCTGGCCGGGTTCTACATAGTCGCCGGGGCGCACCAGTACGTTCTTGACAAATCCCGACAGGGGAGACTGCACCGCACGGGTCTGGGCGGCTGTGCCCAGACTGCGGGCCGTGGCCTGCGCCGTGTTGAAGCGGTTGCGGGCCTCATCGAGTTCGCGGGCCGAAATCACGCGGTCAGCTGCCAACTGTTCGGCTCTGGCCAGTGCCTTGCGGGCCGCTTCGAGTTCGGCCTGCGCCGCAGCGGCAGGGTTGCCGTTGGCGAGGGAGGAGGCGTTGATGACAAAGAGCGTCTGGCCCTGACTGACAGCTGTACCGTCGGCCAGGTTCGGGGTTGACTGCCTGACCATGCCGGCCATGGTGGCCGTGACAGTGGCTTCGTCGCCTTGGGCAGGGAGGAGCCGTCCGGTGACTTCGACCACTTCGGCAAATTCGCCCGGCTCGACCGTCAAGAGTTGCAAGCCAGCCGCCCGGGCCTGGGCTTCGGTGAAGGTGATTTCGCCCTCATGGCCCTCGTGATCCGAAGTGCCGAGTTGTTTTTCCTGAGGCTGGACTTGTTCGTCCTGGGGCTGGACTTGTTTTTCGTGGCCCATGGCTTCGTGATTGTGGCCTTCGGCCTCGTGGTCATGGCCGCTGTGGTCGTGGTCATTGTGGCACGCGGCAAAGAGCATGGTCGCCGTGAGGGCCATGCTGAAAAGAAATATAGGTTTCATGAAAGTTGCTTTATGGTTGGATAGAAATGTGACAGTTTACGCCATAAAGCACGGCGGACCGCGCCGCCGCAGTGACCGGCCTGCACAGCCGGCGAGCAGGGGTATGCACCCCTTATTATATATAGGAGTAGTGTTGGTCGGGAACAACAGGGGGAGCAGCAGGGCCACGCAGCCGCCGAGCCAGAGCCAGAGGGGCGGACATACGGCTCCGGCAGGCCGCACGGTGGGTGCCTGGTGCGGGGTGAAGTCCACCGAACAGCCTTCGGAGGGCTGGCAGGCGTGGTGGCTGTGGGCCGTGTGCTCGTCGTTGGCGTGGCCGTCGGCATCGCATATCTCGATGACCCAGCAGGCTACCCCGCCACCGTGATGATGGTGGGGCAACAGCACGACCATGAGCAACAGCACAATGGCACAGGCTACCCGGACTATAAGGTTTCTGTTCTTCACGCCGCGAAAGTAGCTATAAATCGGCGGATAAGGCACATAAGCCGTATGTTTTCGGCCCCGAAATGCCGTCTCTACAGGAAAAATGCACTTTTCGAAGCATTTTTTTGCCGTTTCGCTTGCACAGTTCAAAGCCCTGCCATACTTTTGCGGTGTACTATTTAACTATGACACTAATACAATACAACAAACCATGTTACAGATCAGCGAAATAGACTTCAGTTACGGACGGCGCAAGGCCCCCGTCTTCGAGCATTTCAGCCTGCATTTCTACCCCGGCCACATATACGGCCTGCTGGGCAAGAACGGAACCGGCAAGAGCACCCTGCTCTACCTCATGAGTGGACTGCTGCGCCAGCAGGCGGGCATCGTGCG
>JBJEAF010000122.1:0-3225 GCA_051868755.1 Alloprevotella sp.
AACTCTTCATCTTTAAACTAAAAATATCCAGCTCTCCATATGAAGCCTCTATACGCCTTGACATTCTTCCTGATGACACTGGTTGTACCCACCCATGCGCAAAAGGTGTACAACACGGTTATGGACAATGCCCTACATGTGGCGAACTCGCCTGCAAGCCCGTTCACCCAGGTACAGATTGCCCATTTCAAACGCGATGCACTGCTCTACCTGAAGAAGAAGGCTGCTGAGGTAAACGGTACACCCACCGGACAGTTCCTCGACACACAGGCGTTCTTCCTGTCGGAATTTCTCACACTCTTCTTCAAAGAGACTGTCAAGATGAAGCGGCTGGACGAAGACAAATGGAAACAGCGCAAGCAGCTCTTTACCGACGCCTCACTGAAGCACCCGCTGACCGACGACCCCGACACACAGACCACCATGGCCTACGTGACCCGAGAGGACGGCATCACCCCCTTCTGCCTCAACACCGATTGGGAAAAAGCGTATTTAAGCGTTAAGTATTAGTGATTGGTGATTAAGTAGCCTTATCGCTATAAAACTTAACCACTAATACTTAAATAAACGCTTAATCACTAACACTTAAAACTTAGATTTCGCTTAATCACTAATCACTAAAACTTAAAACTGTGTACGACATACAACTCAACGAAAGCGGCACGCGCCACATGAACGTGACACGCGAAAACATGGAAACCATACGGAAGTACAACCTCTTCAACGGGCTGGCCAACTCAACCGGCTACATCACCGAAAACGAGCTGGACAAGCTGAAGCTGAACATACGCGCCCTCATCGCATCGTGCCACGAAGACACCAAGGACCTGCTCGACCTCTGCATCGACGTAATCTACCACGACAAGATGAAAGCCTTCGGCCTGAAGAACCTCATTGCCGCCTACGAGGAGTGGAACAACAACACCGCCGCAGACTAACCGCGCGGCCCTGTACCCAACCGCCATGAACGCAAAGCAACTGACCGACTGGCTGCCCACCACACGCAAGGAAATGGACCTGCGGGGCTGGGACACCGCCGACGTGATACTCTTTTCGGGCGATGCCTACGTAGACCACCCCGCATTCGGGGCAGCCGTCATCGGACGCCTGCTCGAAGCCGAGGGCTACCGCGTATGCATCGTTCCGCAACCTGACTGGCACGGTGACTTCCGGGACTTCAAGAAGCTCGGAAGGCCGCGCCTTTTCTTCGCCATCGCCCCGGGCTGTATGGATTCGATGGTAAACAAGTATACCGCCAACCGCAGGCTGCGCGCCGAAGACGCCTACAGCCCTGACGGCCGCCACGACCTGCGCCCCGAATACCCGACCATCGTCTACACCCACATCCTGAAACAACTGTTCCCCGACGCGCCCGTCGTGTTGGGCGGCATCGAAGCGTCGCTGCGCCGCGTCACGCACTACGACTACTGGCAGGGACAGCTAAGACCCTCCGTCCTCAAGGACAGCGGGGCAGACCTGATCATTTACGGTATGGGCGAACTGCCCCTCACCGAACTCTGCCGCACCCTCGACCGCTGCCTGCTCCACGAAGACAGCGCCGCCTGCTGCACAGCCGCCGGCTTCCGCGCCACCCTGCGCGAGCACCCCGTGCCCCAGACGGTGACCCTGGAGCAGCCCGGCGACATACCCCAAGGCATCACGCCCGACGACATCCTCCTGCACAGCCATGAACGATGCCTGTCCGACCCGAAAGCCTATGCCGAGAACTTCAGGCACATCGAAGAGGAGAGCAACCGGCTCCACCCGCAACGCATCATCCAGCAGGTGGGCAGTGAATACCTCGTGGTGAATCCGCCCTACCCTCCCATGACGACCGAACAGATAGACCGTTCGTTCAGCTACCCCTACACCCGCCTGCCGCACCCCAAATACAAGGGCAAGCGCATACCGGCCTACGAAATGATCAAATTTTCGGTCAACATCCACCGGGGCTGCTTTGGCGGTTGCGCCTTCTGCACCATCTCCGCCCACCAAGGCAAGTTCATCATGAGCCGTTCGAAGCAGAGCATCCTGCAGGAAGTCAGGCAAATCGCAGCGATGCCCGACTTCAAGGGCTATCTGTCGGACTTGGGTGGCCCGTCGGCCAACATGTACGGCATGAGCGGCCGCGACCGGAGCCAGTGTGAACGCTGCAAGCGTCCCTCGTGCATTCACCCCTCCGTATGCCCCAACCTCCATGCCGACCACCGGCCCCTGCTCGACCTCTATCGCGCCGTCGACTCACTGCCGGGCATCAAGAAGAGCTTTATCGGCAGCGGCGTGCGCTACGACCTCCTGCTACACAGCTACAAGGACGAAGCCCTCAACCAAGCCGCCCGCCAGTACACCCGCGAACTGATTGTCAACCACGTGTCGGGCCGCCTCAAGGTAGCTCCCGAACACACCTCCGACACCGTGCTGCGGCTCATGCGCAAGCCCCCGTTCAGGCTGTTCCGCGAGTTTCGGAACATCTTCGACCACATCAACCGCGAAGAAGGGCTGAACCAGCAGCTCATACCCTACTTCATCTCCTCCCACCCCGGCTGTACAGCCGCCGACATGGCCAGTCTGGCAGCAGAGACCCGAGCGTTGGACTTCAGGCTCGAACAAGTGCAGGACTTCACGCCGACCCCCATGACCGTCTCGACCGAAACCTGGTACTCCGGCTATCATCCCTACACGCTCCAGCCCGTCTTCTCAGCCCGCACGCCCCAGGAGAAGCTTCGCCAGCGCATGTTCTTCTTTTGGTACAAGCCGGAACAGCGGCAGCCCATCATCAGCGAACTCCGCCGCATGGGCCGCCCCGACCTCATTGCCAAGCTCTATCCCACCCCTCCGCATGCGCCCCACACGCGCAAGGAGGCCAAGAACAAACGGTCACGGCGATAAACGACACATCGGCGGCAACGCCCACCCGGCGTTTCAGCCGATGCGTCCGACATGGCGACCGGGCCGCTCCTTACTATACATTAGGAATGGTCCAAAACAACGGGCTGCGAAACGAAGCCCCCCCCAATAACAACAACTGCGGATAAGAAGCGGCGGCACACTGGGAGGGCGTGGCAAAGGCCCGCCTCTAAAATAAATAAAGTGTGGCAAAGGCCCGCCCCGTTGTGGGAGGGCGTGGCAAAGCCCCGCCCCGTTGTCAAGCCGTCA
This sequence comes from Alloprevotella sp., assembly GCA_051868755.1. Taxonomy (GTDB): domain Bacteria; phylum Bacteroidota; class Bacteroidia; order Bacteroidales; family Bacteroidaceae; genus Alloprevotella. Next base: position 3,157 of record JBJEAF010000122.1, read on the forward strand.
GGCTGTGTTCAAGCGACCACCCCACCTCGTATACGTTTTTTAAAGTCGTAAAAATCGTTCAACCCTTCA
>JBJEAF010000123.1:0-3213 GCA_051868755.1 Alloprevotella sp.
TCGATGGCATCGACAATGTAGTCGTAGTCCTCCAGGTGGAAGTCGGCAGCGGTCTCGGCCGAATAGATTTTCTGCAAGGCCTGAATCTCGGCGTGGGGATTGATGCTCAACAGCCTTTGGCGCAGGGCTTCGACCTTGACCATGCCCACGGTTTGCATGGTGGCCATGAGCTGGCGGTTGACGTTGGTGATGCACACGCGGTCGGAGTCAACTATGGTGAGGTGGCGTATGCCGGAGCGCACCAGACCCTCGGCACACCAGCTCCCTACTCCGCCCACGCCGATGACAATGACGCGCAAGTCGGCCAGGCGGTCTACGGCTTCTGTCCCCAACAGCCGCTCGGTGCGGTTGAATATGGCTTTTTCTATCTGTTTCATACTTCTTCTCTGTTACGTAAGGAGGCTGGGGCGTCAGCACTGGGACAAGGCTTGGGCCAGTGCCTCCATCGAAGGGAACAGGCTGTCGGCACCGGCTTCGAGCAACACCTGAGGCGGTAGCGGCCCGGTATTGACGGCTATGGTGAACACCTGGGCTGCCACTGCTGCCTGCACGCCCAGTGGTGCGTTCTCGACCACCACGGCCTCCCAGGGCGCCAGCCCCAGACGTTCGAGTGCCATGAGGTATGGCTCAGGGTGGGGTTTGCCGTGCTTCACGTCGCGGCTGCTGATGATGAGCTCGGGCGTGAAATAGCCGGGATAGTTGGAGAACAGGCGGTCGAGCAGCGACTTCTGTCCGCTGCCCGTCACCACCGCAATGGTCAGGCCTGCCTGCTTGACCCTTTGCAGCACGGCCTCGGCACCGGGCATCTTCGGTGCTTCGGGACAGGCATTGAACAGACGGCACTTCTCGCTGTACATCTGTTCTATCTCCTGCTCCGTGGCATCGCGGTGCCACAGGCGGCGTGCCAGAATGTTGATGGTGGCCGCGCCGGTGCGTCCCTCGTGCATATAGGCTTCTTCCTCGCTCATGTCGAGCCCGAATGCCTGGCACACCTGCGCCCACGAACGGGCATGATAGGGCATGGAGTCGAAGAGCACGCCATCCATATCAAAAAGCACGGCCTTCGGGGTGAATGCCTCAAAGCCGTGCTTCTGCATATATTGCTGTATTGCGTTCATCGTACGCTGATTGATGGGAGAGTACGCACTACAAACGTGCCTTGATGGCCTCCGACTCAGCCTCGTAGCCGGGCTTTCCGAGCAGTGCGAACATATTCTTCTTGTAGGCTTCGACACCGGGCTGGTTGAAGGGGTTGACTTCCAACAGCAGGCCGCTGATACCACAGGCGCGCTCGAAGAAGTAGATGAGCTGTCCGAGGTGGTACTCGTCGAGGCGTTCCATGACCACACGCATGTTGGGCACACCGCCGTCCACGTGGGCCAGCTGCGTTCCTAACTCTGCCATCTTGTTCACTTCATCCACACGGCGGCCTTCCAGGAAGTTCAGGCCGTCCAGATTCTCCTCATCGTGCGGGAAGAGCACCTTGTGTTCGGGCTGTGCCACCGAAACGACCGTTTCGAAGATTGTGCGTTCGCCTTCCTGAATCCACTGGCCCATCGAGTGCAGGTCGGTGGTAAAGTCTACGGCAGCGGGGAAGATGCCCTTGCCTTCCTTGCCTTCGCTCTCGCCGTACAGCTGCTTCCACCACTCGTTCATGTAGTGCAGCTTGGGCTGGAAGTTCACCAGTATCTCCGTCTTCTTGCCCATGGCGTACAGGGCATTGCGCACAGCGGCATACTGTTCGGCCGGATTCTCGGCAAAAGGCACTTCGGGTGCGGTGAGCTGTTCCATGTCGGCAGCTCCCTTGACCAAAGCCTTAATGTCGAAGCCGGCACAGGCTATGGGAAGCAATCCGACCGGCGTGAGCACCGAGAAACGTCCGCCCACGTTGTCGGGAATGACGAAGCTGGCGTAGCCTTCCTTGTCGGCAGTGGTGCGGGCTGCACCCTTCTTGGCATCGGTAACGGCCACAATCACCTTGCGGGCCATTTCCACGCCGCGCTGGTCTTCACACTGCTTGCGCAGCAATCTGAAGGCGAGGGCCGTTTCGGTCGTCGTGCCGCTCTTCGAAATGTTGATGATGCCGAACCGACGGTTCTTCAAGTACGCCATCAGTTCATACAGGTAATCCTCGCCGATATTGTTTCCGGCAAAGAGCATCACAGGATTCTTTCCGTCATTCACGAGCCATTCAAAGCTGTTGCCCAATGCCTCAATGACGGCACGGGCGCCCAGATAGCTGCCGCCGATACCTGCCACCACGATCGTGTCGCAGTTTTCGCGCATCACCTGTGCGGTGTGTTTCAGTTGTGCCAGCTGTTCGTCAGAGATGCTTGATGCCAGATGCATCCATCCCAAGAAATCGTTACCGGCGCAGGTTCTCTCTTCAAGTGCTTTTTGTGCGGCCTTTACGCGAGGCTCAAGTGCTTCAACGGCTCCGGCTGTAAGGAACTGTACAGCCTTGCTTGTTTCCAAGCTAATGTTCTTACTCATATTATATAATAATGTCTGTTTTGTTTTCGGGGGCAAAGTTAGTGCAAGGCGAGAGCAGTGGAAAGAAAATAACGCAGTTTTTTCTTTCCACTGCCGAGCCGCAGCCTAACTTCGCGGAGCAAAGTTAGTGCAAGGCGAGAGCAGTGGAAAGAAAATAACGCAGTTTTTTTTGGAGAGCGGGCAAAAGCCCGCCCGTTGTCAAGATAACCCGAGGCGACGGTGCACTGGGAGGGCGCGGCAAAGGCCCGCCCGTTGTCAAGATAACCCGAGGCGACAGTGCACTGGGAGGGCGTGGCTTCCAGCCCGCCCGTTGTCAAGATAACCCGAGGCGACAGTGCACTGGGAGAACATTTAACCGGGCTGAAGACCCGCTATGCCCCTCGTTCTTATACGCATTTTTAAAGTCGCAAAAATGTTTCAACCCTTCAGCCGACCCTTCATTATGGTTGATACTCAGAAGGAAACTGGCTGAAGGGTTTTGTTTCCAAACCCTTCAGGATGGTTCAGCCATTCAGCCACAATCAGGCCAGATGCAAGCAAACTGTCTTTTCACAAGAGCCCAGACTTAGGCAAAACAGGGTCTGGACTAAGCGCGACAACTCGGCGAGTTGTCGCGCCAAAGTCTGGACTTGTTGGCATGGAATCAGGGTGAACCGGATAACGCTGAAGGAAATCACGGCTGAACCTTCCTGAAGGGTTTGAAAACAAAACCCTTCAGCC
>JBJEAF010000124.1:0-13012 GCA_051868755.1 Alloprevotella sp.
AAACACTGACTTACCCTGGCTCCCCCTAAGACAATAAAAAGCTTTCGATGTTTTTCGGTGTCACCACATGGAAAGAGGCTTCAGGATATGCCTTGGCAAAGGTTGCCGGACAGCCCACGTTGGCCTTTCGCTCGTTCCACTTGAACTCAAATGACCGGATTTGGCCATCCTCCAGTTCCAGATAATCTATTTCATTCTGTGTCTTGGTTCGCCAGAACCAAGGCAGCGCAAAACTGTTGTTGTAAGCATTGCGTTTCAAGCGTTCTGCAATGGCATAGTTCTCCCAGAGCTCGCCCACATCGGCACGCAGTTCGACCTGTGCCAGATTGCCGATAACCGCATTGCGAATGCCAAGGTCCCAAAAGTATATTTTACGGCTCTGCTTCAACTCATTGCGCAAATTACGGGAGAAACTTCCTAACCGGAACACGATATAGGCCTTCTCCAAGATGTCTACATACCGCTCGACCGTTTTCGAATCCAGACCCACCATAGAGCCCAACTCATTGTAGGACACCTGACTGCCTATCTGGAAAGCCAATGCCTGAAGCAGACGTACCAACTTGTCGGGTTTGCTCACACCGTCGAGCGAAAGCACATCTTTATACAGATAGCTGTCGGTCAGCTCTTTCAACACAACGCGCTCTTCACCCGGACTGCTCACCACCTCTGGATAGTAACCGTATACCAAGCGATGAGGCAAGAGGCGCAACTCGTCAAGCAGACCATGATGATCGGCCATTTCGGCAAAGGAAAGCGGATACATCTGATACTGCCGCTTACGTCCGGCAAGCGACTCATTCACCTTAGAGCTCAACTCAAACGCACTGCTTCCCGTTGCCACAACTTGCACTTCGGACAACTGGTCTGTTATCAGCTTCATGCACAACCCAATGTCGGGAATGCGCTGTGCTTCGTCTATCACCAATATTTTCTTTGTTCCAAGCAACGCGCGCATACGTGTCGAAGTGATGTCCTGAAGTAAGGCCCTGATGTCTTGCTCATCGCCATTCATCCACATCACACGCTCATTGCCGCCGAATATCTGTTGCAGCAGGGTGGATTTTCCCACCTGTCGCGCACCAACTATCACAATAGCCTTGCCTTGGCCAATTTGCCTGCGGACTGCGGCTTCTATACTTCTGCTTATCATCATATTACGTACTTCATAGACTGGGGCAAAAGTAGCCACAAAACAGGGTAAATCCAAAAAAGTCTGGACTTTTTCGGAATCGATTCCGAAAAAGTCCAGACTTTTTTGGATTTGGGTCTTGAAAACGTATAAAACAGCTTCTGGACCAGAGAAGAAGAAGGACGGCCTTTCAAGCCGTATTTGGGGAACACGCTGCTCTACCCCAATGACCTACGGCAAGCATCGGTTGCAGGCGATGGACTAACCGAGGTTTTGGCCGGCATCTTAGAAGCCGTAGGGGTTCATGCGGCGGTATTGCGCGTTGAACTCATTCTCCACATTGGTATATTCGCCGCTCAGGTCGGCAGCCTTTTCGGGTGCGAGTTCGAGCGTACGCTTCAAATCCTCGGCTGCTCCCAACTCATCCTTGAGGTGGAGTTTCACAGCGCCTCGCGCCTTGTAGGCTTCGGCAAAGTCGGGTTGCAGCTCGATGGCTTCGTCGTAGAGGGTCAGGGCCTTGTCCCAGCGGGACCCTTGCTGGTACAATGCGCCCAGAGCCAGGACGGCCTCACGCTGATAGGGATTCAGGCTGAGCACCTGCTCCAGATCCTGCACGGCTGCATCGGGTTGCTGCAAGGAGGCCAAGGCTTCGGCGCGCAGCATCAGGTAGGAGGTGTTTTCAGCATCGCTCTCCACGAGGAGCTGCACATCGGCCAGCACCTCGTTCCACTGCTTCATGTCGGCCAGTATTTGGGCACGGAGCCAGCGGGGATGACGGTAATCGGGGCGCAACTCCAAAGACTGGGTGAGGTGGGCTATGGCTCCAAAGGTATCGTCCAGTCCATATTCGGCCTCAGCCAACAGGTAGAGCACCCGGGCATCGTCGGGCAGCTCCTGCTGCAAAGCCTGACAGGTGGCGCGTTCATCGGCCCAAAGCTTGAGTTCGCCTTGTGTCTGGGCCAGCAGCAAGCGCACGTCTACAGGCGTGTCTGCCTGCTTGGCGAGGGTTTCGAGCAGGGGCAGTGCCTGTTCGTGACGCTCCATGCGCAAGTAGACTTCGGCCAGATAGCTCTGGGTCTGGGCATCTTCACGCAGCTGGAGGGCAGCCAGCAGGCACTTTTCGGCGTAGGGCATTTCGCCCATCTGCATGGCACGCAGACCATCGTCGCGCAATATTTCAAACTGGCTGGCCTCGTTGCTCGGGCCTTTGCCGAAGAGGGTGTTGAGAAAACTCATGGGAATGGTGGGGTGTGTAAGGGGTTATGGGGCTGTGGGTTGTATGTCGGGCAACGATCAGACAGCCGGGAGAGGGCCGGACCGGTGTCCGAAGTCATGGGGAGGAGCGTTTGCCCTGTCTTTATTTCCTGAAGAAACTGAAGTTGACGCTGCCGTAGGCCCGGTGTTCCACAAATTGCGGGTGGTCGGCGAAATGGTCGGCCTTGCCGTGTTCGAGCACAAAAAGGCTTCCGGGCTTGAGCAGCGATGACTGTAACACGCGAGCCGGCAGTTCGGGGAGCTCGGGCAGGGCATAGGGTGGGTCGGCAAAGACAAGGTCGAACGACTCGCCACACCGTTCGATGAACCTCAGCGCATCGCCGCACAGGGGTTGCCAGGCTGCATCGTTCAGGGTACGGCTGCACTGGGCGATGAAGCTGAAGTGCCGGCGGTCGCGCTCTACGGTGACCACACGCGGACAGCCGCGCGACAGGAGTTCGAGCGATATGCTGCCCGTGCCACCGAAGAGGTCGAGCGCAGTGGTCTCTTCGAAGTCAAGGTAGGCGCGGAGCACGTTGAAGAGGTTTTCCTTGGCGAAGTCGGTGGTGGGACGGGCCTTGAAGGTGCGGGGCACTTCGAAGTGCCGTCCTTTATAACGTCCGGTAATGATGCGCATATATCATGGAGTTGGATAGAACGATAGGGAGGTTTGGAGATGACGAAGCATCAGGCACGCCGCCGCAACAGGGCGCACATGAGGTCGTAGGGAACGCCCGGCGTGGTCGAAACCACATGGCGGTTAAAGTCTGCGGCTGGCTGTATGGCATAGACTTTTCCGGCATAGTGCTGCAATTCGGTGACTACAGGGTCGCGCAGCGCGGCAGGGCCTGCCACAAACACCGGAGTCTGGGCAATGTCGGTGGCCAAATGGCTCACCATATTGAAGGTGTAGTAGGCCACATCGGTGAGGGCGCGCACGGCAAAGGCGTTGAGCATGATGAGCCGGCTGCCTTCGAGCACAGCCACATCGGCCGTCTCGTCGTGTACGTACAGGAAGATACGCTTGCCGTTTCCGGCCGAGAGACCCTTGCCTGCAAACGTCAGCATGACGGGTGTCAGGGCGGCAGTGTAGTGTATGCTGGCTGCGCCAAACACTTCTTCGAGCGTTCGGCAGGTGTTTTCGGGCAGGGCAAAGAGGAACACGGTGTTGATGGCGGGCACTGTGTCGTAGAACACGCGCAGGTTGCCTTCGGTTTCGAAGCAGAAATTATAGAAGGTGGCTGCGTCTTCTTCCTGGAAGTCGGCTAAGGGCACGGGGGTGACGGGAGCTCCTGCCAACACTTCGACACGACCCGCATAGTCTTGCAGGAGGGGCACTTGCTGTGCCGCGCCGCGCAGGTTGACCGTGAGGGGTGACTGCGGCGACACGTGGTGGGTGAAGAATTGGAGGTCGGCATCGGCCGCCGGGTCGTAGAGGGCAAAGTTCAGCTCCGATTCGGAGATACGTATGTACAGGCTCACGTTGGAATTTCGTTTGGGAGATGGGTGGATGTGGTTTGGCTTGTGCGCAGCAGCTCAGCGCATGCGGTGGCGGTGTCGCCAGATTGCGGCCAGCAGGGCTGCCGACAGCACGCCCAGAGTGTTGGCGGCAAAGTCGGCCCACTCGCCGCTGCGGCAGTCGGTAAGGTACTTCTGGCAGAGTTCCACCACGCCGCTCATGGCGATAGGGGCTGCCACGGCGATGCCCAGCAAAGAGCGGCGGGAGAGGCGGAACGGGCTGCGGAAGTATTCGGCCCAGAACACACCGCAGGTGCCAAGGTACATGACAATGTGCGCCACCTTGTCGATGCCCGACACGCTGTCGAGTGGTGTGGAAGGGGGCTTGAACAGGCAGAGGTACCAAATGAGTGCTATGCAGCAGCACGTAAGGGGGAAGCGGCGGAGATAATACATCACCAGAACTTGTTTTGCGCAGGGTTGTAGACAAAACCTGCCTGCGCCAACCGGTCTTCTAACTGGCTGCGGTCCACTTGCAGGTCATCACAGAGGTCCCCTAACGAGGCGTAGCGGTCACGCAGGTAGGTGTTTATCACGCTGAACAGCATGAAGGGGTCGTTGGGTAAGTTGTTCACGGGGCTTGGAGAGGGGTTTGGGATGGATGGGCTGAAGCCGTGTCGGCTACTGCCACTTCATGTAGTCGGGCAGAGGTTCGCGACGCGCTTGCTCGAAGGTTTCGCCCAGCAGGCGAGACAGCAGGGGGAAGAGCACCTTGTGGAGAATCTTGTCGTTCAGGCTGTGTCCGCCTTCGAACCGCTCGGCATGGGTGTAGTACTTGGTGAAGAGGCGCATGGCGTTGGCGGAGTTGACGAAGGGGTCGTCAATGCCGAAGAGGCCGTAACACAGTTCACGGTCTTCGGGGGTCACGCCGTCAAACTGGTGTCGCTCCATCTGGTTGAAGCTGCGCAGGGTGTCGGCCGTGACACGGAAGGTCTTCTCGTTGTCCTTCCTTCCGTTGAGCCACTGGTGGGTGCCTGTACGCAGCACCTTGCTCAGCGACGACATGTTGAAGGCGGGGTTGACGCACACGCGCAGGTGTCCGTGCATCTGCTGGGCATACATGCCGCCCATGCTGGTGCCCACTATCACGTCGGGCTGTTCGTCGGCTACCAACTGCCGGAGCATGGGCAGGGCCTCAGTGGGTTCGACGGGTATGTCGGGGGCAATGACCTGGCCCGAGGGCAGCAGTTTGCGCAGCAGCTGCACGGTGCCTGATGCGCCCGAGGAGGCAAAGCCGTGGAAGTAGATGAGCTTCATGGGGATGAGTTTTGACAGGTTTCACGCGTTCAATGCGCGCCAAGCGTGCATCGAACGCGTGTGAACATTCACTTGCGGGGAACCGAGTCCTCCTTAGGGCACGACGACCTTGCGGCTGCCGAGCAGGTAGACACCTTGCGGCAGGTGGAGGGTGACGTTGCCTTGTACTTTACCGGCATACACCGGACGGCCGCCGAGGTCATTCACCGACACATATTGGGCATCGGCCGACACGATGTGGAGCTGGCCGGGACGGGTGTAGCAGTCTACCGACAGGGCTTGGCCGGGGTTCAGGCCGTGGATGCCTGACTGGAGGTCGGTCTGGTACACGCGGACCCAGTCGAAGAGGGTTTCATACACGAAGCCCAGGTCGGGTGCTGCGGCCCAACCGCCATTGCCCACGCTCTGGTTGAGGATGAGGTAGAAGTCCTTGTCGAAGGGCCACTGTCCGTGGTTCAGGGCGTAGGTGTCGGTGGCTTTGGCATAGGAGAACACTTGCTTGCCGTCAACATACCAGATGAGCTTCTTGTCAGTCCACTCCAGACCGAAGGTATGCCACTGTCCGTTGGTAGTCGAGGCGGTGCCGGTCTTCTGCGGGTTGCCGCCCTGACCCATACACTCCGAACCATCGGCGGTAGTGTTGGCCCAACGGGTGTGAATGGTATGCCACGAGGTATCGTCGGAATTGATTTGTTCCCAGATGTCGATTTCTCCGGCATAGGGCCAGCCTGCCGAGTTGTCCTGCGGCATCATCCAGAAGGCGGGGAAGTTGCCCGAGTGGGGCAGGGTCTTCAGTCGGCCTTCGACCTTGCCGTAGGTGAAGTGCACCTTCGACGAGCTTTCGATAGCTCCGCTGATCATGTCCATGCGGTTGCCCTGCGAGTTCACTTCGTCGGCGAAGGGATTGGCCAGACAGCGCATCACGAGCTTGCCGTCTTCGATGTAGCCTGTGAGCTGCTGTCCGGCTTCGGTCTGTGCGGTGAAGCGTTTCCAGGTGGGTGTCTGGTTGGAGCAGCGTGTCCAGTATGCCTCATTGGGCTGCGTGCCGTCTTCCTGGTCGAACTCGTCGGCGAACCGGAGCTTGTAGCTTTCGCTGCCGTCTGGTTCAAAGTGGACGGTGATGCGCACTTCGCCGTTCACGCTGTCGGCTGGCAGGGTGCAGGCGGCTGCATTGACGGTGTACTCGCTCCACTGGCGGTTGCCGTGCACATACTGTGCGCCGTCGAGTCCATGTCCGTGGCGAATGACCATATTCTCGGCCACATAGCCCTTGGCTGCGGCCACAGGCAGCAGGCCGAGTGCCTGTCCGAAGGGCACTTCGGCGGGCAGACCCGTGTTGCCCGTACCTACCACCGAACCGTGGGTAGTCAGCACATCGAGCTTGGAGGCCAAGGGATGTACGTTGAGCAGGAAGTCCACGACATAGCCGCCGTTGGCATCAATCTGGTTGTCGCCTTGTCCGCCATTCTCCTTCCACTGGCCGGCGGGGTCGATGTTGTTCCAGTCTATTTTCAGACGGGCGCGGTAGTTGCCTGCGGGAAGGTCAGCAGGCAGGGTAAAAACCGGCGGGTTGTAGCCTGCGCCTCCTCCGGTCTTGTTTTCGCCCAGACTGTTCTTGTTCTGGTAGAAGGTGAACGAAACGAGCTCGCTGCCCACGGCGGGCGTGCCGTCATCATTGAGCACAGCGTCGAAGCGTCCGTCACAGTTGTAGTCAATGTAGAGATAGCCGTGCATGGAGTTGCCCGTGTAGTTCACCGTGGTGGTCAGCTGGTCGCCGGGCACAGCCGATGCCTCACAGTCAAGCATCTGTCTGTAGACGGTGTTGGCCACATCGGTGCGCAACGTCACCGTGCGCTCGCCGCCTTGGGTAGCCGCAATGGTGAAGCTGTTGAGCTTGCGGTCGGTGCGGGTGATGGTGAGGCTGGGGTCGAAGTTCAGGGCGTAGTCGTCGGTGGCCTCTCCCGTGTCACTGCTGAAGTAGGGAATGAGTACTACGTCGCCGTCGATGTACTCGGCGGGAATGGTGTAGCTGTTGTCGCGGAAGAGGTAGGAACCGATGGTCGTGTCGACATACTGCGGAGTGTCATAGACCAGACTGTCGCCGTCGAGGTTGAAGCCGTGGCGCAGGATGAGGTGAGAGAATCTGAATCCCGGGGCGGGCTGTATCTTGATGGTGTAGGGCTGCCCGAAGGGAATGGTCTCCTGGGTAAAGTCGCTGCCGTCGGCCTTGAGCACATCGCCGTTCAGGCCGCCGCCATTGGGACGCGTGCCACGCGATATGGTCACCTGGTCGCCGTGTACGATGAGGCGGGTGTCAACGATTGCACCGCCGTTGCCCAGAATGGTGTTGTTGGCCGCCGTGCTGCCGCCGGGGTCTACATCGTCCCAGTCTATCTTGTAGCGCATACGGTACACACCGGGTTCCAGGTCTGCCGGCACGGTGAAGGCGGGCGGTGCCACACCGGGATTGTTGCCCGACGAGGCTCCCGTGCTGTTCTTGCCGTTGAAGTAGGAGTAGGCCATGAGGTCGGTCGTCTCGGTGAGGTTGCGGTCGCCGTCATAGGCCACGTTGAACTTGCCGTCGCGGTTCACGTCGAGGAACACGTAGCCGTGCATCCAGGTGCCGTTCCAGCTGAAGCCGGGCGTGACGTTCTCTCCGGCCTTGGCGGTGAACGAGTCGCCTAACCGCTTGATGTAGAGCTTGCGCTCGGTGTTTTGGTTCACCTGAATGGTGCGTGTGCCTGCACTGGGCACGTTCAGCGAAATGGAAGCGAGGTTGCGGTCGGTGCGGGTGGTGGCCTGCTCTTCGTCGTAGTTCACGGGGTAGTAGGAGGTGGTGAAGCGGGGAGTGGCCTGGTCGCTCAGCTCTATGTCGTCGGCATAGAAGAGGAAGTCCTCGGCCAGGTGGTGCGGCGAGCTGAGATCGGGCACGATGAGCAGGTTGTGTATGTCAATGCCGTCGGCACCGCTCACGGCAAAGACAGCGTCAAACCACTTGCCGGGCGTTACCTTGCCGGTCGAAGTGACCCAGAACTGTTCGGTCGTGATGGGTTGCCAGGGGCGGTCGGTGCGCCGTCCCATGCCGATGAGCATGACGCGGCTGTCGGTCGGCACCCACATCTTGATGTGTACGTATTGTGTCTGCCGGGTCAGGGCAAAGGGTTGGTTCAGGGTGACCATGGCACCGAAGGTGTTGCTGCCAAAGCGCGAACGCTGTGCACCGAGCACCTGTGCCGAAGGATTGGGCGCGAAACCCAGAATGGGGTCAACCGCTGCGTCGGGGTTGGCAGTGACCTGTATGTTGCCCTGTCCCTCCAACTGGCCGCCGGCGCGGAAGGGGGAGTGTTCCCAAGTGTCGTAGATGGAAATGGCCTTGTAGCTGTCCGACTGTTCGAAATCGCACAGCGTGGTTTGTGCCGTTGCCTGGAGCAGCGGGGTGGCCGACAACATCACACCCGCCAAAGCTTTATATAGATGGTTCATGGTGAAGTCGTTTGTGGGTTAGTAGACTGAAACTGTGTGCAACACGGGACAAGCCTTGCTGGCGTTGATGGTGATGCGCAGGGCCTTGGCCTGGAAGCCGGAGCCGTAGCTGTCGGAGGTGTTGCCGTTGAGCGGGATGATGCGCTTGTAGCCGATGGTGGTGGTGGCTATGTTGGAGGCGCGGCGCGTGAAGTTCACGCCGTCTTCACTGGTCTCGACGGTGAAACCCTTGACGCGCTGTCCCAGACGGATGTATTCCATGAGGCTGACATAGCGGAGGGTTTGCGGGCTGTCCCAGCTGAAGGTGAGCGTGGCCTGCACGGTGCCGTCGTTGGTGGCCCAACAGGTGTTCTTGTCGTTGTCTATCAGGTTGGCGGCCTCATAGGTCACAGTCTGTCCCGCCGTACGGGTTTCGGTGGCCGTCACATGGGCTGTCAGGGCCAGGTCGGTGCCCAGTCGGGTCTGCAACAGGTTGCCCAGTTCTTCCATGCGGGTCACGGTGGCTGCGGGCAGCGAACCGCTCTTGTCAGGGGGCAGGTTCAGGATGAGCGTGGCGTTGCGGCCTACTGTTTCGAGGTACATCTTAAAGAGGGTTTCTGCGCTCTTCACGCTCTCGCCCGAGTGCCAGAACCAACCCAGGTTGGTGCCCTTGGCATCGCTTTCGCCCGGGTGCCACTGCCAACCGTTCTCGTTGCCATACTCGCCGTCGCCCATGGCCCAGTTGGTCTCGCCGGCCCAGCCGGCCTCGTTGCCAATCCAGCGGGCCTCGCCGCCTACACCCCAAAGGATGATGTCGGGACAGGAGTTGTGAATCGAGTCGCGCAGGTTGGGTATGTCGTAGTAGGTTTGTGCGTTGTCAATGGTGCGCAGGGTGTTGGCACCGCCATAGTATCCTCGGTGGTCACCGCCGGTAGCTCCGTCAAACCACATCTCGAACTGCTTGTTGCCATAGGCAGCCAGCTCGGCGCACTGTTCGAAGAAGACTTTCTTGGCGTAGTTGTCGGTGTACTTGCCGTTCTCGTCCTTCTCACCCCAGTAGGCACTGTTCAGGTCCCAGGGCGACACATAGAAGCCGTACTTCATGCCCAGCTCCTCGGCGGCTGCGGCGAAGTCGCGCGGAATGTTGGTGTCGGCACCATAGGTAGTGCCCGAGTTGCCCACATGGTGGTCGGTGGTCTTGGTGGGCCACAGGCAGAAGCCGTCGTGGTGTTTCACCACGGCGATACCGCCCTTCATGCCGGCTTTCTGTGCGGCTTCGAGCCACTGGCGCGGATTGGGTGCCGCTGTGGGATTGAAGGTGGAGTTGGCCTCACTGCCGTCTCCCCACTCGGCGTTGGTATAGGTGTTCATGCCGTAGTGGAAGAAGGCGTAGAACTCTGTTTCGTTCCACTTGAGCTGACGGTCTGAGGGTACGGGGAAGACCGGGCGGGGAACGTTCTCAGGATTGTCAAGCACCTGGGGCTTCAAGGTGAGCGTTCCTTGTGCCGACAAGCTTGCCGGCCATGCTGCGACCATACACAGGAGGCCGGTCAGGAGTTGGGTTTTTCTCATATTGTCAAAGGTTAGGTTCGTTCGGTATAGCAGGAGGCGGTACGCGGCGGCCATCCTCGGTTCAGTCGGCGGGATATTCTAAGTTCTCGCGGGTAGCGCATTCCAGCACTTCGTGCAGATACTTGGCGGCCTCATAGCGGGCCATGGGCAGGTCGTGCAGCAGACAGGTGCCGCAGTCGCGCGGCGTGGTGCCCGGCACTTCTCCCTCAAAATTTGCCACGAACGCAAAGGTGTCGCGCAGCAGGGGCAGGATGTCGGCCGGCGAAAGGTCGCCCCGCATGAGCAGGTAGTTGCCCGTGAGGCAGCCCATCGGGCCCCAGTAGATGATGCGGTCTTTCCACTGCGGCTCGTTGCGCAGGTAGGTAGCGGCGAGGTGTTCGATGGTGTGGATGGCTCCCTGTCCGAGCACGGGTTCCCGGTTGGGCAGTTTCATGCGCACGTCGAAGGTGGTGATGACTTCATCGCCCACACGGTCCTTGCGCGACACGTACACGCCGCGCTGCAGGCGCAGGTGGTCAATGGTAAAGCTGGGTATCTTCTGCATGATGATGGTTCTTGGCGTTCGGGATAAGAATAAGTGATTGCGGTTACGGGGTGAGGAGACAAACGATTGTGGCAAACGCCTAAACCTGCAAAACACTCCTATATATATAATAAGGAGTGCCTCAGGCCGTCAAGGCGGCCAGCAGGGCTTGGGTCACGCCAAACGACTTGTCGGCCATCACGTCCCAGAAGTTGAGGTACTGGTCTAAGTGTCCTTCGGCACCGGGCGTGTCGCTGATGATACGGAAACTGAGGAAGGGCACGCCATACAGGTGACAAACCTGTGCCAACGCACCGCTCTCCATGTCTACGGCCATGCCTTCGGGAAAGCGTTGCTTGATGCGGGCCAGCTGCGCAGGGTCCGACACGAACTGGTCGCCGCTGCATATCAGGCCGCCCACCACACGGGTGTCGGTTTGCAGCTGCAAGGCGGTGTGCAGCAGTTGGGCATCGGCCTCGTAGTAGAGGGGCAGTCCCTGTACGCGTCCCAGCTCGTTTTCCGGTCCGCAGTCCACATCGTGGTACACGACCTTCACGCCGGCCACCACATCGGCCACCTGCAAACTTGGGTCTATACCGCCCGCCACACCAGTGTTCACAATGGCATCGGGCGCAAAGCGACGAATCAGCTCCACACCGCCCACGGCAGCATTCACCTTGCCTATGCCGCTCTGCATCAACACCAAGCGACAGTTACCGAGCTGGCCCGTCACAAACGAGGCCACGCCGTCGCTCACCGTTTGCGGTTGCTGCAACAGCCCCGCCAGTTGCTCATGCTCCTTGTGCATGGCATTGATTATTCCTATTGTTCTCATCATATTCTTGGAGTTGACATAACAAGAGCCGAGGTAGGAGGCGATGGTGCACTGGGAGGGCGGGCTTCCAGCCCGCTTAAGTACATTCTGACGGGCTGGAAGCCCGCCCTCCCAGCCGTTAGCGCCTCATTTCGGTTTGAACTATTGAATGAAACATCAGTTCGACCTTACTCGTTATATGATAGATAATGCAAGCGAGAGCAGCACATCTATCTCGCTTGAATGTTTGGCCGAGCACAGCCTATCTGCGGGCAAAGATAGTGCAAGTGAGAGCAATACAAAAGAAAACTCCGCAGGATTTTCTTTTGTATGGCCGAACGCAGCCTATCTTATCTAAAGATAGTGCAAGTGAGAGCAATACAAAAGAAAACTCCGCAGGATTTTCTTTTGTATGGCCGAACGCAGCCAATCTTCTGCAAAGAAAATCCCGCCGCGACAAGGCGTTTCTCAAAAAAAAGGCTTTACTTTGCCCTGCAAACGCAACGTATCAAAAACCTAACAACAATAACATGTACGGAAAATTTCAAGAACATCTTCAGAACGAACTGAACGCTATCAAGGAAGCCGGCCTCTACAAGCAGGAACGACTCATCGAAGGACCCCAGCAGGCAGCCATTCAGGTGAAGGGACAGGAAGTGCTGAACTTCTGTGCCAACAACTACCTCGGCCTGTCGAACCACCCGCGCCTCATCCAAGCAGCCAAGGACATGATGGACCGCCGCGGCTACGGCATGTCGAGTGTGCGCTTCATTTGTGGAACTCAAGACGTTCACAAAGAACTTGAAGCCGCCATTTCCGACTACTTCAAGACCGAAGACACCATCCTCTATGCCGCCTGCTTCGATGCCAACGGCGGCGTGTTCGAACCGCTGCTCACGGCCGACGACGCCATCATCTCCGATGCCCTGAACCACGCTTCTATCATCGACGGCGTGCGTCTCTGCAAGGCCAAGCGTTACCGCTACGCCAACGCCGACATGGAAGACCTCGAACGCCAGCTCCAAGCTGCACAGGAACAGCGTTTCCGCATCATCGTGACCGACGGCGTGTTCTCTATGGACGGCAACGTGGCTCCTATCGACAAGATTTGCGACCTCGCTGAGAAATACGATGCCTTGGTTATGGTAGACGAAAGCCACTCGGCCGGCGTGGTAGGTGCCACGGGCCACGGCGTGAGTGAGTTCTTCGACACTTATGGCCGTGTCGACATCTACACGGGCACGCTCGGCAAGGCCTTTGGCGGTGCCATGGGCGGCTTCACCACGGGTCGCAAGGAGATCATCGACCTCCTGCGCCAGCGTTCGCGCCCCTACCTCTTCTCCAACTCGGTTGCCCCCGCCATTGTCGGTGCCGCTATCGAGACCTTCAAGATTCTGAAGGAGAGCAACGCTATCCACGACAAGTTGGTGGAGAACGTCAACTACTTCCGCGACAAGATGATGGCCGCAGGCTTCGACAT
>JBJEAF010000125.1:0-12892 GCA_051868755.1 Alloprevotella sp.
TTCGAGAAGTTGCAAGATTCGACTCGTCAAGAACACAGCGTCAAGTAAACGCCTTCATATGTCTGGATTACTGTAGACTTTGCTGGCGGAACTGTTGCATCCAACCTTACCTTATTGGCTATGACGCACGCGGTCCGCTCTGCGATTCCCACCCAATACCCGCTTCGTACTGCCTGACTTCTTAGGAGTCTACCGTACGTTGCCCGGCGTAGGCTGCCTTAACTTCCTTGATAAAAATGACATTTCGTGTCAAACATCAGGTGGCAAGGCTTGTAATCCGAGGGCAAATGTAAACAGAATATTTCAAATCAGGGCTTCCAACTCCAATTTTTTTCACAAAACCATAAATTAAGGCTGTGCGTGCATCTCAGATACCTTACACCGGGAAAGTGCCTGTAATCATTTCCTGTAAGCTGGCTTGACAACCGCAGTCCTATGCCATGCTCTCCCAATAGCATTCCCCCGGCCGGAGAAGTAGTACTTACATGCCAGCAGAAGATATCTTACGCTCCGGTAGAAGTAGTACTTAAACCCCAGTTCCAGCTATCTGAAACTCCAGCCTCTCATAACTACCCCTATAAAAAGAGACTGGCTGCTTTTCTGATGACATTATAGTTTAAGGGTATGTTCTGTAAATATGCAAACCTCCCATACGCACAAGAAGAAGGGGGGGGCTTCCACCTATTTTGTTTCAATTCGCGGGTTTCAATTCGCGAGATTGATTTTTGGAACCAGTCGTATAAACGTTCTCTACCACTGATTGTTACTAAAGGCGAAGTACCTGGAGGTCATCTTATGTCAACAATTCCCTTTCCTCCCATTCCTTCTCTGTACAGACGATTTCATGCAACACCTGACAGTTTCCCGCCATTCGGTAATATCCAGTTTTATCCCCCTTTTTATACATTACTCGAAGCTCCTCTGGCATGCCAGGACCAGGACCGGCATAGTTCATAAATCCAATCTTGGGCTCTTCGTCAAATGCATATGGAAGAACAAGGTTACCTTGTGCATCTATTACGCCCCATTTGCCGTCACGCATCACAGGACACAAACCGTAATACCAACAACCTTTATAATCAACCATCATGCTGGCATGTGCAGTTTGATGATACCTGTATGTATCATAGGTTTGTACAGACCCCGCCTGATTTGGGTCAAGGACGACTGCAAATTTGTATTTTTCAACATGTAGACTCCACCCACCAACCTTACCCTTTTCACCACCATACTCTTCAAAAGCATGTATGGAAGCCTCTGCCGGGTCGTAATATACATAGCAACTATTAGCAGGAACACCCGAGATTTCTTTAGCATTCAGATATTCCAGAAGTTCCTGGCAATTTGGCAACCTCCAATGCATATACGTCAATTCCTGCATTTTCTGTATGAACTTTTCAACCTGATGTACTGTGGCATATATGGGCCAGGAATCTGGAATGCCAGTTTCTTCGTTGTTACCTAAAACAACATTGAAAAGTTCGGCTGGCACATCATGCACATAGCACCCCGATGACAAGTTCATGAGTCCGGATGTGAATTTCCTTATTTCATTTCCTGTTGAAACTGGAAGGCCATTCACCGATGTCTGTTTGTCCGGGCCTGTAATAGTACGGCTATTCCTTTCCGCCCTACTACGGGACTCTCCTTCCGTCGTGCTCGCCGCTTTATTACGCTGTCTTATACTTTCTTCATCAGGAAGCAGCATCAAGAACTCGTCAATCAGCTGTATGCGTTTCTTCTTGAGCGGCTCCATGGACATGGCGATGACGTCAATGGTGTCTTGCGACACGTTCATACTTTCCAGCTCCGAAAGGTCCAAGCCTTCATTGAGGATGACTGATGCTGGAGGAGGATTCTTCGAACTCAATAATTTATACAGAGTTGCACCTAACGCATAGACATCAATGGAAGGAGCGAACCTCTTGTCCTCTCTGTAATACATCTGCTCCAAAGGCGCATATCCGGGCGTACCGGCCCCCAGTCCTGTAGATGACTCCGGCTGTCCCTGCTCGTCATATTGCTTGGCAAGTCCGAAGTCTATCAATACACAATGACCGTCTTTCAACATCACATTCTTGGGCTTGACATCCATGTGGATCAGTTCATGCGAATGCATGTAAGACAATGCAGCCCCTATCTGGCGAATGAACTTGATTGCCTCACATTCGGACAAGCCATGACGTTCCGTAACATAACTGTCCAGACAATCACCATCCAGGTACTCCATCACATAATACGAAGTGTTGTTTAATTCAAAACTTTCAGCCACCCTAACAATATATTGATGGTTGAGTTTGGAGAGATGAAGCGCCTCCTTGACAAACTTCTTTGCATATTTATGCGACACGCTACCATTGGACACATCAGAGAAAGATACTGATCCATTACTTTCACGCACGCAATAGTCGCGCATATAGAATTCCTTTATGGCGACTTTCGTTCCGATATCCAGAAACCCAGACCTGCCCCTCAGCTTGACAGACGCCAGGTACGTGATGCCAAAGCCTCCCTGTCCAAGCACGTCTTCTATGACGTAAATGGATGAAGGACTGATGAGTTCCGTACCAATAGCCAATGTTTGCCGGGCTACTGCAACCTTTTCCGTCTCATACTCAAAATCTGCAAAGGTAATAGCCTCTGATGGTGAAACATCTAAACTTTCGCCAAAGAGTGAGAGAAAGTCGGATATACTCTGAGGACGATTTTTCATCACAGGGTTCATGGCTGCACGAATGGCATTGTCCACAGCAGGAGAGACACCAGAAATCTTATTAATGCCACCGTTTTCGAAGACAACTTCTGCACCCGGGGGACGCTGCCCGGTCAAAAGGTAATACCATGTAGCCCCTAAAGCATATATGTCTGTAGCGGGTGAAACTCTGGATTTGGCCGAATATTGTTCTAACGCTGCATAACCACGAGTCCATCCAAAGCATTCCGTCGTCGTTGAGCACTCGACTGCCTCCAGCCTTTTCCTTCCATCATAACTACGCGCATTTCCAAAATCCAACAATGTGACTCTATCCGGTTCAATGGCACTGCTATACCATTCGTTATGCACATGACGGAACAGCACGTTCGACGGTTTTACATCAAGGTGACAGATTCCCTGTCTATGCAAATAATCAAGAGCCTCTGCTATCATCTTGATAATTGCCACACTTCTCTGTTCGCTCATTCGAGGAATTAAACCGAACCGAGTCGATTCTTCCTGATAGTCATGCAAGCTGACACCTTCGGCATATTCCGTGACATAATACACAGTACCATTTTCCTCAAAACAATCAATACACTTTACAATATATTTATGGTCCAGTTCTGATAATAATCGGGCCTCCTGAACAAATCTGTTTTTTAAAGCAATCCAATGTTCAGAGGAGCACCTGACATCTACGCGAAGTTCGTTGACTAAGACACATATCCCCGCCTCACTCCGCCTCGCCAAATAGACAGCGGTGCTGATATCCATCCCTATCAGCTTATCTATTTTATATCTTCCTCTTCCAAGTAAGTTGCCTGACTCTAAAAAAGACTTCCTCATGTTTGTTCTTTAAAAGTGAATTTAAGAAATAGTATATAGAACTTTAATGAAAGCGTATAGAACATTGGGCTTCAACAAGACACCAAGACATATAATCAAAGGGCAAATGTAAACAACATATTCCGAACCAAGGCATTCCATTTCCATTTATTTTCACAAACAAAAAAACAATTTTGCCTCAATTCGTGAGATTTTGGGACCAGTCGTATGAAAGCTCCTTACCGCTGAATAGTTACAAAATTAAGACTGTGCGTACTTCTCACACACTTCATGCCAGAAAAGGCTCTGTGATTATTTCCTATACGCTGGCTTGACAACCGCAGTCCTATGCCATGCTCTCCCAATAGCATTCCCCCGGCCGGAGAAGTAGTACTTACATGCCAGTAGAAGATATCTGACACTCCGGTAGGAGTAGTACTTAAACTCCAGTTTCAGCTATCTGAAACTCCAGTCTCTCATAACCATACCTCCAAAAAGAGACTGGCTGCTCTCCTGATGCTCATATAACATAAGGCAGGCTATTATATAACAAAGCCGGAAGAGGCTGATGTTTCGCCCCATTGTTCACAACGGAATGTTGAATTAACGGATGGGAGAGCAGGCTGGTGTCGTTCAGGCAGGCTGGAAGCCTGCCCTCCCAGTGCGCCTTCGCCTCTGGTTGGCTTGGCAACACTTACACTGCCTTTGCAGACAAATGACAAACAGGCTGTCTGCAATCCTATGTAACACACGGAAGGTGTCGCCATCAAGCGTCATGTAGTCTTCGTCATACCTTTCGCCCACAAAGGGGGACTTCGCTCCCCAAACTGTCCTGGCATGAGGCCGCCATGAGCAACAGGACACGCCTGACTGCTCGCATTACTGGAGTTCCCTGCGATACTGAGCCGGCGTTTGCCCTGTGTTATTCCGGAAGAACCTGCCGAATGAAGACTGGTCGGCAAAGTTCATCCGCACGACGATCTGCTGTATGGGCAAATTTCGGTCGGCCAGATAAGTCTTAGCCTGCATCAGGAGTGTCTCGTTTATCCAATAAGATATGGGTTTCTTGGAGAATGCCCTGATAGCCTGGGCCAGATAGCCTGGCGACAGGCACAGTTTGTCGGCATAAAAGCGCACGCTATGCCGTTCGTGCCCGTTGTCGCGCAGAAGCTGCATGAACCGGCCGAACAACAAGTCGCAGTTCGGCAGGCTACGGTCCTCTGTGAGGGGTGTCTTTGTTATGAGGATATGGCCCATTTCCATGAAGAAGATGCGCACCGTTGCCTCCACCATCCGCCGGTGCCAGAAGTGGCCTGTGCGCTTGATGGTCCTGATGGTATGCTGCAGGCAATCCTCCAGCAACAGGCTCTCTTCGGGCAGCAGGGTATCGTAGGGGAAATGGGTCTTGTACATCGCCGTTTCGGGTGTCAGGTGCTTTCCCTCCCTGAAGGCCTCGTCATAGAACAACTTGCTGACCATCAGGTGGTAGCCTCTATAGCTGTCGGAGAAGATGACGTTGCGCAGCACCTTGACTCCGATCAGATTCATCACCGTGTTGGGCTGCAGTTCATACTCCTCGCCGTTCACTTCCATACGTGCCGAACCTGCCAGTGTCAGGATGATATGGAAGGCATCGACCCGCAAAGGCACAGACACGTCGGGCAGCCCGTTTTCGTTCAGCTTGCTGCCTTCGAGCTGTATGACTTCGACCCCCGTTTCGAAGCGGTAAGTACTGACGTGCTTTCCGCTCAGCTGCGATAAAGTGCCGACTTCTACTTGTATCATAGGATTCATCGTGAGAAACAGTAAGGAGTGTACGACATGTACACGATGCAAAAGTAGTGATTTGCCGGCCTTGGGCTGCCTCTTCCGGGCTAAAAGGGCCTGCATCCTCCAGAAGCGGTATAATATACCGTGTGAAAAGTCTAATATTCCTGTCCTGAATAACCGTTACTTTGCGGCCGGAACAAACCGAACAAAATAATACAGAGCAATGATCA
This sequence comes from Alloprevotella sp., assembly GCA_051868755.1. Taxonomy (GTDB): domain Bacteria; phylum Bacteroidota; class Bacteroidia; order Bacteroidales; family Bacteroidaceae; genus Alloprevotella. Next base: position 5,524 of record JBJEAF010000125.1, read on the forward strand.
AATGTTTCTTTCTCAGGACAGGCTGTGTCGTGATAGGCATCGGCCTTGCATGGTCATCATGCAGCAACCCGGGTGAAGCTGTCAAGGAGGGCGCCGGCGAGGAATGCCGCACAATGACCGTTTCGCTGACCAACAAAACGCTGACAACTTCCTATTCCGCCTCGGTGAAAGGCAAGCAGGATGTGGAGATAAGGCCACAGGTTTCGGGACTGATTACAGCCGTGCATGTGACAGAAGGCGAGAAGGTGCGCAAAGGGCAGCCGCTTTTCACCATCGACCAAGCCCCCTATCAGGCGGCACTCGAAACGGCCAAGGCCAACGCCGTAGCCGCACTGGCCGAGGTGGAGTCGGCACAGTTGACAGCCGAAAGCAAAAAAGCACTCTTCGCCCAGGAGGTGGTTTCGGAGTACGACCTGAACACGGCTCTGACAGCCATGAAGGGTGCTTTGGCCCGCCTTTCACAGGCCCGGGCGCAACTGACCAACGCCGAGAATGACCTGTCGTATACCATTGTCAAGAGTCCGTCCGACGGTGTGGTAGGCACACTGCCGTATAGGACGGGTTCGCTGGTTGGCCCGTCGATAGCCACGCCGCTGACGACCGTGTCGGACAACTCGGACATGTTTGTCTACTTCTCGCTGGGTGAGAGCCAAGTGCTCCAGCTGACTGAGAAGCACGGTTCGATGGAGAAGGCCATCGGAGCCATGCCGCCGTTAGGGCTGAAGCTGAGCACAGGCCGCACTTACCGGTACAAAGGCAGGGTGGAGAGCATCAGCGGGGTCATCGACAAGGGCACGGGTGCGGTCAGCGTGCGGGCCCTGTTCCCCAACCCGCAAAGGGAACTGCTGAGCGGCGGTTCGGCCAGTGTGGTCTACCCTTTCGAACTGAAGCGGGTGATGGTCATACCGCAGTCGGCCACTTACGAGCTGCAGGACAAGAAGTTTGTCTATAAGGTGGTCAACGGCAAGGCCGAATCGACCGAGATTGCTGTATAGTGATGACAAGTTTGACGACCTCTTTCTGAGCAACTATCTGAACATCAACGTGGTACCGCGCATTCTCCGCATCCACGGTGTGGGCGGCGTTGATGTCATCGGGTCGGACTATGCCATCCGCATCTGGTTGAATCCCGAGTTGATGGCCCAGTACGACCTGACGCCAGCCGACATCGCTTCGGCCATAGAGCGGCAGAACATGGAGTCGCCTACGGGTAATTTCGGCGAGAGTTCCGCCCACACCTTCCAGTATGCCATGAAGTATCGCGGGCGTTATGAGACACCCGAAGAGTTTGGCGAGATTGTCATCCGCGCCTTGCCCGACGGGGAGGTGCTCCGTCTGAAGGACGTGACCCGGATAGAACTGGGAGCGCAGGACTACTCTATGAACGGAGAGGCCGACGGGCATCCCGGCACCACCTGCATGATTACGCAGATTGCCGGTTCCAACGCCAGCGACATTGCCTCGGAGGTGGAGCAGTTGTTTGAAGACATTCAGGACGACCTGCCTCCCGGTGTGAAAATCAGCGTCACACAGAATGTAAAGGACTTTCTGGATGCTTCCATCCACAATGTGCTCGTGACGCTGCTGGAAGCCATGCTGTTGGTAGTGCTGGTGGTCTACCTGTTCCTGCAGAACGGGCGGCTCACGCTGATACCTACCATCAGTATGTTGGTTTCGATGACAGGCACCTTCTTCGTCCTTGCCCTGATGGGCTTCAGCATCAATCTGCTCACGCTGTTTGCGCTGGTGCTCTCTATCGGCACGGTGGTCGACAATGCCATCATCGTCGTAGAGGCTGTACAGGCCAAGCTGGATGGGGGCTGTCCGTCGGCCTACCGGGCTACGGTTGACGGCATGGGCGGCATCACCACTGCCATTCATCCCAGACTGACCCTGAGTGGTTCGGCCGGTTGGACCAACAGCGCGGGCGAAACGATTGTCAACCCCGGCCGCTGGCTGCTCAGTGCGGTCGGCTCGGTGGTCCAGCCCTTGTTTGACAAGGGAAAGAACAGGGCCAACCTGAACATATCCAAGGCCCGGCAGGAAGCGGCGCTACTCTCCTACCGGCAGAAGATTCTGGATGCCGGGACAGAGGTCAACGACGCGCTGAAGCAATGGCAGACGGCGCGCAAACAGCTGGAGCTTTCTCGACAGAAAATCAAGGAACTGGAAATCACGGTGGAGAGTACCCGCCTGCTGATGCGCCACGGACACATCAACTTTCTGGAGGTACTGACGGCGCAACAGCTGCTCTTGGACGCACAGCTGCAGGAGGTGACGGACAAGCTGGGTGAGGTTCAAGGCATCATCACTCTCTATCATGCCCTGGGGGGCGGTGGATTCTGAAAGCAGCACCTCCGGCTGCCTGATGCCGGAGGTGCTGATTCTCTTACCTAAAATCAAATGCGGTCATGACATTGGCGGGTGCCCGGCCGTGGAGCAGTTCGTTCTTCATGTAGTCCATATAGGGGGCGGCGTGGGTGAAGAACCGGCGGTAGCCGGGACAGAGGTAGTTGAGACCGGGCTGGCCGTATGCGTCGCGCACGAAGCGGTTCTTGGGGCACTCGCCATGACAGGCGAACAGCACGCTGCACTCGCGGCACTGGCGGGGCAGCTGTTGGCTCTTCATCTTGGCAAATTCGTTCTGCCGGGGGGAATACATCATTTCGGTGATGGTGTGTTCGCGCAAGTTGCCGAGACGGTACTGGGGATAGACGAAGTGGTCGCAGGAATACACGTCGCCGTTGAACTCCATGACACCGGCGTGGCCACACTCCTTGGCCAGCACGCACACACCGGGGGCCTCGCCCACCCAATTGGCCAGCGTGGCGTCGAAGAGCTGGATGAAGTAGTCGCCCACATCGTTGCGCACCCACTCGTCGAAGAGGGTGCAAAGGAAATGGCCCCATTGGCGGGGCGTGACCGAGAAGTCTGTCAGCTCGCCCTCTTCCTGCATACCCGGGGCCAGGCTCAGGCCGTCGGTGCGCGCCTGCAGGCGTTCGACGATGGGGGTGAACTGGATGTAGTGGCAACCTATCTGCTTGAAGAAGCGGTAGAAGCGGAGCGGGTGGTCGGCATTGAGGCGGTTCACCACGGCCAGCGCATTCCATTCCACCCCGTAGCGGTTGAGCAGCTCTATGCCGCGCATCACCTGTGCAAAGCTGGGGCGGCCCGATGCCGACCGCCGGTATGCGTCGTGAAACTCCTGAGGCCCGTCGATGCTCACGCCCACCAGGAATCCGTTGTCGCGGAAGAAACGGCACCACTCGGGCGTGAGCAGTGTGCCGTTGGTCTGGAGGCAGTTGTCGATGTGCCGCCCGCGGGCGTAATGGCGTTGCAGTTCGAGCGCACGGCGATAGAAGGAGAGGGGGCGCATCAGTGCCTCGCCGCCGTGCCAGGTGAAGAGCACCTGCGGGCTGGTCTGCGCTTCGATGTATTCCTTGATGAACTTTTCGAGCAGTTCGTCGCTCAGCACGTGCTGCCGCGCATCGGCATACAGCTGCTTCTTCTCTAAATAGTAGCAGTACTTGCAGCGCAGGTTGCACAAGGCTCCGGCGGGCTTGAGCATCACATAGAGGGGGCGGGCAAAGGGGGTGGCGGTGGACATGTCGTGTGGGGAGGGGTTGAAGGGTTTGGAATGTTGCCGACCGCGAAAGTAATGTTTTTTGTCCAATCCCTGTCTTCCGGATGCTGAATCCTGCGTTTTTTCTTGGGCTATGCCGAACGTATGCCGAACGCAGCCTGTCTTATGAAAAAGAGGCGACGGTGCACTGGGAGGGCGGGCTTCTATCCCACTACGTTCTTTCTAATACGCTTTTTTAAAGTCGCAAAAAACGTTCAACCCTTCAGCCATCCCTTCATTGTGGTTGATTCTCATGGGAAAACTGGCTGAAAGGTTTTGATTTCAAACCCTTCAGGAAGGTTCAGCAAACCCTTCAGCCACGATAAGGCCGGGTGCAGGCAAATTGTATCTTCACAAGGGTCCAGGTTCAGGTAAAACAAAGGCTGGACTAAGCGTGACAACTCGGCATGTTGTCGCACCAAAGCCTGGACTTGTTTGCATGAAATCAGGGGGATTAGGGAAACAGGATAACGCTGAAAGGAAAAACGGCCAACCAAAATCAGGAAAAGTCAAGCGTAGTTTCATCCAATTGATCAGGCCAAGCAGAAGCACGCCTGTTGTCAAACAATGAAAACAAGCGGGCTGACGCCCGCTCTCATCCTATGTGGCGGGCTGGAAGCCCGCCCTCCCAGCTGGAGCGCTTCAAGCCGGCTGTTGTCAAGCCTATCTGAGGCGACGTTGCACTGGGAGGGCGTGGCTTCCAGCCCGCCTGAGGCGATAATGCACTGGGAGGGCGTGGCAAAGGGCCGCCAAACAGACTTTATTGGATTCGCAAAAAAGCAAAGTCACGGCTGAACCTTCCTGAAGGATTTAAAAACAAAACCCTTCAGCCAGTTTCATGCTGATAATCAACGATAATAAAGGGGTGGCTGAAGGGTTGAACGATTTTTCAGAAGATAAATATGCGTATATAGGAAGGGGGAGTTGTGGCACAAGATTACTCCCTGTCAATGATAAATGTAGCATTGTAGCCACGAAGCGGATGTTCCCTGAGCGTCAGGGTCATGTTTTGCATCAGGAGTATCTGGCGGGAGAGTGAGAGGCCGATGCCCGTGCCTGAGGGTTTGGTGGTGAAGAAGGGGATGAAGATTTCGCGTGCCACCTCGTCGGAGATGGTGTGTCCGTCGTTGCTCACATACAGCCGGTCGGTCCATTTCAGTTCCATGCGCCCGGCTCCGGCCTCAACGGCATTCTTGGTGAGATTGATGAACACCTGACGGAGCAGGCCCTCGTCGGCCCTGAGGATGATGCGGGCGGGAATGTCTATGTGCCATTGGAGCTGGGGATAGAGCGCGGCGATGCCCTCGCAGAAGGCCAGCAGCTGCACGTCGCCCAGCACCGGCTCCTGCAACTGTGTGAGCTTGCGGTAGCTGTCGACAAAGGCGGCCAGGCCCGAACTGGTGTCGTGAATGGCGCGGATGCCCTCCTCGTAAGGCGAACCTTTCATGTCCGGACTTTTCAGATAGGCTTGGCTGACGGAGAGTATGGGAGTCGTGGCGTTCATGATTTCGTGTGTCAGTACCCGCGTGAGACGCTGCCACGCCTCCACCTCATTGTGTGCCACGAGCTGCTGGATTTCCTGTCCCATGTCGTTGAGTGCCTCCTGCAATGCCTTTTCGCCGAAGAGCAGGCCGCGGGTGGGCAGTCGGAACATGAAGTCACGGTGGCGCATGGCATCGCGCATGGTCTGTGCCCTTTCCCTCAGCACACACTGGTGGTGGTACACGCCGTAGGCCGCGCCCACAGCCAAAACAATAGCAATAACAAGGAGGTAGAACATGAGCGAAGCCTTTCTTATTTGTCCCGGTATTTGTTGTAGAGTGTCTGCCGCGTGATGCCCAGCAGTTCGGCTGCCCGGCTCATGTTTCCCCGGCATTTGTCCACGACCTTCTTCACGTGTTCCTTCTCCACCTGGTCGAGCGGCACGACCTCCTTGCTGTGGTCGATGGCATCCTTCAACACGCGCAGCAGCTCATCGTTGTCCCAGGGCTTGGTCACAAAGTCCACTGCCCCGTTCTTCAGTCCCCTCACGGCGAGCTTCACGTCGGCATAGGCCGTCATCAGCACCACGGGAATGTCGGGGTGCTTGCGGTGAACGGCCGAGAGCCAGATCATGCCCTCCTGACCTGAGTTGGTGCCGTGGGCAAAGTTCATGTCGAGCAGAATGGCATCGACATGTTCCTGCTGCAAGGTAGTGAGAATGGCCTCGGGCTTGGTGAGCGTGACGATATGCCCGAAGGCTGGCTTGAGGCAAATCTTTACAGCCGTCAGAATGGCGGGATTGTCGTCCACCACGAGCAGTGTGCCGTAGTTGTTCATATTGAGTTAGTTTCTTGCAATATCTTCAATGTAATGGCTACAAACGTTTCGGTATCTGCCAAGACATGAGGATGGTTCCTTTCTACAGGCGTTCTATTATAGCCGGAAAGAGCAATATCTTTTCGGCTGCATGGACATCAAACAGGAGATGTTCAAAATCCCGCTTCTTGACCTTCAGGTCGGTTGTATTTAATTTTGCATGAAGCGCGTCCTTCAATTGCTCCGGATTTGCTATACCCACTCTTTCCCTCAGAAAGACGTAAGACGGTTTAGTCTGCTGCATCAAGAACATGGTATCATAGAAATCACGCCCCTTTGCCCTTGCGAGAAGGGCTGAAAACTTCATGGCGAGAAGCACCGGGTCAGGGGGTGTAGGCAAAGAAAAGAAGAAACCGCATCGCTGCACATGCTTCATTTCTATCGGATAATCCGTACCCTGATCCTGAGCTTCAATCTTCAAGAGGAACCGTTCTTCCTTATGCCCTGAAAGCCCTAGTTCAAACAAAAATTCAGGGAAATAAATGTTCCGTCTGAATGCGGTCAGTCTGGCATTTGCCTTGTCACGTGCTACCGCGTTCAGCCCAGACTTTTGCAAGAACGAAATCACTCCGTCTGTCATCTCGACAAATTCCAGTTCAGACAAATGTTTGCAGTCAAAATCCAAATCCTCGGAGAAACGGTCTATCCCCTTGACCAAGCGCAAGTTCGTCCCTCCAATGAATGCCAACTTGCTGACATAGGCGGTCGAAGCAAGATAATCAAGCACCATCAGCTGTATGTACTCCTTCAACAAATGCTTCTGCAATGAGGCATTTGTCGCTATATGTGGCGGGTAAAAGCCATTTATATAATTCAAGTCAATCATAGGCCGTAAATCTTCAATAGTTTCTTTACTCTTGCTTCCAATGCCTTGTTGCCCATTTTGTCCAGATAGAGACCGAGGCGATCCACATCAAAGTCTTCGGCCATGAAGTCCTCGTCTAATCTCAACTGCTCCAATTCTTCCGCATTGTCATAAAATGGATAAAGATAGAGCAAGTCGAGCAGTGCCTTTTCGGGCAAAGCAAGCATCCACGTCAGTGAGGGCGCATTGATGACGGATTTGTTGGCGGGTAACATCACCGGCTTATAACCAAAGAACAACTCTGGCTTGACATTCTGGTATGAATATTGACCAAAGTCGTTGTCAAAACGGGCGGTTTTCAACGTGGTAACAGACGTGATGCTTGTCACCGCCTCTGGAATCATTCCATAGATGCTGAGAGCCGAATGGAGACTCACGTATGACGGTCTGTAAATCCTGCCGGCAATATAGCGTGAGAAGTCTGCCCGCTGAATCATTTCGGGAAATGCATACCATCCCTGACGCAGTCTTACGAGCAGCCCTTTCTTGGTCCACCGGGTAAGACTGTTCCTGTCAAAAGCAGG
>JBJEAF010000126.1:0-3157 GCA_051868755.1 Alloprevotella sp.
CTGGGAGGGCGTGGCTTCCAGCCCGCCCGTTGTCAAGCTAATCTGAAGCGATGATGCGCTGGTAGAGCGTTCAATGCACGGGCTGAAAGCCCAACAGCGCATAGCCCAGGGCAGCACCCTGGGTAGGTAGACCGCCGCAAATGCGCCCTGCAAGGGCAAAAGCGTAAGAAAACGGATCAAGCCGAAGTCCCGGTGCATGATTTTTGGATAAATGTATGAATGCAAGCGTTCGAGGCACGCCCCGAAGGGGCAGCAAGCGCGTAGCCCAGGGCATCGCCCTGGGTAGAACAAGGCGATGAAGTGCGCCCTGCAAGGGCAAAGATTGTGCAAGTGAGAGCAGAGCCAAGCTTGCCCCAAGCTATGCCGAGCGCCGCCAATCTTATGAAAAAGCGTTAGATGACAAGCATTGCGTACAAACGCTTTTGCCCCTTCAGGGCGCATTTGCGGCGGTCAAGATACCCAGGGCGTTGCCCTGGGCTATGCGCTGTTGCCCCTTCGGGGCGTGCCTAGAACGCTTCATAATCCCGAGGCCTTTGGGCGTTACGCGCTTGCTGCCCCTTCGGGGCGTGCCTTGAACGCTTGCATTCACATATTTATCCAAAAATAATGCACCGGGATTTCGGCTTGAGCCGATTATATCGCCCTGCCGCCCATCATCTGTCCCATTCCGTGCCCTACTCCACTTCAAGCACCAGGCCCTTGAGGTATTCTCCTTCGGGGTGATAGATGTTGATGGGGTGGTCGGCTGGCTGGTGGAGCTGCTGAAGGATACGGACGTGGCGTCCGCTTTGGGCCGCAGCGGTAAATACCGCCAGACGGAACTGGTCCTTGTTCACTGCCTGCGAACAGCTGAAGGTGAAGAGTATGCCGCCCGGCTTGATTTTACGGAAGGCCATGGCGTTGAGCCGGGTATAGCCTTTCAAGGCGTTGCGCAGGGCATCGCGATGTTTGGCGAAGGCCGGCGGGTCGAGCACAATGAGGTCGTAGTTGGAACCTGCCTCTTCCAAGAATTTGAAGGCATCGGCAGCATAAGCCTCGTGACGGCTGTCGCCGGGGAAGTTCAGTTCGGCATTGGCACGCGTCAGCTCAATGGCCTTGGCCGACGAATCGACCGAGTGAACCAGCTTGGCCCCGCCGCGCAAGGCATAGACACTGAAGCCGCCTGTGTAGCAAAACATGTTCAACACACTGCGTCCCTGGGCATATTGTTCCAGCAAGGCGCGGTTTTCGCGCTGGTCTACGAAGAAGCCTGTTTTCTGTCCGCGCAACCAGTCTATATGGAAGCGCAGCCCGTTCTCGGTTGCAATGTTTCCCTCATCGTTTCCACGCAGGAAACCATTTTCCTGATGCAAGTCGGCCTTATAGGGTAAGGTGGTCTCTGACTTGTAGTACACATTGTCAATCAGTCCTTCAGCGGCCTCAACCAGGGCATCGGCCAGTGCTTCACGACACACGTGCATACCCACCGAATGGGCCTGCAATACAGCCGTACGACCATACACATCGATGACCAAGCCGGGCAGGCGGTCGCCCTCACCATGCACCAAGCGGTAGATGTCGTTGTCTGTACGTCCCGTGAGGTGCAAAGCCCGGCGCAGGCGGAAAGCCTCCGACAGCCGGCGTTGCCAGAACTTGCGGTCGACAGGCTCATCCCGGAAGGTGAGCATACGCACCGCTATCGAACCTATCTGGCAATGGCCATAACCCAAAAACTCGCCTTTATGCGAAACCACACGAACAAGTTCGCCCTCTTCAGGCGTTCCGTCGCTATGGTCAATGGCTCCCGAGAAAACCCAGGGATGAAACCGCTTGAGGCTTTCTTCCTTGCCCCGGCGCAAAATGAATGTGTGCATGATGGTGCAGATTTTATGGGATAACGGAGGTGCTACACCAAACGGTAGTCGCCGCTTTCCTTCAATGTTTTCAGTTCTTTATAGAGGTGTATGCAAGTCACGGCATCGGTGGCGGCATACACTTTCTGGGCATCGGTCAGCACATCGGCCTCCCAGTTGCTCAGACGTGCAGATTTGGATATGCGTTTGCCAAACACATTGGCATAGAGCTTTTGCAGGCTGAGGTCTCCAATGCCCATTTCCTTCACATAGTTCTGCAAGTCGATGTAACCCGCAGGCTGTAACTGGCTGTTCCGACGGCTAAGCATCATGAAGTCGTCATGCAATGACAGACCCAGCTTCAGCACGTTCTTGTCTGAAAGCAACTCGACCAATGCCGCGGGCAGCCCCATCTGGTTCAGGCGGAACAGGAAGCAGATTTCCTCGGTAGCTATTTGTAGCAGGGCCACCTTGTGCATTTCGCCGCGCTTGAAGGCAGGCCTCGTTTCGGTGTCAATACCAATCATCGGTGCAGTCCGCAGTGCCCTTACGGCCCGGTTGGCCTCTTCCTCGCTCTGAACCACCACAATGCGGCCATCAAAGGCATAGCGTGGCAGCTGGGGAATGATGTCCTTGTCTATTTTGATGTATAAATCGCGCATGGAATGTGAGCTTGTCGGTTTGCTGGATTAGTCGGCAGCCTGCTGCATGTCCACATCATGAATGGCGCGCAAGGCATTGAGCAACTTCTGTCCCCACTGCAGCTTGAATTCTTCGGCCGTATCATAGAGTGACACCTGCATGGCTTCTTCGTAGCCTTCGCGGAAGGTGGCCGCCAGCTCACGCAGGGACTGGTATACGTCGGCCAGATTCTCGCTGACCGTGCAGAGTACCGGCTGTTCGGAGAACTTGAAGTCTTCGACAAACACGTCCAGAAAGTCATCGTGTTCGCCCATTACCTGTGCCACAGCCGTGCGCACAAAGTCATAATCCTCCTCCGTGAGTTGCTGCTCGTTCCACCCGGCTGCTTCGGGCACAGTCCCGATCAGTGTCATTTTCAGATAAATCATAGGCAGCAGTCCGCGCATCACGCGGCAGAACTCGGCGCGCTGCATACCCTGGCACTGCTCCAGACATTTGCAGTATTCCGTGCTAACCCTCACGAAGTCGAGCACGGCAGGAGCATACAAATAGTTTTCTTCTTTCTGCATAACGCCCGCAAAATTACAACAAAATACGCGTTGCCACCGTTTTGACGGGCATAAACTAAAGGGGGCTTCTATAAATTAGAACTTAGAGGCACTGCTGCGAGTGTTTCTTCACAA
>JBJEAF010000127.1:0-3129 GCA_051868755.1 Alloprevotella sp.
CTGCCGCCCTTAGTACTCATTCTGCTTCTTGTACGCCGCAAACACCCGCTTTTTGAACGGATTCGAATGCCTGTTACAAAAAAAACACTACGGTTGCACCGTTAGAAATGGATTTCTCTCTATCTTTGCACGACATAAAAATTAAGGGGTGTTCTATAAATTAAGACGAGCTGGATGCTGGATTTTTAGAACAGCAGGCAGCCGGAATAAATGAAGTCACTCACGGGGCATTCTTTAAAGCCTGAATTATAGAACACCCCTTAATTACAATATTTTGCCTTCTCTCACGTTCTTACTAATACCATAGTCTGAACATCACATCACGAAACCATCATCCATCTTCTATATGAAATTATACAAGGCTCTTCTCCTCTTGGCTCTCCTTTGGGGCGCGGCGTTTGATTTGGCCGCGCAAACTGCTATGAGCGACACGCAGGTCATGCAGTTCATGATAAAGGAAAACGAAAAGGGTACGCCCCGCACCGAAATCGTGACAAAACTCATAGAACGTGGTGTGTCGATCGAGCAAATCAGACGCATCAAGGACAAATATGACAAGCAGCAGAATGGTGAGGTGATTGGTGCAAAGAACATCAGCGGTGCGGGGTCAACCTCGCGTATGCGTTCGCCCAATGGGGATGAGAAAGACCCGAAGGGCCAGAACCAGCGGCCCGGTCGACGCGACCAGGAAGATGTGACGAAGATGTCGGACAAGCAACGCGCGCTCTACGAGCAGCGCCGCGACTACAATTACCTGAACGAGATTGACGGACTCTTGCCCGACTCGCTCGAAGCTATGGGATATTGGGATGATGAAGACCTGTTCAGCCAGACGCCTGTCGAGAAGCAGGTGTTCGGTCGTAATATATTCAACAACCGACTGCTCAGTTTTGAGCCGAACATGAACATTGCCACCCCCTCCAACTACCGGCTGGGTCCGGGCGATGCCGTGTTTGTCGATGTGTGGGGAGCCTCGCAAGAACGTTTTGAATGTACCGTTACCCCCGACGGAACCATCCTGATTGACAATTATGGCCCCGTTACCGTCGACGGACTGACCGTTGCACAAGCCAACCAGCGGCTTAAGAGCACGCTTGGCAGCCGATACAGCGGTTCGAACGTCAGGCTCACAGTCGGACAGACGCGCACGATCACGATCGACGTGATGGGCGAAGTGATGGTGCCTGGCTCCTACACACTCTCGGCCTTTGCCACGGTGTTCAACGCCCTGTACATGGCGGGCGGCACGAACGAAATCGGTACGCTCCGCAACATCCGCATCTATCGTAACGGCAAGCTCATTTCGACCTGCGACATCTATGACTATATCCTCAATGGCAACATGAAGGGCAACGTGCGCCTCACTTCGGGCGATGTCATTATTGTAGAACCCTACGAATGTCTGGTTCAGGTGACGGGTAAGGTCAAGCGCCCCATGTATTACGAAATGAAGCAGACCGAGAGCGTGGGCACCCTGCTGAAGTACGCCGGCGGTTTCACGGGTGATGCCTATCAGTCGCAGGTACGCCTCATGCGCAAGGCGGGCGGAAAGCTTTCGGTCTATTCTGTCGATGACTTCGACCGCAATGCCTTCCAGCTTATGGACGGCGACTCGGTGTCGGTTGACAGTGTGCTGCAACGTTACAGCAACATGGTAGAGGCCAAGGGAGCGCTCATGCGTCCCGGCATGTTCCAGATGGACGGCAACATCACCACCGTGCGCCAGCTCATCGAAGCGGCAGGCGGTCTGTCGGAAGACGCCTTTACGGCCCGCGGCCTGCTCCACCGCCGCAAGGAGGACCGTTCGCTCGAAGCTCTGTCCTTCGATGTCAAAGGCATCATGGACCATACAGTGGCCGACATTTCCTTGCGCAATGAGGACGTGCTCTACATAGCTTCGCAGAAGAGCATACAGGAAGAGCGTGTACTCACTATTCATGGCGAAGTGAACTACCCCGGCACCTACGAATTTGCAGAGAACACTACCATTGAAGACTTTATCCTGCAAGCGGGTGGTCTGAAGGATGCGGCCTCGACAGTAAAGGTCGATATCTCCCGCCGAATCCGTGACCATCAGTCCATACAGTCCAAGGCTCAGGTGGCCCAGTCCTATACCTTCGCGCTGAAGGAAGGCTTTGTCATCGACGGCACACGGGGCTTTGTGCTCGAACCGTTTGACGAAGTGTTCGTGCGCCGTTCACCGGGTTATGTCGAGCAGCAGCATGTCAGTGTGTCGGGCGAAGTTGCCTTCGAAGGCACGTATGTGCTGGCCAACAAGGGTATGCGCTTGACCGACCTCATCCGCGAGGCAGGCGGTCTGACCGACGAAGCCTATGCTGCCGGTGCCCATTTGGAACGCACCTTGACCCCAGAAGAGAAGATCAAGCAAGAGACTATGCTGAAGATGGCTGTCAGCGGCGACTCGCTCGACATGAGCCAGCTCGAAATGGGCGATGTCCAGATGGTCGGTATCAACCTGGATGAAGCCATGAAGAATCCGGGCAATGACCGTTGGGACATCGTGTTGCGCGAAGGCGACAAGCTGGTGGTACCGCAGTACAGCAATACCGTGTCAATCAATGGTCAGGTCATGTATCCTAACTCCGTGGCCTACCGCAAGGGAGCCAAGCTCTCGTTCTACATCGAACAGGCCGGCGGTTATGGTCTGCGTGCCAAGCGTCGCCGTGTGTTTGCCGTGAACATGAACGGTACGGTAACCCGTGTACGTTCATCCAAGGACATCACACCGGGCTGTACCATCCTCGTACCGGCCAAGTCACGCCGCAAGAACATGTCGTTCAGCGAGATTCTCTCGCTCGGTACGATGACCGCCACTTTGGGTACAGTCATTGCCACTCTCGTCAAGTAATCTCTACTCCCAGCCTATTCGCTGGAACATTTAAAGGCTCCGTTAGTTGCCGTGCTGTTTGCACTACAACTAACGGAGCCTTCTTTTTGCTTTATGGATTTATGTTTCTTGGGGTTATGAGATTTAGGTGGCTCAAGCCGAAATACCGGTGCATGATTTTTGGATAAATGTGTGAATGCTTTAAACACTAACTTTATAACCTCACAACCTTATCCCTCATAATCTTCGAAATATTCAAAGACCTCGTCCTGCCCCATGCT
>JBJEAF010000128.1:0-12632 GCA_051868755.1 Alloprevotella sp.
CTAAGTGCCGAGTTGTTTTTCCTAAGTGCCGATTAGGAAATCCTAAGTGCCGAGTTGTTTCCCCCCAATGCGGCAAGGGGCAACGGCTGTGCCCTACATACAAATTTGGCCACCTTCACCTGCCACCGAACGGTGGGGCGAAAGCGGCCAAACAAACAATTAAAACCATACGATTGGTGTCTGTCTGAGTGCGGACGGCCTTATGCCTTCACGCGGTTGAGGTAAGAACCGTCGCGGGTGTCAACTTCGATGGTTTCACCTTCATTGATGAACAGGGGCACGCGCACCTCAACGCCCGTTTCGAGTTTGGCGGGCTTGGTGGTGTTGGTGGCGGTGTCGCCCTTCAGGCCCGGCTCGGTGTAGACAATCTTGAGCTGCGTCTTCACGGGCATTTCGGCATAGAGGATGGTTTCGGTCGAAGCGTCGCTCACCACTTCGCAAACGTCGCCTTCCTTCATGAAGTCAACGCCCGTGATGAGTTCGCGCTCAATAACCACATCGTCCCAAGTCTCCTGGTTCAGGAAGTGGTACTGGTCGCCTTCGGCATAGGAGAACTGGAAGGGGCGGCGTTCTACACGCACGTCTTCGAGAGCCTCGCCGATGTTGAAGCGGCGTTCGAGCACGCGTCCGCTCACTACGTCCTTCAGCGTGGTGCGCATGATGGTGTTACCCTTACCGGGCTTTACGTGGAGGAAGTCGATGCAGAAGTAGAGCTTGCCGTCGAGGCGGATGCAGGTGCCCTTCTTGATGTCTTGTGATTTAATCATGGGGTTGTTTATGTAATGTATTGGTTTTGCGGGCGCAAAATTACGTCTTTTTCATCAAAGTCAAAAGAATGCACCCCCTAAATTGCCCAGTTACGGCCATTTTGCCCACCGCAGAAAATAGAAAATGAAGCTTTACATAAAATTGGCTGCGCTCGGCAAAGCTTGGGGCGAGCTTGGCTTTGCACTCACTTGCACAATTTTTCATTTTGCACTTCTCTCGCCTTGCACTACTTTTTGATAAAGTAGGCGGCGGCTCGGAAGTGCAAAATGCAAAACTTTCAGCTTTTCATTTTGCACTTCTCTCGCCTTGCACTACTTTTTGATAAAGTAGGCGGCGGCTCGGAAGTGCAAAATGCAAAACTTTCAGCTTTTCATTTTGCACTTCTCTCGCCTTGCACTACTTTTGCCCTATGAAATATTCATTCATCATCCCCGTATACAACCGCCCCGACGAGGCACGCGAGCTGCTCGAGAGCCTCTCCCGCCAGACACTGCGCGACTTCGAAGTGCTGGTCGTGGAGGACGGTTCGCAGCTTCCCTGCCGCGATGTGGCCGAGGCGTATGCCGCCCAAATGCCGGTGCGCTACTTCACCAAGCCCAACTCGGGACCGGGACAGACGCGCAACTTCGGCGTAGAGCGCGCCGAGGGCGACTATGTGCTGATTCTCGACTCCGACGCCGTGCTGCCCGAAGGCTATCTGGCTGCGGTCGATGCCGAACTCCAGGCCCGCCCTTGCGATGCCTTCGGCGGACCGGACCGGGCGCACGCCTCGTTCACCCCGATGCAGAAGGCCATCAACTATGCCATGACCTCCTTCTTCACCACGGGGGGCATACGCGGCGGCAAGAAGAAGATGGACAAGTTCTACCCGCGCTCGTTCAACATGGGCTGCCGCCGCACGGTCTACAACGCGCTGGGCGGCTTCTCGGCCATGCGCTTCGGCGAGGACATCGACTTCTCGACCCGCATATTCAAGGGCGGCTACAGCTGCCGCCTCTTTCCCGAAGCCTGGGTGTGGCACAAGCGGCGCACAGACCTGCGCAAGTTCTTCAAGCAGGTACACAACTCGGGCATAGCCCGCATTCACCTCACCAAGCGTCACCCGGGCACGCTGAAGGCTGTCCATCTCTTGCCGGCGGTGTTCACTGTGGGCTGCGCGGCCCTGCTGTTGCTGGCTGCCGTGGCTGGCCCGGCGGGCTGTCCCCATTGGTGGGTGATGCTGCTGCCCTTTGTGCTGTTTGCCCTGCTCATCTTCGCCGATGCCACACGGCTCGAACGCAGTCCGGAGGTGGGCCTGCTGGCCGTGGCTGCCGCCTACGTGCAGCTGTGGGGCTATGGCAGCGGCTTCGTGCGTGCCTGGTGGCAACGCTGCGTAAGGGGCCGGGGCGAGTTTAACGCCTTCAGCAAGAACTTCTACCAATGAAACTGAACATCACCGACCTGAATGCCGAAGACCGGCCCCGCGAAAAGCTCGAAGCGCAAGGCGCGGCGACACTGAGCAAGGCCGAACTGCTGGCCATACTGATCGGTTCGGGCAACACCGAAGAGAATGCCGTGCAGCTCATGCAGCGCGTCATGAATGACTGCGGCGACAGCCTCGCCACGCTGGGCAACATGAGCATCGGGGAGCTGTGCCGCTACAAGGGGCTGGGCAAGGCCAAGGCCGTCAGCGTGCTGGCTGCCTGCGAGCTGGGCAAGCGGCGGATGAAGGAGAACTTCGACAGCAAGCCGCGCTTCTGCTCCTCGGACGACATCTACGAGTACCTGATCGGCCAGCTCAAGTTCACGCAGGTCGAGGAGTGCCACGTGTTGCTGCTCAACCATCACCTGCGCCTCATCGCCACGAAGCTCATCAGCCGCGGCGGCATCACGGGCACGGTGGTCGATGTGCGCCTCATCCTGAAGGAGGCCCTGCTGTGTGGGGCCACGCACCTCGTGCTCTGCCATAACCACCCCTCGGGCAACCGAAAGCCCAGCGCAGAGGACAACAGGCTGACGCAGAAGGTGAAACAGGCGGCCGCCGTCATGGACATCCGCCTGATTGACCACATCATCGTGACCGACACCGGCTACTACAGCTATCAGGACGAGGGCACGCTCTGACCCGCCCCGACGCCGACACGCCCGGCCGGACCTCACTGACTACAAATACTCCTTATTATATATATAACAGCTATCCCCATGGATGCCGAAGAGAAACTGAAAATCGAAGAGCGCATTGTCGAAGTGCTCAAAACCGTATACGACCCCGAAATCCCGGTTGACATCTACAACCTGGGCCTCATCTACCGCATTGAGCTGCACGACGACGGCACACTCGATGTCGATATGACGCTCACTGCCCCCAACTGCCCGGCAGCTGACTTCATTGTCGAAGACGTGCGCATCAAGCTCGACGGGGTGGCCGGCGTGACCGAGGCCCAGGTCAACCTCGTCTTTGACCCCGAGTGGGACAAGGACATGATGAGCGAAGAGGCCAAACTCGAACTGGGATTCCTGTAGCCGGCTGAAGGGCGGCCCCGCGCCGCCTGAGCCTGCTCCACACCTCACACTATAAGCTTGAACTCCTACACAAAGCAATGAAGAATATCTACTTCCTGTCCGATGCCCACCTGGGCAGCCTGGCCATACCGCACGGCCGCACCCAGGAGCGCCGCTTGGTGAACTTCCTCGACAGCATCAAGCACAAGGCGCAGGCCGTGTATCTGCTGGGCGACATGTTCGACTTCTGGCACGAATACCGCACCGTTGTGCCCAAGGGCTACACCCGCCTGCTGGGCAAAATCAGCGAGCTGACCGACATGGGCGTCGAGGTACACTATTTCTATGGCAACCACGACTTGTGGCAACACGACTATTTCGAGAAGGAATGCGGCATGACGGTCCACCGGCAGGCCGCGACCGTCGAGCTGTACGGCCAGACCTTCCTGCTGGCCCACGGCGACGGGCTGGGCAGCCACGACGGCAAGTTCAAATTCCTGCGCGCGCTCTTCCACAACCCGCTCTGCCAGCGGCTCTTTGCCGCCGTACACCCGCGCTGGGGCATGGCCTTCGGACTGGAGTGGGCACGGCGTTCGCGACTGAAGCGGGAGGACGGCCAGGAGCCGCCCTACCAGGGAGAGGACAAGGAGGAGCTGATCCGCTTTGCGAAGGACTATCTGCAAACGCACCCCGACATCAACTTCTTCCTCTTCGGACACCGCCACATCGAGCTGGACCTGATGCTCTCGCGCACCACGCGCCTGCTCATTCTGGGCGACTGGATCTCGCAGTTCACCTACGCGGTGTTCGACGGCGAACACGTGTTCATGGAGAACTTTATCGAAGGCGAAACCCAGCCTTAGCCACGCCGAAGACCCGAACAGGCCGCCCGGCGTGTAGCAAAAAGCCGCCGGAGTGCGTCCATCGGACAAGGAGGTCTGGCCTCGCGCCGCCTGCCTCCCACCCTATCATTCAACCTAACCCTATCTGAAAACATGAAGCGGATTCTGCTTTCACTCATGGCCCTGCTCACCCTCACGGGCACGCTGCGGGCACAACTTTTATGGAAAATTGAGGGCAACAAGCTGGCCAGCCCCTCTTACGTCATGGGCACTTACCACCTGGCCAACGCGGCCTTTGTAGACAGTGTGCCGGGACTGCGCGATGCACTCGCAGCCAGCGAGCAGGTATATGGCGAACTCGACATGCAGGCCCTCCTGTCGAACCCCGAACTGGGAGTACAGATGCAGCAGTACATGATGCTGCCCGAAGACACCACCCTCGACGGCCTGCTCACTGCCCAGCAGCTGCAGCGGCTCAACGAGTTCCTGCGCACCCACATGGGCACGGACCTCGAAAACCCCATGCTGGCCCAGCTGAAGCAGATGAAGCCCGCCGCCCTGCAGCAACAGCTGACCGTGCTGCTCTGCCTGAAGTTGGAACAGGGGTTCAACCCGCAGGAACAGTTCGACACATACTTCCAGAAGGTGGCCGCCGAACAGCACAAGGCCGTGGGCGGACTCGAACAGCCCGACTTCCAGTTCAACATCCTGTTCAACCAAGCTTCGCTGGAGCGTCAGGTCGAACAACTGATGTGTCTGGTCGACGACGCGGACTACACGCAGCAGATGTTGCAACGCATCATCAATGCCTTCTACGCCCAAGACATGGAGGCCCTCTGGCAGTTGAACGAGGAGAAGCGACACAACCAGTGTGACTCCACACCGGCCGAAGAGGAGGCCCTCATCTACAACCGAAACACCAACTGGGCCGAGGCTCTGCCCGACATCATGGAGCAAAAGTCTACCTTCGTGGCCGTCGGTGCACTCCACCTGCCCGGCCCGCGCGGCCTGCTCCAGCTGCTCCGCGACAAGGGTTACACCGTGACCCCCGTGACTGCTGCCCGGTAGGCGTTGACACACACAGCACGCCCACCCCACTTCTCCAACTCTTAACACCCGAAACATGACAGACACATTTCTCAAAGCCAAGCACATCGTCAAGCGATATGCCGCCCATACCGCCCTCAACGACGTGAGCATCGAGGTGCCGCGCGGCAAGGTCTTCGGACTGCTCGGCCCGAACGGCGCGGGCAAGACCACGCTCATTCGCATCATCAACCGCATCACCGCCCCCGACAGCGGCGACATCACCTTCGACGGACACCCCTTCGAGGCCGACGACGTGATGCGCATCGGCTACCTGCCCGAAGAGCGCGGCCTCTACAAGAAGATGAAGGTGGGCGAGCAGGCCATCTACTTGGCACAGCTCAAAGGGCTGTCGCGCGCTGAGGCGAAGAAGCGTCTCACCTTCTGGTTCAACCGCTTTGAAATCATGCCGTGGTGGGACAAGAAGCTCGAAGAACTCTCGAAGGGCATGCAGCAGAAGGTACAGTTCATCATCACCGTGCTCCACGAGCCTCCCCTCCTGATCTTCGACGAGCCTTTCTCAGGCTTTGACCCCGTGAACGCCGAGATGCTGAAGCAGGAAATCCTGCGCCTGCGCGACGAAGGCCACACCGTGATATTCTCCACCCACAACATGTCGTCGGTCGAAGAGGTGTGCGACGAGATTGCCCTCATCAACCATTCGAACGTCGTGCTCTCGGGCCATGTGGACGAGGTGAAAGGCCGCTTCCGCACGGGCCTGTATGAGGCCGTATCGACCGACGGTTCGTTGGCCTCGGCCCAGGACTTCTTCGACGTGGTGGAGCACACCGAAGCCGGCGGCCTGCACACCTACGTGCTCCACAAGGCCGAACGACTGAGTAACTCCGCCCTCATCACCGCAGTGGCCGAACGCATCGAACTGCGCGCCATCAGCGAAAAGATGCCCACCATGCAGCAAATCTTCCTCCAAGTAGTGTCCAAGTAAAAACAACGTCTACGCCATGTCAAAGACCCTCCTCGTCATACAACGCGAATTTCTGACACGCGTCAAGAAAAAGTCGTTCATCATCCTCACCATCCTCATGCCCTTCATCATGGCTGCGCTGGTGTTTGTGCCCATCTGGCTGTCGACCATCAAGGACGATGACCAGAAGGCCGTGGCCGTGGCCGACGAAACGGGCAAGTACCTGCCGCTGTTCAAGGACGACGCCACCTGGCGCTTCGTGCCCATCACCGACCCCGACAATGCGGCCTATTATGCCGACACGACCCACTATGAGGCCGTCATCCGCATCACGGCCGACCTGGTCCAGCAGCCCAAGGCTGCCACCATCCTGTCGCGCAAGGAAGTGGCCGCAGGACTGCTGTCGTACACCGAAAGCGTGCTCAACGAACAGGTGCGCCGCGACAAGCTCGCCGCCACAGGCATCCAGGGACTCGACCAAATCATCGACGACATACAGAGCGAAATCAGCGTCTCGACCCTCAAGCGTAACGCCGAGGGCGACTCGACCAGCTCCAACACGCACATAGCCATGGCCGCAGGCTTCCTCTTCACCTTCATCATCTACCTGTTCGTCATGTCGTACGGCGGCATGGTCATGCAGAGCGTCATGGAGGAAAAGACCAACCGCATTGTCGAGCTGATGGTGAGCAGCGTCAAGCCCTTCCAGCTCATGATGGGCAAGATTATCGGCATCTCGCTCGTGGGCTTCGTGCAGATGGCCATCTGGGCCGTGATGCTTGCGCTCATCCTCTTCGGGGCCTCCACCCTGTTCGGACTGGATGCCGCCCAGACGCAGCAGGCCGGCATGGCAGCCCAAATGGGGGCCGGCACGATGGCCGCCGCTGACCCGGCCGTATTGGCCCAAGCCGGCGAAGACAACGAGATTCTCTCGGCCCTCATCAACCTGCCCTATGCCGAAATCGGCATCCTCTTCGTGCTCTACTTCGTGGGCGGCTACCTGCTCTACGCCTCCTTCTTCGCTGCCGTGGGAGCCTCGGTCAACGAGCAGGAGGACTCCTCACAGTTCATGATGCCCGTGGTGCTCATCATGGTGTTCGGCCTCTATGCCGCCATGGGCAGCGTCGAGAACACCAACGGCCCGCTGGCCTTCTGGGCCTCGCTCTTCCCCCTCACCTCACCTATCGTGATGATGGTGCGCATTCCCTTCGGTGTGCCCCTGTGGCAGGAACTCCTTTCTCTGGGCCTGCTCTTCGCCACCTCCATCCTGTTTGTGTGGCTGAGCGCGCGCATCTACCGGGTGGGCATCCTCATGTATGGCAAAAAGCCTACGCTGAAGGAAATGCTCAAGTGGGTGCGCTGGGGATAGTACTGCCGCTCCCTGACTCTTGGCATGCTGTGCCGCACGCGGCAACATAACGAACTGACAACTCTAACAGACTGACATGAAAATTGGTGACAAAGTGCGCTTCCTCAACGACGTGGGAGGAGGCGTGATAACCGGATTCCAAGGCAAGGACACCGTGCTGGTGAGCGATGCCGACGGCTTCGAGATTCCCACCCTGCTGAAAGACGTGGTGGTGGTCGAGACCGATGCCTACAACATCGCCCTCAAGCCGAAGAAGAAGGCGAAGCCCGCTGCCGAAGCTACCGAGGCGGAAGCCGAAGAGGCCGAGGAAACCGACTTGGCCGACCTGCCGCTCAACTACACGCCGCTGCCGCAGGAACGGCGCGGAGCCGACCAGCTCAACCTCAGCTTGGCCTTTGTGCCCGCCGAGGCGCGGCGCGTGCCCAACACGGACTTCGAAATCTACTTGGTGAATGACTGCAACTACTACCTGCACTTCGCCCTGCTGCTCACCGTCGACGGCAGCACAGCCCTGCGCCACGAGGGCGAACTGGCCCCCAACACCAAGCTGCTGCTCGAAACGGTGCCGCCGTCCGAGCTGCAACTGTGGGAACGTCCCGTGTTGCAGATGCTGGCCTTCAAGCGCGACAAGCCCTTCGCGCCCAAGCCGCCCCTCAACATGCCCTTGCGGCCCGACCTGACACGATGCTTCAAGCTGCACACCTTCACCGACACCCCCTTCTTCAACCAGCCGGCATGGGTGCTGCCCTTGGTGGTCGATGACCTGCCTGTACGCGGCACGGGTATCGATGCTGACCTGCTACAACAGGCCCTGACTGAACGCACGCCCGAAGCGCAGCCCCGCCCTGAGGCTGCCGCACCCCAAGGCAGGCGCGCCGCCAAACGACAGGCCGACATGCCCATCGAAGTAGACCTGCACGCTCACAGCCTGCTCGACACGCTGGTCGGACTGCAACCGGCCGACATCCTGGACTACCAGCTCAAGGTCGCAGCCGACGTGTTGCAGGAACACCGCAACCACACGGGCCAGCGCATCGTGTTTATCCACGGCAAGGGCAACGGCGTGTTGCGCAAGGCCCTCATCCAACTGGTACAGACGCGCTTCCCGCAGGCACGCCACCAGGATGCTTCTTTCCGCGAATATGGTTTTGGGGCCACACTGGTCACCCTGTAGCACAGGGATGCCGGTGCGGCCGCTACAACATTCTAATCAAACAATGAAGAAAACACTACTCTTACTGGGGCTGTCGGCCTGCACGCTCGGCGCGTCGGCCCAAACAGCCACCCTGGGTTTCTGCAACAGCGAACAAAGCACGGAAACCTCTGTGAGAATGGACGAGCGCGGCTGGCTCGACTGCGCGCTGCGCATTCCTGCCAACCAGCTGGCAGGCTATGCCGGCAGCACCGTCACAGCGGTGCGCGCCGCGCTGGTACAACGCATCAACACCGACTCGCTCAGGGTGTGGCTGCGCCACTCGCCCGACGGGCCGAACCTGGCCGAGCAGCTCATTCTGCGTTCAGGTACTACGCCGACCGTACAGCAGGGCTGGAACGAAGTGGCCTTCGACACGCCCTACACTTTGGAGAGCAATGGCGAAGACTTGTACATCGGCTTCTCCATCTACCAGAAAACGGGCGTAAACATCATCTCCCAGGTGTCGCCGCGCGTGAAGGAGTCATCGTTCTGCCGCCTCAAGGGCGGCGAGTGGACCGACATCAGCGGCTACGGCGTGGTGAGCGTCGAAGCCTTGGTGAGTGGCGACAAGCTGCCGCAGCATGACTTGGGCCTGCTCTCGGCACAGGTCAGCCCGGCCCCCACCACCTCGGCCACAGCCATGCAGGCCACAGCCACGCTCTTCAATGCGGGCACCGAAGCCGTCAGCAGCGTCCAGTTTGACGTGGAGCGCAACGGCGCGAGTGCCGCCCGGACCGAGCTGAAGCTCGACCTGCAGCCCGGCCAGACGCAGACCGTTAGCTTCCCCTTCGACCCGCAATGCGCAGTGGACGAGAGCGACAGCTGGCAGCTGAAGCTCACCGGCCTGAACGGCGGTGCGGACGAAGTGGCCGACAACAACTGCGCCGAGGCCGTCTATGCCTACCAGCGCAACGTGCTCATCGAAGAGTTTACCACCGAACGGTGTCCCAACTGCCCGTCTGTGGCCAACGCGCTCCACGAGTTCCTCTCGCAGCCTTCCTACGCCGACCGCGTGTATGCCATTGCCCACCACGCGGGCTACTATGAGGACAGCTACACGCAGCCTGCCGACCGCGACTACCTGCAGTTCTACGTCGAATATCCCGGCAGCTATGCCCCGGGCATGATGATGAACCGCCGGGCAGCCTATCCGCACTACAGCAGTTCGAGCTACCTCAACACGATCTTCATTCCCGGCTCAGCCTCCACCATTGCCTACTATGCCGACATCGAACTGCAGCGCGAGGCCAACGCCGTGCTGGGCCTGACGCTGGCCTACAACGCCGACAGCACCCAAGTGACGGCTTCGGTGGGCGTGAAGTGCAACGCGATGTACGACACACCGAACCCGCACCTCAATGTGTTCCTGCTCGAAAACGATATCTTCAGCTCGTCGCAGTCGGGAGCCGGCAAGTCGTTCTACCAACAGCACGTGACCCGCGCCTACAACTCCACCTGGGGCGAACCCGTGGTGTGGGACGGCAACACCTTCCAGTACAGCTGCACCTTCGACCTTCAGGACAGCTGGGTGAAGGATAACATGGAAGTGGTGGCCTTCGTGTACAACTACAACGCCAATGACTTCCAGAAGTGCGAAGTGGACAACTGCGTGCGCTTCAAGCTGTCCGACATTTTGGAACAGACCGGCCTGCCCACCGTGTGCGGCCCGAAGGCCGTGACCGAAAAGGCGCGCTACGACCTGAGCGGACGCCGCCTCTCACAGCCTGCCGGACGGGGCATCCAGCTCATACAGCTCTCCGACGGCACGGTGAAGAAAGTTATTCGCTAAGCCACACACCATGACGACGGGCGTTCAACCCAGCAGGTTGAACGCCCGTCGTTTCTTTCACCAAAAAACAGGAGTTTACACGGATTCCCGTCCGGGCGGCCTTGCGTCGCCGAAGGGAAGTCCCGTAAACTCCTGTTTGTCGATGGTCTGTCAGTCACTGCGCACCGGGCGCATGAACCTCTTATTCAGCCTTCTGCTCGCGCTCAATGTAGGCAATGACATCGCCCTTGTTGACGCGTGCGCCCTGCTTGGCATTGATTTCCACGAGCTTGCCGCCCAGTGCAGCGGGAATTTCAAGAATCTGTCCGTGGTTGTTCTCAATGTAGCAGAAGAAGTCGCCTTCGGCATACTGCTTGCCAATGAACGGCTCGATGCTCTTGACACACTCGCCGTCGCCACCGATTTCCCACAGCAGCGTTCCGCTCTCGGGAGCTACTACGGCATCGGCCTTGGCGTGCTTCAGGGCAGCGGCCTCCTCGGGAGTCATGCCCGCTGCGCCGGCCTTGTCCTTGGCTGCCTGCAAGTCGGCCAGGAAACGCTTCTTGGCGGCACCGCTCTTGTAGTCGCGGTACTGCGTTTCGTGCATGGCGAACTCAAAGAGCTCCTCGTCGTCTTCACCACGCTCCCAACCGTTCTGCTCCATCTCGTCGATGAATCGCTGAAGGTCGTCGGGATAGTAGCTCTGCGGGTCAGCGTCGGTAAACTCGAAGCCCTTCTCCTTGGCCAAAGCCTTGATTTCGGGATCCACCTCGCCGGGCAGACGTCCGCTCTTGCCGAGAATCATGCCCCAGATAGCGTTGTCCATCATCGAGTAGCGGGGCTTGCCCATAGACTCGGTGAGGAGGTTCATCAGGGCGATGTTCTTGACGTACTGAGAGAAGGGTGTCACCAAAGGAGGATAACCTACACGCGGCCACACATAGGCCACCTCATCGAAGAGCTTGACGAGCAGTTCGTCCTCCGAGTATTCGGGTTCACCCTTGGCCTTGCGGTTGTTGTTGATAGCCCCCATCACGCCCGTGAGGTCGGCCATCATCGAACCCATCATGCCGCCGGGCAGACCGCAGCCCAGGAGCAGCGAACTCATGAGCTTGTTCGAGGGGTTCATGAAGTAGCCCAGGAAGTCGTCGATGAACTCCTGCGTGAGCTTGCGGGCTTCCATGTAAGCTTCCATGTTGATTTCGGGCACGTCGAAGCCGGCGTGCTTCAGCATGCTCTGCACCGAAATCACGTCGGGGTGAACCTTACCCCACGACAGCGGCTCGATAGCGGTGTCAATCACGTCGGCACCGTTCTTGCACACTTCGAGGATGGTGGCCATGGAGAGTCCCGGGCCCGAATGGCCGTGGTATTCGATGATCACCTCGGGGTGCTTGTCCTTAATCATCTTGGTGAGGCGGCCGAGCATGGCTGGCTGACCGATACCCGCCATGTCCTTCAAGCAGATTTCGGGTGCGCCGGCCTCAATGAGCTGGTCTGCGATGTGAGCGTAATATTCGGCCGTGTGAATGGGCGAATTGGTGATGCAGAGGGTAGCCTGCGGAGTCATTCCGCCTTCGATGGCATACTTGATGGAGGGGATGATGTTGCGCACGTCGTTCAGACCGCAGAAGATGCGGGTGATGTCCACGCCTTGGGCATGCTTCACCTTATACATCAGGCGGCGCACATCGGCAGGCACGGGGAACATGCGCAGGGCGTTCAGTCCACGGTCGAGCATGTGGGTCTTAATGCCCACTTCGTTGAAAGGCTTGGTAAAGGCGCGGACGGCCTTGTTTGGATTCTCGCCATAGAGCAGATTAACCTGCTCGAAGGCACCACCATTGGTCTCGACGCGGGCAAAGCATCCCATTTTGATGATAACGGGGGCAATGCGCTCCAACTGGTCCTTGCGCGGCTGGAACTTGCCGCTGCTCTGGAACATGTCGCGATAGACTAAACTGAATTGGATTTTGCGTTTGGTCATACTTATCTGATTAAACTGTTTTACATTTCGGGGGTGCGGACGGACTGCCGCAAGTCCCGGTGGCCCGGCACGTCATGCAGCACAATCCTGCACTTCATCCCGCAAGCCGGAGCCTTCGAATTGCTCAAATTTGCCATTTGTGCGCAATTTCAGTGCAAAAGTAGTGCAAGGCGAGCGAAGTGCAAAAGAAAAGCTGAAAGATTTTCATTTT
>JBJEAF010000129.1:0-1930 GCA_051868755.1 Alloprevotella sp.
CCCCCCCCATGCCCCCGACCACCGTTCCCGGCGGTTCAGCCGCCGGGAGTCAAAGCCGCGAACCCGTAGCCCGCCCCCAGGCCCCCCTGATTTCCTCGATGCTCGCCCGCTCAGGAAGCTCATGCGGCGGTCTCCCCTCCGCTTTCCAGGCCCTCTCCCGCTCATCCTCCCGCTTCCGCCAGTCAGCCAGAAACCTGAAGTACGCCATCGGCTTAAACACCACCTTCTCCTGCCGCTTCCCCCTCGCCCCGGCGTGCATCAGCCCATTCCTCATCAGATAGCGCGGGCACGGCCCGCCCTGGACGGCAGCCTCCGGACTCCCGAAAATCTTGCACTCCCTGCTGCCCGCCTTGCGGAAATCACAGCTCGCGCAGCACACCTTCACCCTGATACCGTGAAGGTTCCTTCTGAATACAGCCATATCCTACAAATCCTTAAAGTCGTCCAACATCGGGTTAATGGCCGCCCGCTTGTCGCTCGCCGGCACCAGCGTCGGCTTGCCCTTCGGTCTCGCCACATACTCCCCACACAGATTCTCAAACAGCTTCCGTCCCGTCAGCTTCTCCAGTTCCGAAATCGTCCGCAGCTCCAGAGGGCGGTAAATCTCCTCCTCCCGGTAGCCGGCCCGCTGCAGCGCAGCCGCCGCGCCTCCGGCATCCTGAATCTTCCTGACGCTCCTTCCCTCCACCAGCTTCCAGCCGGGCAGCTCCGTGCCGCCCAGCGCGAGCTCCAGCGCATAGTCCTCCACACCTGCGAGCCACGCCTTCACCGTAGCCACCTGCGGAAGCACATCCCGCGCCAGCTCCTCGCTGCTCATCACGCGTCCGGCATGGTCAGCGGCCAGCTTCAGACAGCGATCCGCCAGCGCGCGGCAGCTGTGCTTCACCTTGCAGAAGCGGCACCACTCGCCGGGACACTGCTCCCCGCCGCCCTCAAAGGCAGCCCGCGCCGCAGGCACGAGCACCTCGTCCGACCACCCCAGCAGCTCGTCCGCCGACAGCTCCCACTCGCTCAGGTTGTCGATGCGCGGCTGCACGATCGTCATCCTCACCCGCTCGATCCTGTAGTCGAAGCTGAACTTGTCATAAGCCCCCAGCGCGTAGATCATCATCTGAGGGTTGCTCACGGCCGACACCTTCACCCCCTTCCCGTACTTGAAGTCAATCACCTCCATACACCCGTCCGCAATCACGATCGCGTCCGCCGTGCCGAAGGCCTCCGGCACACGGTTGCCGAAGTCCAGCCGCGTCTCCACCAGCAGCTGCGCGTCAGCCGTACGCGACCGCGCAGCCGTCAGCTTCTCCAGCACGATCACCTTGTACGTGTCCGTGTGCTCATCCATCTCACCGCAGTGGTACTTTCCCTCCAGCATCCCGATTTCCTCCAGCTCGCCGTCCGTCGGCAAGCCCAGAAACTCCTTCAGCTTCAGCGCGCAGTAAGCGTGCGCCAGCGTACCCTCTTCGGCGAACACGCTGCCCCTGTCTTCTATATGCTCCTCCAACCGCGGGGCAGCCGCACAGTGAAGCCACCTGTGCGCCGACGAAGGACTCAACAAAGCATGATTTCCCATACACTCAGAAAGGCAGTTCGTTAGACAATTCATCACCCTCAACCCTCACACCGTCACAGGCCTCGATAAACTTCCGCCTGCTCTCGCTGTCAGCCAGCGCGCTCGGTTTCTCCGCGCCCAGCAGGGCCGCCGTGCCCTTGAACCACCCCGTAAGCCTCCTGTGCCACGTCCGGTAGCCCTCGCCGTCCGTATTCTCGCGGTAGTCCTCGCCCTCGATACGCTTGCGCGTCCGTTCCATGGCCGCGCGTACATCCACCTCAGTAAACGTCGCGCCGGCCTTCGAATCCGCCTTCACAGGAGCGGCCTCCGCCTTCACAGGAGCGGCCTCCGCCTTCACAGGAGCGGCCTCCGCCTTCACAG
>JBJEAF010000129.1:2030-3102 GCA_051868755.1 Alloprevotella sp.
GTTTCGTCCTTTGACCACCGTTCCCCGCTGTTCGGCAGCGGGGCCTTCTCAGTTCCGGCCTTTGACCGCCCTTCCCCGCTGTTCGGCAGCGGGGCCGGCTCAGCTTCGGCCTCCATCCGCGTTTCGTCCTTTGGCCACCGTTCCCCGCTGTTCGGCAGCGGGGTCGCCCCGGTTCCGGCCAGCCTCTGGAGCAGTTCCATCAGCGCGGCTTCCGCGCCCACAGTAATTCTCACGTTAATTTCAAAAGGTTTCATAACAGTTGTTTTTAGTCATTGCCAATCAGTTCTACCAGCTCCCTAATCTCGCCCCGCCGTTCCCAGCGGCCATACAGCCGCGCCATAACGGCGAACGAGGCCGCCGAAGCCGCCTTCGACCCCGCCAGCACCCAGAACCACGGCCACCAGCCCAGTTCCTCCGACGGAACGGCAGCCAGCGCCACCGCCCCCGCCGCACCGAGCGCACCCAGCACCCAGTAACGGTAATTCCTCACGATCCGTCTCATAAGTACATATCCTCCCAGCATTTGATAATCTGCGCGCCCGAGGTATACCGGCTCCTCACGCCCAGCCGCGTGTGAAAGTTGATGAAGCCGTTAAGCTCCCACCTTCTCACCGTCTTCTTGCTCACGCCCAGAATCCGCGCCGCCTGAATCATGTTGTAGCGGCCCTTCGGGTCACATTCAGGCCTGCTCGTTACCATAGCGCGTCACGGTCAGTGCCAGCCCCTCGCTCGTGCACGAAAAGCGGCAGTTCTCCAACTTCTGCATGGCATACGCCGTATTCCTCTGGCTTTCCAGGTCATACCCGTCTGCACACACCACCCTGATCTGTTCCCCGTCCTTCATGGCCCTCAGCCTTTCCCGGGTAACCTTTTCTGCGGCCTCAGCCGCCGTCAGCTTGTTTTTTTGTTCCATAACTTTTAAGATGTTTGTTTGTTCGTTTGTTGGCCCGAAAGCAAAAACTGCCTACCTTTGTCGCCTAATAGCGCGTGTGAAGTCGGCCCGAAAGGTCGGCCAGCCCCCGCTTTGGAAGCTCAAACAAATAAAATCGTTCGTTTGTTGGGTGCAAAATAA
>JBJEAF010000130.1:0-3099 GCA_051868755.1 Alloprevotella sp.
ACTACTTCTACTGGCATTGAAGTACTACTTCTCCGGCAGAACAGTACTACTTCTCTGGCAGAGCAGTACTACTTCTCCGGCAGAGCAGTATTTCCCCTTATGGCTGGGGCTTCCAATTCACCAAATAAACGCGCTCTGTGGTGCGGGTGAAAGCCGTGTAGAGCCAACGGAGGTAGGAAGTGCCGGTGGCATCGTCGGGAATATAGCCTTGGTCGACATAGACCCTGGCCCACTGTCCGCCTTGTGCCTTGTGGCAGGTAACGGCATAGGCGTACTTCAGCTGCACCGCATTGTAATAAGGGTCCTGACGCAAGGCTTTCAGGCGGTCCTTCTTGAGGGGAATGTGGGCATAGTCGGCCATCACGGCCTCAAACAGCCTATTGCTCTCGTCGCGGGTGAGCGAGGGCGATTCTGACTGTAACGTGCTGAGCAGCACGCGGCAGTCGAGTTCGAAATCGTCGTAATCGGCAAAGCGAAGGGTGGCATCGCCAAACATAAATCCGTACTGTTCGTGTACGTGGCGTATGCGCACTACCTGAGCGGCATCTCCATTGGCCACAAAGGCCATGGGCAGACGCTCGTCCTTGTCTAACTGTTTGGCCAGTTGTTCCAACCAGAAGTAATTGTTCTTTACAGCCATCACCAAGTCGCCGCGCGTCAATTCCTCTTCCCGACCAAAGATGCGCGCACGGATGCCTGCATTGTATATGTTGGCCCGCTTGTTCGAACGGGTGACTACGATGACATCATCGGTACCAAATTCGTGATAATCACTTTCGAGTGACTCCACCAGCTCATCGGCGGGCAAGGCGCGCACTTCGCCTGCCTCAGCGGTCTGCAAGGGCGGAATGCCCTCAAAGCCTTGCTCCAGCAACTCGCGCAACAGGGTCGCACCGGCCAGCACGCCGCTGCCGCTCTGCTGACGCAGCACCTGCTTCAAATCGGCACTTCCGACCAACAGGCCGTAACGGGCTAAATAGGCATCGCTCAGCGCCGCACTCTGTTCCTCACCTACTGGCGGCAGCTGGGCGGTATCACCCACTAACAGCAGGCGGCAACCTTCGCCGCTGTACACAAAACGCACCAAGTCGTCCAACAGTTCACCCGAACCGAAAGGGGCGTCGCTGAAGGCGGACGAGCTGCCGCGCGCTATCATTGAGGCTTCATCGACCACAAAGAGGGCGTGGCGCAACTTGTTGAAATCAAGACTGAAACGGGTGTTCTCTCCTTTGAAACTCTCCTGACGGTAAATGTAACGGTGAATCGTGTAGGCCGCTTCGCCGGCATGGGCAGCAAATACCTTGGCTGCTCTGCCCGTAGGTGCCAACAGCACCACGGGAAGCTGCAGTTGGCGGACCGCCCGCACCAAGGCTCCGACCAAGGTGGTCTTGCCTGTACCGGCAAATCCACGCAGAATGCAGACTGGCCGCTGGCGGTCAGTCACCACAAAGTGGCTCAGCAACAGGGCCGCCCGCTCCTGGTCGGACGTAAAGGGATGCCCGAACTCTTGGGCCAACAACTGGTAGACGGCAACGCCCGACATCATGCAGGACGGCGGTTATGTGCCTTATAGGCGTAGCAGGCTATCACCACAAAGCACAACAGGGGGACAATAAAAGCGCGGGCTATGCTGCTATGGTCGGCAATGGCTCCCATCAACACAGGGGCAACTGCTCCGCCCACAATGCACATGATGAGCAGCGACGAACCCATCTTGGTGTGGCGGCCCAAGCCGCGCAGGGAAAGCGAGAAGATGGTGGGGAACATAATGCTCTCGCACAAATAGCACACAAAGAAGGCTCCCACACCGAGCCGGCCCAAGCCGGGCAGCAACAGTGCCATGGAAACCGCTGCTCCCAAAGCACAATAAAGCAACACACGAGCCGGATGCAGCCGGGCCATGAGCCAGCTGCCGCTCATGCGTCCAAGCATGAACAGGCCCATACCGCCAAAGGAGAGCAGCAACCCTGCCGTAGCATTGCTCACACCGGCTGTTTCGGTGACATAGTTGATGAAGAAGCTGTTGATACCCGTCTGCGCGGCCACATACAGGAACAAGGCTACCATGCCCCATACAAACAGGGAATGGCGCAACAAGGGTTTGTCGGCATCGGCTTCATCGCCCTGCGTTACCGCAGCGTCGGCCGCCTCGGCCTCGGGCAAGCGGATTTTGGCAAAGACCAAAGCGACCAACAGGACCAACACTCCTATTATAATATAAGGCATGGAGATGTCGGCCTGACCCTCTGACTGCGCAAAGAGAAACCAAGTGCCCACTAATGGGCCGACAATCCAGCCCAAACCATTGAAGGACTGGGCCAGATTGATGCGCCTTTCAGCTCCCTGTTCGCCGCCCAACACCGTGACATAAGGATTGGCTGCTGTTTCCAAGCAGGTCAGACCACAGCCGATGACAAACAGCGAGAACAGGAAGAAGGGGAAAGACAGCAAATGGCCGCCAGGCCAAAACAGCAAGGCACCGCAGCCATACAGCAACAAGCCCGTGAGCACACCCGCCCGGTAGCCGTAACGCCTGATGATGATTCCGGCGGGCAGGGCCATCAGGAAATAACCTCCATACACGACCGCCTGCACCAGTCCTGACTCGGCCTTCGATATGTGCATGGTGTCCTGAAAGTGCTTGTTCAATACGTCCAGTATGCTGTGGGCAAAGCCCCACAAGAAGAACAGGGTGGTGACCAGCACAAAGGTCCAGAAGTAGTTTTTTCCGTCGGCTGCCTGAAACAGGCTTTTCGGTGTAGGTTTCATGCCACTATGGTTTAAAGTTGAGGGTTTCAAGTTTCAGGTTTCAAGTTTCAGGTTTCAGGTTTCAAGTTTCAGGTTTCAGGTTTCAAGTTTCAGGTTTCAGATTTCAGGTTTCAGGTTTCAAGTTTCAAGTTCCAGCTTCCAGATTTTGAGCTTAGAATTGAAAGTTTACAAGTTGACGATAGGCCTTATAAACAAAGAGACGCCCGCTTTGTCATAAAGCAGACGTCTCAACTCTTGCCGTATGGCTCATGCGGAAAGAACAGGATTCGAACCTGCGAACCGCTTTAGGCGGTTACACGCTTTCCAGGCGTGCCTCTTCAACCACTCGAG
>JBJEAF010000131.1:0-3092 GCA_051868755.1 Alloprevotella sp.
CGCAGCCTTACGCCGCCGACACCCGGAAGGTCTACAAGGTCGGCGTCAGTTTCTCATCGAAGACGGGCACAATCAAGGACTTTGTGTATCGGGCCGAAACCTTCTGACGGCTTCCAGCCCAGTTTGACAGGCAACCGGCCTCGTGTGTGCCGACAAGGCATAACGCGACCAGCCCGGCAGCATGGATGTATGCTGCCGGGCTGGTTGTCTTTACGGGTTCAGTCGCCTCACTTCATGCCCGCCTTTTGCAGGACTTCGCGCACATAGTCGGGCAGACCTTCGCTATAGCCGACGATGCACTCCAGCTCGTTCCCCTCTTTGTCGAAAATGCGGTACTCGGGGATGCCATTCGCCGCGGCACCACGGCGGTTCCATTCCGCATCGCTGAGGCGGTAGTGCAAGCCGCTATGCTTCTCGACGGTCTCCACCCAAGTGCGGTAGGGACTCGTCCCGTTGGTCACATAGACGAACGCCACATCGTCGCGCCCGGCGAGTTCCTCCTTCAGGGGCTGCATGGCCTTCATGCCCATGCGGCACGGCCCGCACCACGTGGCCCAGAAGTCTGTCACCAGGAATTTTCCCTTGTGCCGCTCCACGATGGCTTGCAGGGCAGTCTGGCCTTCGCGCAGTTCGGGCAGGGTCTGCATGCGCTCCTTCATCCCGCCCTCAACCTTGGCCAACAGTGCGCGGAGCTGCTCGTTGGCGGTGCGCACCGCACCGGCATAGAGCGGCGGCAGCGCATCGAGTTGGCCGGACGTGAGACAATGCAGTTCACTCAGCTGCTTCTGGGCATCGGCTACGGCCTGCCGCTGACAGGCCCACTCACAGACTGCGCCCTCGTGGACCCCGTTGTGCTTCAGGCAGGCATACCAGTCCGAGGCTATGGGGTAGAGATAGCCGGCATCAAAAAGTTCGGGCAGTCCCTCTCCCAGCAGATGCAGGTGGAGGCGTGCCTTGCCCCAATGGGGCGTGAAGGGCGGCAGTGTGGTGCGCTCGCCCTTGTCTGTGACCAAGGCGCAGGTCTTGGCCAACGAATAGCCCGAATAATTTTTAATGCGGAAACTGACCAGGGTGCTGTCGCCCACGACCTTCACATCGTGGGGAATGAGGCTGTTGGTGTAGGAGGCGGCAAAGGCTGGACGACTGACGTGCAGCTTTGGCTTTGCATCTTTGCGGCGTTGCGCCGCGCCCGGCAGCAGCATGGCGGCTGCCAGAAGGAGGAAGAGAATACGTTTCATGCGTTTGATGGGTTAAGGGGTGTTCTATAAATCAGGTTTCAAAGAATGCCCTATATGTCAATTCATTTATTCCGGCTGTCTGCTGATAATCAGAAAAAGGAAATTCAAGCCAAAAATAATGACAACAGGAAAAAGGGGCACCTTTTGCGTCTGCTCCATCGAGAGCCGAAAAGTTTGCGATTTCTGACGGTTTTGCAGAAAGAAAGTTTGCGATTTCTGACGGTTTTAGCTCTAAAAACTTTGCGATTTCTGACATTTTCAACGTAAAATCCCTCAGAATCACAAGAAATCTGTGTAATTTTGCACACGAAACGTATGAAGTATCACCTTGTAAACCAGAAAACATGTCTCAGAGGATTTTCAAACGAAAAATTTACCAGAAACTCCTTGAATGGAAGGAACAGGACAACGGCAGCACGGCGCTTCTCATAGAGGGGGCGAGACGTGTTGGCAAATCAACGATTGTGGAAGAATTTGCGAGGAATGAATATGAGAGCTATCTCCTAATCGACTTCTCCATCGCAAGCAAAGCTGTTAAAGACTTATTCTTGGACATCTCCAATCTTGACATGCTGTTTACAAGCCTTCAGATACACTGTGCCGTGAGTCTCGTCCCGGGCAAGTCTTTGGTCATCTTTGACGAGATACAGAAGTGGCCCTTAGCCCGGCAGGCCATCAAACACCTTGTGAAAGATGGTCGCTACCATTACATAGAAACTGGCTCGCTGCTTGGCATAAAGATGAAGAAACGCCCCAAGACAGACGGAACAAAAATTCTGATTCCAAGTGAGGAGCGAAGAATCAGCATGTATCCGATGGACTACGAAGAGTTCCGCTGGGCTTTGGGCGATACTGCGACCATGCCTCTTATAAAGAATGTATTTGAAAATTGGATGCCTCTTGGCGATGCCACGAACAGGAAGCTCATGAGAGATTTCCGCTTGTATGTCCTGGTAGGCGGTATGCCACAGGCAGTAAACACCTATCTTGACACGCAAGACCTGAGCAGGGTTGACCAAGTAAAGAGAAACATCATCAATCTGTATGATGCTGATTTCTACGAGTTGGACTCATCGGGAAAGACCTCCATGCTGTTCCACGCCGTTCCTGCCCAATTGAACACCAACGCCTCACGCTACCTGGTTGGAAGCGTGATAGAAGGAGGACGGGCTGACAGGCTGACAACGCCCCTTTCTATTCTGAAAGAGTCCATGACGACAAATGTGGCCTATCATTCCAATGACCCGAGCGCCGGACTCGCCATGCACATCAACAAGGACTGCTTCAAACTCTACTGCGGCGATACGGGATTGTTTGTCACGCTCGCCTTTTGGGACTCAGACTTCACGAGCAACCTCATTTACCAAAAGTTGCTTGTGGATAAACTTACCGCCGATGTGGGGTATGTGTATAAGAATGCCGTTTCTCAGATGCTTGTCGCAGCAGGCAAGAAACTATATTACCATACATGGCCGACAGAGAACGGCAGGCGGAACTTTGAAGTGGATTTTCTGATTCCCGATGGGAACAAGGTGAGCGTTATTGAGGTCAAGTCTTCTCAGTCAAAAGAACATGCCTCTATTGACAACTTTATGAAGAAGTTCTCGGCACGCATACAGCAGTCATTTCTAATTCATGGCAAGGACATGCGTAAGGACGGCGCACTCAAATGCCTTCCTTTCTACATGACTCCATTCTTGTAGCTGCTCAAATGTGTGTTCAACAATAGATGATTTAGGTTGCGGTGCGTCCGTGTACCGAGTAGTGCATCTTATTACAGCCTCATAACCTAATCACTAAAGGGGTGTTCTATAAATTAGGCCGAGCTGGATGCTGGATTTTTAGAGATGACAT
>JBJEAF010000132.1:0-2769 GCA_051868755.1 Alloprevotella sp.
AACTGCGTCTTTACGCTTTCCCCGTCATAAGAAGGGTTGACGTTGGCCATGTCGTCGTCCGAAGAGCAGGCGGCAAAGCCCAGTGTGCCGGCCAGCAACAGGGTGCCGGCGTAGGCCAGTTGGTTGAACTTTTTCATACTGTAATGTTTTTATGTGAGTGAATTGAATGATTTGGCGTGGTTTGGGGGGCAGAGGAGGCTTGGATTTCTGTAGCTCACTATAGCTTTATGGTCGCTACTGCGCTGCCTCGCGGGCTGCGGTGATAGCCTCCATCTGTTGCAGGTTGTCGATGGCCTGCGGGTTGCCCTGTTCGGCGGCGCGGCGGATGTAGGCCATGCCTTCGGCTTCTTGGCCTGTCAGGTAGAGTGCGGTGCCCAGGGCGTTCCAGGAGCGTGGGTCGGCCTGCACGGTGCGCAGCTGGGCCAAGGCTTCGGCAGCACGGTCTTGTTGCAAGAGGGCTGAGGCGGCGTTGATGACTGCTGCCGCCGAATCGGGCACATAGTCGTAGTAGATGCGCAGGTAACCCGAATTGCGCTGGTCCTGCAGAATGTGTTGTCTGACATAAGCCCAGGGCCGTCCGCCCTGATAACGCTTCATGCGGCGTTCGCGCTCGTTGGCATCGGGCGTGTGGTCGATGATGTCGAGCAAGCCTTCCCGGCCTTCGAAGTCCGAATCGTTAATCTGGTCGCGCAGCTCGCTCCAGCCTTCGCAGCCGTTGCATATCTCATAGAGCGCGTTGGCCGAAGGTACCCGCTGCTGGATGTATTGTCGCAGGGCCACGGCACGCTGTTCGGCCAGCCGGCAGTTGTGGCTGATGCTGCCTTCGACAGAGGCCAGACCCACAATCTGAATGAGCTTCACCGTCGAGGTGGTGTCGGCCATGATCTGGCGCGTGATGCTCACAATCGTGTCGAGCGTCGGACCGTTCGAGCGGAAGTCATGCAAGAGCGTGGTCTTGTTCAGCGGGAAGTTGACAAACAGCATGTCGCTCTCCTTGCGCAGGATACGCGTTTCATCGTAGGGCCGGTATTTCGATATGTGTTGCAGCACCGGGTTGGTGCGTTGCAGTTCGCCGGCCTTTCCTGTGTTGTCCTCCACAGGCTGGATGCGCGGCACGAAAGGCGGGATGTAGGCGAAGCAGCCCAACTGTCGTTCGGGCAGGAGTTCCATGCGGCAGCAGCCTTCGCGTTCTGCCAGCAGCTGCACACACTGGCGGCCGTTCAGCAGCCAAGGAGCTTCGGCCAGCGTCACGGTGCGCTCCACCCAGAGCGTGTCACCTGCGGCAGGTTCGGCCCATTGGGCTGCGGCGGTTTCGCCAAAGTAGCGTTGGCGTTCGGTGCGGCGGCGGTTGCGCGTGCCTCGGAAAATGACAGACGACAGCCGCAGCGTGTCGCGTGCACCGCTGACCAACAGCGGCGTGTAGCAGACGGCGTAGTCGCGACCCGTGAGCGAGTCGGAGGCCGTGAGCGGAAAGCGCAGGCGCACGGCCTCGTTGCCTATCCATTCGTGGCTGAAAGGCATGTCGGCCGAGGCTTCGCCCTGGGCTGCGGCGGGCTGGAAGCCGAATAGCAGGAGGGGCAGTAAGGTCAGGAGAGTATGTAGTCGGTTCTTGTTCATGAGAGTTGGCAGTTCGGTTTCGGGCCGGAAGTTGGAGGCATGGGAGCGGCGGCTCACGGTTGCTTCTTTCTGCCCGGATAATAGATGATGGAGAGGGCGAGCTTGGTGGGCATCAGCAGGTGGCGCGTCTGGGTGCCGTAGAAGGTGCCGCAGTGCTCGCAGTCATATTTCTTGTAGTGCGTGATGCCGTAGCCTACGCCCACCGAGCCTTCGATGCTCCAGCGGTTGCCCAGCATCCAGCTGTAGCCGTAGGAGATGCCTACCGCCCCGAGGTCGCCCTGATAGCGGTGGTCGCGCAGCCCGCTCCACAGGCCGAAGGGCAGGTGGACGTTGGCCGCGTTGTAGTGCGTGTAGAGCAGGTGAGCACCGAAAAAGTGGCCGCCGAACGGCTGGCACAGCCAGTAGCGCAGTTCGGGCTGCACCAGCACATGCCGCCACTTGCGGTTCTTCGAGGGGTTGATGTCCCACACGTTCAGACCAGCCACTACCTGGCCGGTGAACTTGTCGCTCAGCTTCATTTCGAAGCCGAGGTTCGGCGAGGTAGTCGCATCGTAGAGCAGATTCGTTTTCAGTGCCACCCGCTGTGCTGATGCCGAAAGGGCCGCAAACAGCATAACCGCCGCAAGCAGCAGGCTGCGCAGCGTGGGGTGGGGGTATTGGATGCTTGTGTTCATGAGCTTGTGTCGGGAATGTGACAGGGTATGGTGGGGGCTGTACACGTAGTCAGGGCGTGTGGTGAGCTGGCCATGTCATGTCGTGAAAAGGAGCTTACAGCGGCAACGAACAGCTTGTTGCGTGCCAGGTTGCAGTTCTCATCGTCTTCTTCACTCTGTTGTGTTGTATCGTTCGCGTTGAATCTTTTTTAGCTGGAATCCCATAGGAAGGACAGCTGATTTACAGGTATTTTATTATGTCTTTTCTGTAGCGTTTGCAAAGTTAGTAAATTTTATGGGGGGGGGGGACAAATAAAAATGAGTTTTTTTTCGGCGAATCTTCATTTTTAACATTACAAAGGGTCCCGAAGCCCTGCAATGGCATGTTTTTTAGGTAATTATTACATTTAGCAGGGATGATAATGGGGCAAAAAAAGAAGTACTACTGCTTTTGAATATCAGTAGTACTTCATCGGCGATAGAAGATATCTCCATCGGC
>JBJEAF010000132.1:2869-6167 GCA_051868755.1 Alloprevotella sp.
GGACTTTCCGGATAGTCCGGGTTGTCCGGCCTCTCTGGCTTATCCGCCCTCTCCGGGCATTCCGGCCTCCAAGCAGATGCCGACGGCCTCGACTCCTTCGAGCATCTCGCTGCGCATGAGGTGGTTGACGGTGATGTCAGCCGACTGTCCCACTTGCAGGTGGAGCCGGCTGACAGTCTGCGTGAAGGTGTAGAGGCTGACACCCTGGCCCAGGAAGTTGTCTTCGCCGTCCACGAAGGAGAGTTCGATGGTGTCAGTCCGTGTGACTTCGGGGCGGTGCCAACGCTGCTCCACCCGCAACCAGAGCGTACGGTAGGGATAGCTGTGCATGGCTGAGGTGCGCACGCCAAGGCTCAGCCGGTAGGGGCCGGATGCGGTGAGCGAGTCCACCTGAAAGCGCAAGGTGTCGCCCGGCTCCCATCCGTCGAGGGGAGTCGGGCGATATTCGTAGGCCGCAGGCTGGTTGTGGCAGGCACCACACAGCAGGGCCGTGAGCACTCCTATTATATATATACGCGCGCGCATGAGAGTCATGACTTGTTGTTCGATCCGCTGTTGCCGCCGGCATGTCCCGACTGCTGCTTGCCCTGACGATTGCTGCGCGGGCCGCGCGCATCACGCCGGTTGCCGCCGGAGGCATGGTTTTCGCGGCGCGGCTGCTTGTCGCGGGCGGTGGGCTGGCCGTCACCCTGACGCTTCTTGTCGCGGCGCGACTGCTTGCGCTTCACCTTGTCGAAGCGGGTGAGGTCTTCCTGTTCGGCGAGGTCAAGCGGCTTGCTGGGCTGCTGCTTGTCTTCGGCCTCCAACTGCTGCGGCTTTTCGCCCGCCGCGTTCATGGCGATAATCTGGTGCGCCCTTTCGGCGGTAATGGTGACCAAGTTGGCTGCCATGCGGCGGTCGCTGCTATAGGTGACAAGCCCGGCCAGCGTGTCGGCCTTGAAGAAATAGAAAGTGCCGTCAGCCGTTTCGAGGTTCACACTGCGTTCCGGCAGCTTGCGGGCCGCCTCCATGTAGGTGTCCACCTCGTAGTTCAGGCAGCACTTCAGTTTGGCGCATTGTCCTGCTAACTTCTGCGGATTCGGCGTGATGTCCTGGAAACGGGCGGCTGCGGTGCTCACCGAACTGAAGTTCTTCATCCAGGTGGCGCAGCACAGTTCGCGTCCGCAAGGGCCGATGCCGCCAATGCGGCCAGCCTCCTGGCGCGCGCCAATCTGCTTCATCTCGATACGTACATGGAAGGTTTCGGCCAGCACCTTGATGAGCTTGCGGAAGTCGACACGGGCATCAGCGATGTAGTAGAAGATAGCCTTGTTCCCGTCACCCTGATACTCTACGTCGCCGATCTTCATCTGCAGCTCCAGATTCTTGGCAATCTGTCGCGACTCGATCATGGTGTTGTGTTCGCGGGCTTTGGCCTGTTCGTACTTCTCCATATCGGCCGGGCGCGCCTTGCGATAGACCCGGCGCACCTCGATGCCCTGCTTCAGGTTGGCCTTCTGCATTTGGAGCAGTACCAAGCGGCCGGTGAGCGTGACCACGCCAATGTCGTGGCCGGGCTGTGCCTCCACGGCTACCACGTCGCCCTTCTGCAAGTCGAGGTGGTTGTCATTGCGGTAAAAGCCCTTGCGCGTGTTCTTGAACTGCACTTCGACAAAGTCTGTGGCCGCCAGGTTGCCCGGCACATCGGCCAGATAATCATAAGTGTTGAGCTGCCGGTCGCTGCGTCCGCAACCCTTGGCACACAGTCCGCGCAGGTGTCCGTCGCCCCAGCAGCAGGCATCGCTGTCCGCTTGACCGTCGCAGCGACCATGGCAGGACGAGGCGCAGGAGGCGCATGGTCCGTCAGCCGGTGCAGACTGGCAGGGGGTGGTGTTATTTTCGGGCCGTTGTCCGGCATCGACCGTTTCGGGGGCCGCAGGTGCAGCGGGTTGCGGTCGGTCGGCAACGAAGTCTTCCTTTTCAGTCATTATGGATGGATATAGAGGGTGGTGTATGTAGATAGATAAGAATCGGGGAAAGGGCGCGCGGTTCACTGGAGGAGCAGGACAATCAGCTTGAGGGCCATGTCGAAGAACACCATGCGCGGATTCACATTGGCCTCGATGTCGCGCTGTGCCAGTGACAGTTCGTCGGTGATGCCGATGACGTTGCGCTCGTTGATGAAGCGGGCAAAGCGTACGGCAAAGTCCGCTTCGGTGCGGTTCATGTAGTTCAGCTCCGGCCGGTGGAAATTGTAGACAAAGTTTTCGCGCACCATGCGCTGGCAGTAGGCCAAGAAGGCTTTCTGCTTTTCACGTCCCCACTGGGCCAGCTGGTCGGCCCACTGGTAGAGTTCCTTGACCTTGCGCATGTAGCAGAGACGCATGAGGAGCACGAAGAGGTCGAAGAACTGCGCCGTGTCGGCGTGCATGTTGACCTGCTGCAAAGCCTTGATGAAGCTGCCTTCGGCGGCATGGGCCACGGCCTGTGCATCATCGGGTTGCAGGCCGCAGTGTTGTTGCAGGGCGCGGGACATCTGTTCGTCGGTCAGGGGCTTGCAGTCGATGCGTTGCGTGCGGCTCAATATGGTGGCCAGCATCTGTTCGGGATGATCGGCGGTGAGGATGAATACCGTGCCGACGGGAGGCTCCTCGAGCATCTTGAGCAGTTTGTTGGCCGCATCGGTGTTCATCTGTTCGGCCAGCCACATCACGACCACGCGGTAGCCGCCCTGGCTGCTCACGGTGACGAGCTTGTTGAGGAGGTTCTTGGCCTCAGATACATTGATGAGCGACTGCTGGTTCTCCACGCCGATGCGCTGCAGCCAGGTGTTGCGGTCGAAGTAGGGCGTTTCGGCCAGCTGCTCACGCCACTGCTTGAGGAATTGGTCGCTGACTGCTCCGGCAGTCTGGCCCGAGGGCTTGAACACGGGGAATACCATGTGCAGGTCGGGGTGAGCCAGTTTGGCGGCCATGCGACACGACTTGCACTCGTTGCAGGAATCGCCTTCGGGGGTAGGATTGCTGCACAGCAGGCGTTGGGCCAGCGCCAAGGCCAAGGGCAGTTTGCCACAGCCTTCGGGTCCGGCCAGCAAAAGGGCATGGGGCATGCGGCCTTCTGCCAACAGCCGTTGGATTTGCCGCTTGACCTCGTCCTGTCCGATTACATCGCTAAAACGCATGCGGTTGGGGTTTGGGGTGGTGGTTGTGAGGGGCGGGAGAGAACGCCCGCCTTGATTGCGAAGCAAAAGTACACTAAATTTGCGAATCGGCGCGCTGCGGCGGAGGAAAACCGCTGGAGCCCTGCGGCGAAACCGCTG
>JBJEAF010000132.1:6267-12530 GCA_051868755.1 Alloprevotella sp.
GCAGAAGGGCTGGGAAGGCGGGGGAAGCAGGCTGCGCTTCAGGGCTTGTCGGTGGTGTGGCCCTGCTGGACCAACCAGTCGGCGGCCTGAAGCTGGGCCAGGACGTAGCGCTTGAGAACCCCAAATTCGGGGGAGAAGGCCGTGGGGCGGGGCTGGCCGCCCTGCAACGCGTAGCAGTATTCCCGCTTCGTGTCGTGGTCGTAGACATAGAGGCGCGACGAATCGCGGGCCGCCATCGTCTTGTCGGCCGAATAGAAGGCTGCGGGCCGCTGTTCGCGCAGCAGGTCGATGCCGAAGTTGTTCTGCGTGTAGGGTATCTGCAACAGGCCCAGCAGGGTGGGAGTGACATCCTCCTGTACGGCAAAGTCGGGGTGCACACGCCGCAGCTCGGGCTGCAACGGCTCGCCGTAGACCATGAACGGGATATGGTTGAAGCATTCGGGCAGTTCGCAGTCGGCTGTGCCCACCTGCTTGCCGTGGTCGCCCAAGAGCACAAACAGCGTGTTGTCAAACCACGGCTCGCGCGAAGCCGCTGCCAGAAAGTCGCCGATGCAACGGTCGGCATAGCGCACAATCTGGCCTTCGGGCTCCAGGCCGGGTGTCTGGAAAGCCTGCGGCACCACATAGGGCGGGTGGTTGCTGATGGTGAGCAGCGTGGCCAGAAACGGACGGCCTTCGCGCGCATGACGGCGTAACACGGGCAGGGCATACTCAAACAAATAAGCGTCGGACACGCCAAAATGGTTGACCACCTTATCGGCCGGATAGTCCTCCTGGGCATAAATCTCCTGGTAGCCGTTGGTGCGCAGGAAGGCATTCATGTTGTCGTACTGACTTTCGTGCGTCATGAAGAACATCGTGGCGTAGCCCTGTTCCCTCAGCACCGTAGGAAGTCCCGCATAGTGAGGCACGACACTGCCCTTCATGGCGTTGCGGAACATGATGGAAGGAAAGCCGTAGAGCGTGGCATAGAGTCCGTGGTTGGTGTGGATGCCCGCCGAATAGCAGTTGGCAAAGGCCATCGAACGGTTGAAGAGCGAGTCGAGACAAGGCGTGAGGCTGTCCTTGTTGCCAAAGCTGCCCATCAGACGGGCCGACATCGACTCCATGAGAATGACCACCACGTTCAGCTTCGTGGGCTGTCCCGCAGGCTGCACTTCGCGGGCAATGGGCGATATGCCCTCGATGCCAGACCGCTGCAACCACTGCTGCGTCAGGCTTACTGCCTGGTCGGGCGGCATCAGCCGGAGCGTGCGATTCTCAGGCCGCAGCTCGTCGAGTGTGCTGTAGAGCAGGTTGAACATCGGGTTCACCCCGAGGTTGTTCAGCACGGCATGGTTGCAGAAGTAGGCCGCACTCACCTTGATGGGATTATAGCCCAACCGTCCGCGAATGCCCAGCAGGCAGGCGGCCAGCACTACTACGGACACCGCCGCA
The DNA here is from genome assembly GCA_051868755.1 of Alloprevotella sp. GTDB lineage: Bacteria > Bacteroidota > Bacteroidia > Bacteroidales > Bacteroidaceae > Alloprevotella. The sequence goes on from JBJEAF010000132.1 coordinate 7,705, forward strand.
GCCGACAGACGCATCCTGGGCGTAAGCCGCTGCGGGGCACGGCAAACAGCCGCTTCGCGCCGCACAGCCCAGTGTGACAGCCGAAGCAACAGGACCACGAAAGCCGCCACAGCCACGAAATAGAGCGCGATGTAGCCGTACCAGGCCGGTTCGCCAAATACCATGCCCAGCGTCTGCGTGCCATATTCCGCCCAGTTCCAGATAGAAGCGTTCAGCAGTTTGCCGAAGTAGGCATAGTAAGGCACATTGGCAGCACAGGCCATGAACACCAGTGCGTAGGTCACGCCATACCACACATTGCACGCCCGATAGCCCCCTTTGCGCCACCAGCCGCCTACAGAGGCGATGCCCACGGCCAACAGCGGCAATGCGCTGAGATAGCAGGCAATGACATTGTCAAACCACAGGCCGTTGAGGAAGGCACGGCCTATGCTGCCCCACTGCCAGGCTGCTTCGGGCGGAAGCTGCGCATGTGCCGTGCAGAAAAACACGACGCGGAACGCGGACATGAACAGCAGGGCCAGCAGGTGGGCCCACAGCAAATAGAGAAGGGGGGTGAATGTTCGTTTCATAAAGATGGTTCGCTTTGAGTGTGCAAAGGTAGTATTTTCTCAGCATTTAGGGGTTGGGTTATGAGGGATGGGGTTATGAGGTTATGAAGTTACAGTTGGCAAGCGTTCAAGGCACGGGCTGAAAGCCCAACAAGCGCATAGCCCAGGGCATCGCCCTGGGTAGGTAGACCGCCGCAAATGCGCCCTGAAGGGGCAAAAGCGTCTGTTAGTACGCTTGTCATCAAACGCTTTTGCCCTTGCAGGGCGTACTTTATCGCCTCGTTCTACCCAGGGCGATGCCCTGGGCTATGCGCTTGTTGGGCTTTCAGCCCGTGCCTTGAACCCTTGTTAACTATCTGCAACTACTTGCTAAACCTTCATAACCTTATCCCTCCTAACCCCTGAGGAATCTCCCTAGGAATCTCCCTAACCGCCCAATTATAAACTTTAAACTTTTCAAAGTCCATTCATCTGGCAAGTAAACACTAACTTTGCACCCCAAAACTAACACCTATATTATTATATATTAGAAATGGCAACTACTCAACAACTGGTAGATACAATCATTGAAGGCATTCACGAAAAGAAAGGACGCAGCGTAGTCACCGTCAACCTGCAAAGCATCGATACCGCTCCTTGTGCCTATTTCGTCATCTGTACAGGCGGTTCACCCCAGCAAGTTGATGCGATTACCGATTCGGTGGAGGAATTTGCCCGTAAGCAGGCAGGCGAAAAGCCCGCTGCCATTTGCGGAAGGCAAAACGCCGAATGGGTAGCACTCGACTACGGTACGGTTATGGTACACGTGTTCTTGGAAGAAGCACGCGAGCACTACGACTTGGAAAACCTGTGGGACGACGCAGAACTGCAACAGTTCCCTGATGTAGACTGACCGTCGGGCGGCAGTCCGGTCAGCACCGCAGCGTTCTTCTTATTTACAAACAACCGATGATATATGTCACAAAATTCCAATAACATTCCAGGCACTCCCCAACCCGGCGGCAAGAAGCCGGGCTTTAACCTGTCGTGGCTTTACTTCATCATTATTGCAGGACTGGCAGTCATGCTCTATCAGGGCAACCAAGAGTCGGCCGGCGGCATCGACAAGGAGGTAGACTACACGACCTTCAAGTCGTATGTGGTGAAAGGCTATGCCAAGGAAATCGTTGTGAACAAAACCGACGGCGACGTAAAACTGGTGGTGAAGCCCGAGTACATTCGCCAACTCTTCAAGGCAGGCAGTGACCAGACAGGCACGGCACCTACCGTCTCGGCCAAATATCCCAACGTTGATGCCGTCACCCAATACCTCGACGCCAACTACAGCGGAGCAGTGCGTTATGAAGAGAGCAACCGCTTCTTCATGAACCTGCTTGGCAGCATCCTCCCCATTGTGCTGCTCGTGTTCCTGTGGTTCTACGTGTTCCGCCGTATGGGCGGAGGCGGAGCCGGAGGAGGCATCTTCAGTGTGGGAAAGAGCAAGGCCCGCCTGTTCGAGAAGAACGGCAAGAATACCACCCACGTCACCTTCAAGGACGTGGCAGGGCAGGAAGGTGCCAAACAGGAAGTGCAGGAAATCGTGGACTTTCTGAAGAATCCCCAAAAGTATACAGAACTCGGCGGCAAGATACCCAAAGGCGCGCTGCTGGTAGGCCCTCCGGGAACGGGCAAGACCCTGCTCGCCAAGGCCGTGGCAGGCGAAGCCGACGTGCCCTTCTTCTCTATGGCCGGCTCCGACTTCGTGGAAATGTTTGTCGGTGTAGGCGCAAGCCGTGTGCGCGACCTCTTCCAGCAAGCCAAGGAGAAAGCCCCCTGCATCGTCTTCATTGACGAAATCGACGCCATCGGACGGGCCCGTGGCAAGAACCCCGCATTGGGCGGAAACGACGAAAGGGAAAATACCCTGAACCAGCTGCTGACCGAAATGGACGGCTTCGGCACCAATACCGGCGTCATCGTGCTGGCTGCTACCAACCGTGTGGAAATACTCGACCCCGCCCTGTTGCGTGCAGGACGCTTCGACCGCCAGATACATGTTGACCTGCCCGAACTGTCAGAGCGCGTGGCCATCTTCAAAGTACACCTGGCCCCGCTCAAGGTAGACCAGTCGCTCGACATCGAAATGCTGGCCCGCCAGACACCGGGTTTCTCTGGAGCCGACATCGCCAACGTGTGCAACGAAGCTGCCCTCATCGCTGCCCGACACGACCGCAAGGAAGTGGGCAAGCAGGACTTCTTGGATGCCGTGGACCGCATCATCGGCGGACTGGAGAAGACCTCGAAGGTGATGACAGAGGACGAAAAACGCGCTATCGCCATACACGAGGCCGGACACGCTTCGGTGTCGTGGTTGCTCCAATATGCCAACCCCTTGGTCAAGGTGACTATCGTGCCCCGCGGCCAAGCCCTTGGTGCCGCCTGGTACCTGCCCGAAGAACGGTCTATCAGTACGAAAGAACAGATGCTCGACGAAATCTGTTCGCTGCTGGGCGGACGTGCTGCCGAGGACGTTTTCCTGGGCCACATATCGAGCGGGGCACTGAATGACCTGGAGCGCGTGACGAAACGCATCTACGGCATGGTAGCCTATCTGGGCATGAGCGAAAGCCTGAGCAACCTGTGCTACTACGATGCACAGGGCAACTACAACTTCTCGAAACCCTATTCCGACAAGACGGCCGAACTGATCGATGCCGAGGTGAAGCGCATGATAGCCGAACAGTACGACCGGGCCAAGAAGCTGCTCACCGACCACGCCAAGCAGCACAATGCGCTGGCTGACCTGCTGGTAGAGCGTGAGGTCATCTTCACCGAAGACGTGGAACGCATCTTCGGGGCACGTCCCTGGAAAAGCCGTGCCGACGTGCTGATGGAAGAAGAAGCCCTGAAACTGGCTGCCGAACGAACCCGAAAGTTAGAAGCCGAGGCCGCAGCGCAGGCTGCGCCCGAAGGCGAAGAACCGCAGGAGGCCGGAACAAAGGATAATGAAACACCCTCGAACGAGGCTTGAACGTAAAAAACAGATCTATGAACAATATGCTGTTGCGCGCCTTGACCGGTGCCGTATTCGTAATCGTGTTAGTGGGAGGCATACTCTATTCGCCCCTCAGCTTTGTGGCCCTGTTCGCCCTGATAACAGCCCTCACCGTGTGGGAGTTTTCGACCAACGTGAACCGCCATGCCGGAGCCTCGGTGAACCGTATTATCAATACCGTCGCTGCCGTCTACCTCTTTATGGCCATGGCAGGCTACTGCGCCGATTATGTGCCCTCGCGGGCGTTCATCCCCTACCTTCTTTCCATCGTCTATCTGTTGGTGAGCGAGCTGTACCTGCAGAAGCCCGATCCCCTGAAGAACTGGGCCTACGCCTTTGCCTCGCAGGTCTACGTGGCACTGGGCTTCTCCCTCCTCTCGGTACTCGCATTCCAGTATGATGCGCTGGCCAATGTCACCCGCTTCGAACCTATCTATCCCCTCAGCGTGTTCCTCTTCTTGTGGACCAGCGACACGGGAGCCTACCTGTGCGGTTCCATGCTCCACCGCTACTTCCCCGCCAAACTGTTTGAGCGCATATCGCCCAACAAGTCGTGGGTAGGCAGTATCGGCGGCGGCGTGCTCTGCTTGGTAGTGGCCGCTGTATTGGCCCACTTCTTCCCCCAACTCAGCCTGCCCGTTTGGTTGGGACTGGGTCTGACCGTGTGCGTGTTTGGCACCTGGGGCGATTTGGTGGAAAGCCTCTTCAAGCGACAGCTCGGCATTAAGGACAGCGGAAACGTGCTGCCCGGCCACGGCGGTATGCTCGACCGCTTCGACTCTTCGCTCCTGGCCATCCCCGCAGCCGTGATCTATCTGTATACGTTGGGAGCTTAGTAGGTATTAGTGATTAAGTATGAGTGATTAGGTTTATGAGGAATAAGGTTATGAGGTTATGAGGGATAAGGTTATGAGGTTATAAAGTTACAGCAGACAAGCGTTCAAGGCACGCCCCGAAGGGGCAACAGCGCTTAGCCCAGGGCATCGCCCTGGGTTGGTTGACCGCCGCAAATGCGCCCTGCAAGGGCAAAAGCGTTTGTTCATCACGCTTGTATTCTAACGCTTTTGCCCTTTTAGGGCGTGCTTCATCGCTTCAAGCCCCCAGGGCGATGCCCTGGGCTATGCGCTGATGCCCTTTCAGGGCGTACCTTGAACGCTTGTCTGCTGTAACTTTATAACCTCATAATCTCATAATCTCATAACCTTATCCCTTATAACCTAAGAAAATAACCTACAGGCAAT
>JBJEAF010000133.1:0-12515 GCA_051868755.1 Alloprevotella sp.
GTGCGTCCCTTCTTCGGTCATCCGAGGGAGGGACGCTTTTTGGGTTGTGGGCGGGGCTGCTGATGGCGTGGAGAACGATGTTTAAGGGATGTTGATATTGCTCTCTATAGCATTCAATAGCTCTCTATAACATTCAATAGCTTTCTATAGTTCTCTATAGTTTCTATATCTACCCATTCGTGCAGGCGCAAAACTTTCATTTTTCTTTTGTGTTGCGGTTTGGTTGCACTACATTTGCATCATAAACGATAAAAGACCTTGATGATGAACAAATATGTTGTTTCAGCGCGGAAGTATCGTCCTGCCAGTTTTGATGCGGTGGTGGGGCAGCAAGCTCTTACGGTGACGCTGAAAAATGCCATTGCAAAGGGAAAGTTGGCTCATGCCTATCTTTTCTGTGGCCCTCGCGGTGTGGGAAAAACCACCTGCGCCCGAATCTTTGCCAAAACTATAAACTGTCTTACTCCAACGGCCAATGGGGATGCTTGCAATACGTGCGAAAGCTGTGTTGCCTTTAATGAAAACAGGTCATATAATATTCATGAGCTGGATGCGGCTTCGAACAACTCAGTTGAGGATATTCGTGAGTTGATTGAGCAGGTGCAAATTCCGCCGCAGATAGGCAAGTATAAGGTGTTTATTATTGACGAGGTGCATATGCTTTCGACAGCTGCCTTCAACGCGTTTCTGAAAACGCTTGAGGAGCCGCCTGCTCACGCAATCTTTATTTTGGCCACGACAGAAAAGCACAAGATACTTCCAACGATTTTGAGTCGTTGCCAAATCTATGATTTTGCCCGTATGACGGTGGCAGATACGGTGAGGCATCTGCAATATGTGGCAGAGCAGGAACACTTTACCTATGAGGCAGAGGCTCTGCATGTCATAGCTGAGAAGGCAGATGGCGGAATGCGTGACGCGCTTTCCATTTTTGATCAGATTGCCAGTTTCTGTGAAGGAAACATTACCTATCAGAAGGTCATTGAGAGTCTCAATGTATTGGATTATGATCAATATTTCGCCATTACCGATGAATTGCTAAAAGGCGAAATACCTGCTGCCATGTTGCGTCTGAATACCATTTTGTCGCGTGGCTTCGAGGGCAATTATTTTATAGGTGGCTTGGCTTCGCATTTTCGCAATTTGCTGATGAGTCGCGACGAGCAGACCTTGCCTTTGCTGGATGTAAGTGAGCAGGTGCGCGCACGCTATCACGAACAGGCCAAGTGTTGCCAGCCCAAACTGCTGTATCGTGCACTAAAGCTTTGTAATGACTGCGATATCAACTATCGTACGGCACGAAACAAACGATTGCTGGTAGAATTGACCCTTATAGAGGTTGCGCAGGCATGTACGGGTGAAGATGACCCCTCGTGTGGGCGTCGCCCTATACGAAGACTTAAACCCCTATTTACACAGGCTGCCTCTACGGTCGTTTCGAAGACAGCCTCTGCTGCTCAGCCTACTGTGCAGCCAGCCCAACCAGCTGCGGTGCAGCACGTTACAGGTGCTGTTTCACAGGTCCAGGTGCCGACTGGTGCCTCTGCTGCAGTATCGAGTTTGACAGAACAGTTGGCTGCATCCCAGCACAACACACGTTCAGGTGGAAAGATGGTGGCCAAAACCATATCGGTGCGTTCATTGCGTCAGCAAATGGGTCAAGGTCCATTACAGCAACAGGCCACGGCCTCGGTAGTGGCCGAATCATCTGAAAACTATTCATCAGGTACAGCAGCGAAGCTGTCAACGCCTTTCACGTTAGATACGTTGCTGTATTATTGGCATCGCTATGCCAATCAACTTCCTCGCGAAGACAGTGCCATAGCAGGGAGAATGCGCAACATGAATCCTAAGTTGTTGTCCAACTATGAGGTTGAGGTGTTGGTGGAGAATAACATGGTCGAGCAATATATGCGTAGTAAGCAGATTGACTTGATGAACTATTTGCGCACCAACCTCAGAAATGACTACATCATCCTGCGCTTCACGCTGGCACAAGAGGAAGGCCAGCAACGCACCTTCAGCAGATTGGAGCAATTGAATGAATTGCTAAACCGCTCTGCCGCATTGACCATGCTTAAAAAGGAGTTGTCGCTCGAATTGGCTTAGTCTTATTCAGGAGACGAAGACATAAGTTGGCCCAAACCGTATTCGGCAGGAGTACAACAAGAATTGGAAATCAATAACATTCAAAATAAACAAACGAAACAAACATGGAACAACAAACCAATAAGTACATTACCGTAGCTTACGAGTTATACGTCGACAATGAGAAAGGCATACACGAGCTGGTCGAAAAGGCCACAGCCGAGCACCCTTTCCAGTTCATCAGCGGCATGGGTGTCGCACTCGACAGCTTTGAGGAGAAGATTGCTTCCTTGAAAGAAGGTGACAGCTTCGACTTTGTGCTGAAGCAGGACGATGCCTATGGTCCCTACTTGCAGGAACATGTGCTGGAACTTGACAAGCAGATGTTCAGCGTGAACGGGCACTTCGACAAGGAAATGGTCTATCCGGGAGCTGTGCTTCCTTTGGTCAATGCCGATGGCAATCGTTTCCAAGGTTTGGTACTTGAGGTAAAGGACAACACCGTGGTCATCGACTTGAATCATCCTCTCTCGGGCAAGGACCTGCATTTCAAAGGCAGTGTGGTTACCCTTCGTGATGCCACCAATGCTGAAATTCAGGGTTTGATCAATATGATGAGTGGAGAGGGTTGCGGCTGTGGTTGTGAAGATTGTGGCGATGGCTGCGGCCACCATCACCATGGTGAAGGCGAAGGATGCTGCGGCGGTCATCACCACCATGGTGAAGGCGAAGGATGCTGCGGCGGCCACCATCACCATGGTGAAGGCGAGGGGTGCTGCGGCGGTCAGGGCAGCCATCATCACGGTGAAGGCTGTTGCGGCGGACACGGACATCATCAGGATTAGGTCCCGTCAGTTTGCAGAATGATGGCATAAGGTCATGGTATGAAAGTCATGGTACGCCGTAGGTTCCTGAAGTACGGTAGCACGACTTCATGACCTTATGCCTCCTTTTATATATAAGAAATACATCCGTATAACTATGAACAGCTTTGGACAAATATTCCGTCTGACAACATTTGGTGAGAGCCACGGTCCAGCCATAGGTGGTGTCATTGACGGTATGCCGGCAGGAGTAAAGGTTGACTTCGACTTGCTCCAATCCGAGCTCAACCGTCGTCGTCCCGGACAGAGTGCCCTGACCACTTCGCGCAAGGAGTCCGATCAGGTGGAACTGCTTTCAGGCGTATTCGAAGGACTTACCACAGGTTGCCCCATTGGTTTTCTGGTGCGTAATGAAAACCAGCATTCGTCTGATTACGACAATCTGCGCAATGTATTCCGTCCCTCACATGCCGACTACACCTATCAGCTGAAGTATGGCGTGCGTGACCACCGGGGCGGTGGACGTACGTCAGCTCGCGAAACCATCTCACGTGTAGTGGGAGGTGCTTTTGCCAAAATGCTGTTGCGCATGAGCAACATACAGATATCTGCCTATACTTCGCAAGTAGGCTCAGTTGCTTTAGAAGGCACATACAAGGATTACGACCTGAGCCAGACAGAGCAGAATCCCGTGCGTTGTCCGGACCCGGTCAAGGCAGCCGAAATGGCGCGTCTTATTGCCGAAGTGAAAGCCCAGGGCGACACCATTGGCGGCATCATCACTTGTGTCATTGAGGGTTGCCCGGTTGGCTTGGGAGAGCCTGTGTTCGACAAGCTGCATGCCCAGTTGGGTGCAGCCATGCTGGGCATCAACGCAGTAAAGGGCTTTGAGTATGGCGAAGGCTTTGCCGGCGTAACAGCCCGGGGCAGTGAACAGAACGATGTGTTCGTGCCTGATGGACAGGGCGGCATTACAACTTTGACCAATCACAGCGGCGGCATACAAGGCGGTTTGAGCAATGGGCAACCCATTGTTTTTCGTGTTGCCTTCAAGCCCGTGGCCACTTTGCTGCAAGAGCTGTCGACAGTTGATGTCAGCGGAAACGTCGTGAAGCTTCAGGCCCGCGGACGGCATGACCCTTGCGTATTGCCCCGTGCCGTACCTATTGTAGAAGCCATGGCGGCTATGGTGATTGCAGATAATTTGCTGTTGTATAACATACACAAATGTTAAATAAGTGGATTTTGTAAAGAAAACTTCGCAAATCCTTGCTTTAAATTCCGCGTTAGTCTATATTTGCAGCACTTAGTTGTCGAGAGATAACGCTATCAAATAGTTTAGTTAAGTCTAGTTTAGTTTTTGTGTTGGTTAATGGAGGCCCGTAGAGACGGTAGCCTCCATTAATTTTTGTGCCCGTCGGTCAATGCGTTACAGGGTGGGCAGGCAGTAAAATGCTGGTCTGAAAATATTGGCCTCAGGCCGTGAAGTAGATAGAAACAGAATTTCTAAAAATGTTGTCCTGCTGTCTGCTATACACAGCCTTCTGCGTTCAGCCTTGGCTGAACGGTTCGAGAAGATAACTTCTACGTCCAATAGATACTATTGCTACGACCGTTCAGCCAAGGCTGAACGCAGAAGTCATTGCAGTGCGCACATACTGCGCATACATTCCCTTCCCTGAAGTAGATTATCTCCATTTGTGACAACAGGTGGTATGGCACCGCTACATGATGCGATCTGCGTTGCAGTATCGTGGAATGACATCGGCTTTTCAACCATTTTCTACCTTGGAACAGACATTTTTAGAAGCAAATGAAAGAAATCGGGCAAAAAGGCTATCAAAAATTTTTCTATCTGTGTATTTTGCCATACATTTGCCACATCAAACCAAGAATCATCGAATATATGCTTTTGAATTGTGCAAATAAACTGTATTGGTGGCGCAGCTTACAACTTCCAGTGGTAAGCAGGCTTCATCTATCCCGATAGTATGCCATAGTTGATTATGATACAACCGGCGGCTTGTCTTACTGCAAGACAGTCCGTCGGTTTCTTTGTGTGGCATAGCATGGCCGGTTCCATGTCCATAGTCCGCTTTTGGTACTGCTTGTTCATGCATCCCAACACGGCAGAAGTCAGACAGCCTTTCTGCGGAGTACAACCGAAAGCCCTTAACAGCCGAGAGTTTAGAATCCCCAAAAATCAGTATCACATGAATCCCTACGAAGTAACAGACCAAGGCTTCTACGGCCCATACGGCGGAGCCTATATACCTGAAATATTGCGGCAGTGTGTCGAGGAACTGCGCATGAGTTATCGGGAGATTATCGATAGCGAAGACTTCAGGGCCGAGTATCACCACTTGCTACAAACCTACGTGGGCCGTCCGTCCCCCTTATACCGCTCGGAGGCTCTGAGCCGGTTACATGGTTGCACCGTTTACCTCAAGCGGGAAGACCTCAACCATACCGGCGCGCACAAAATCAACAATGCCATCGGACAGGCCTTGTTGGCCCGCCGCATGGGCAAGCGGCGCATTGTGGCCGAAACTGGAGCAGGCCAGCATGGCGTAGCCACTGCTACAGTCTGTGCCTTGTTCGGCCTGCCTTGCACCGTCTACATGGGTGCGCTCGATGTGCAGCGTCAGCACACCAATGTGAAGAAAATGCGTCTGCTGGGGGCTGAGGTTGTTGCTGTGGAGAGTGGTAACCGCACGCTCAAGGATGCCTGTAACGAGGCCCTGCGCGACTGGTGTTGCCATCCTTCCGACACATTCTACCTCATCGGTTCTACCATGGGGCCGCATCCCTATCCAGACCTCGTGGCCAGACTGCAGTCGGTCATCAGTGCCGAAATCCGCTCGCAGCTTCAGGAAGCCGAAGGCCGCAGCTGTCCAGATTGGCTGGTAGCCTGCATAGGTGGCGGGAGCAATGCAGCCGGAACCGTATGGAATTATTTGCAGGACGATTCAGTGCAGATAGTCTATGCCGAAGCCGGAGGCAAGGGGATACATTCCGGACAGACAGCCGCCACTCTCACCATAGGGCGGGAGGGCATACTTCACGGATTCCGTTCGCTGGTGATGCAGGACGATGACGGACAGATTATCGAGCCTTATTCCATTTCGGCAGGTTTGGATTATCCGGGCATAGGGCCGCTCCATGCCCACCTCGTCAAGTCAGGAAGGGCACGTGCTTTGGCCATCAGCGATGTCGAGGCTTTGGCTGCAGCCTACGAGTTGAACCGCAGCGATGGCATTCTTCCTGCGCTTGAGAGTGCCCATGCGCTGGCAGCCCTGCACCGCTTGTCCTTCAGCAGTACCGATGTGGTGGTGGTCACCCTTTCGGGACGAGGCGACAAGGACCTCGAAACCTATCTGCGCCATGCTCCGCAACAGCCTATGCCCGATTCTTTTGACGAAATCATTCGCAGCGTGCGTTAATCCCCCAAATTGTAATCCATTCCGTTATGTTCACATACACAGTTCACACCCGTTCGTTGCCCGGTGACCTCACCACTCCAGTCAGCACCTACCTCAAAGTGCGCGACCTCTTTGCCCAGAGTGCCTTGATGGAGAGCTCCGACTATCATGGCAGCGAGAACAACCGGTCCTTCATTGGGCTGTCTCCCTTGGCCAGTTTCAGCGTGTCGCATGGAGAGGCTGTTGCCGTTTATCCCGACGGTACGACCGAGCGTCGGCCTCTGTCCGAATCCTATACGGTCGATGTAGCCTTTAGCAGTTTCATGCAGCAGTTCCGCATTGAGGGCGAGGGCAGTCGCCATTGCGGGCTTTATGGCTACACCTCTTTCAACGCCGTACGTTATTTTGAGCCTGTCGATGTGAAAGACAGTGCCGAAGCCACCAACGATGCCCCTGACCTGCTGTACATTCTCTATCAGTACCTGCTGGTTTTCAACGACTACAACAGCGAGTTGAGTCTGCTCGAACTGGTGGCTGAAGGCGAGGCCGAAACGCTCGACACAGTAGCCCGCGCCGTGATGAGCCGCAACTATGCCCTCTATGATTTTCGGGCGGTGGGCGAAGTCCGTTCGACACTTACCGACGATGAGCACCGTGAGAACATCCGTCGGGGCATAGCCCATTGCCGACGTGGCGATGTGTTCCAGATAGTGCTTTCGCGCCGTTTCATGCAGCGTTACGAAGGCGATGACTTCCGGCTCTATCGTGCCTTACGCCGCATCAATCCCTCTCCCTATCTCTTCTATTTCGACTTCGGCGGTTTTCGCATCTTCGGTTCTTCACCCGAGACCCACTGCCGGATTGCTGAGGACGGCACGGCCTATATCGATCCCATTGCCGGCACAGTGCGTCGCCGTGGCACGTTGGCGGCTGACCGCGAGGCGGCCGAAGCCTTGCTGGCTGATCCCAAGGAGAATGCCGAACACACCATGCTTGTCGACTTGGCCCGCAACGACCTTAGCCGTCATTGCACCCGTGTGAAGGTTGATTTCCTGAAGCAGGTGCAGCATTACAGCCATGTCATTCACCTGGTCAGCCGGGTGAGTGGCCAGGTGCGTCCCGGCACCAATCCCATCCGGCTGCTGGCCGATACCTTTCCCGCAGGCACATTGAGCGGCGCGCCCAAAGTACGTGCTTTGCAGCTCATCAGCCAGTACGAACCGCATAACCGCGGAGCCTATGGCGGCTGCATTGGCTTCATAGGTTTCGACGGTACGCTCAATCAGGCCATCACCATCCGCTCTTTTGTGTCGCGCAACGGAGAACTCTGGTTTCAGGCAGGGGGCGGCATTGTGGCGGCCAGCGATGTCGAGAATGAGCTGCAGGAAGTCAACAACAAGCTTGGCGCATTGCGCCGCGCCATCGAAATGGCTGCTGGCGAGTGAAGCCGTGACTGAGGTCGCGCGATTGCCGGATGGCCAAACGGCACGACTGCACTCTTCTTCCGTTGCCTTCTTCCTTACAGTCTTCCTGTTTCATGTTTTCCACCTCCCCTCCAACCTTTCTAATTGACCACTTATGAACAAGGTAATTCTCATAGACAATTACGACTCCTTCACCTACAACCTCTTTCAGTTGCTTGAGGAAGAAGGAGCCGAAGTGACCGTCAGACGTAACGACCGCTTCAGGCTTGAAGAGCTAGAACCTTTCGACAAGATTGTGCTTTCGCCTGGTCCCGGCATACCCGATGAAGCCGGGTTGCTCGAGTCCGTTATCCGCCGCTATGCTGCCACCAAGCCCATGCTGGGTGTCTGTCTGGGCGAGCAAGCTATTGGCGAGGTGTTTGGCGCGCGGCTTTACAACCTGCCCCAGGTGTTCCACGGCGTACAGACCCCTGTTCAGGTTGTGGCCGACGACCCGCTGTTCCGCCAGCTTCCCCTTTCTTTCCCAGTGGGGCGTTACCATTCGTGGGTGGTGAGCAGCGAGGGTCTGCCCGACTGCCTGGAAGTCACGGCCCGCAGTCCGGAGGGTCACATCATGGCCCTGCGCCACAAGACCTATGATGTCCACGGCATCCAGTTCCACCCCGAATCAATCCTGACCCCTTGCGGACGACAAATCATTCAAAACTTCCTGTCATGAAAGTCCTTCTTGAAAAACTATTTCTCCACGAGATACTCACCCGTCGGGAAGCCCACCGATTGCTTTGCGAGGTGGCCGACAAAGTCTATCCTGAGGCTCAGGTAGCCTCGCTGCTCACCGTCTACCGAATGCGCGAGGTCAGTGTGCCCGAGTTGCTCGGCTTTCGCGATGCCCTGCTGGAGCGTGCCCATCAGGTCGATCTTTCTGCCTATCGGCCGCTCGACATCGTTGGCACAGGAGGTGATGGCAAAAACACCTTCAACATCTCCACCTGTGCCTGCTTTGTGGTAGCTGCGGCAGGTTATCCCGTGGCCAAACACGGCAATTATGCCGCCACTTCGGTGAGTGGTGCCAGCACGGTACTCGAAGGCTGTGGAGTGCGCTTCAGTGCCGATGCTGACCGCCTGCAGCGTTCCATGGAAGGTTGTGGCATGGCCTACCTGCATGCCCCGCTCTTCCATCCGGCTCTGGCGGCAGTCGGTCCCTTGCGCCGCCAGTTGGGGGTGAAGACCGTGTTCAATCTGCTTGGGCCGCTCGTCAATCCTTCCCGGCCCGCCTATCAGCTGTTGGGCGTGGCCAATTTGCAGCAGATGCGGCTCTACACCCAGGTGCTGCGCCACACAGGCATGGGTTTCACCGTAGCCACCAGCCTGCAGGGCTACGACGAAATATCGCTGACGGGCCAGTTTAAGATGATGACCAACCACAGTGAGAATCTCTACACCCCGGCACAGCTGGGCCTGTCTGCTGTCCCTCCCGAGGCACTGAGTGGCGGCACGACCAGCGACGAGGCCCGCCATATCTTTCTGCAGGTGTTACAAAATGAAGCTCCGGCAGCCCGCCGCGACTGTGTACTGGCCAACGCCGCTGTGGGCATTCACACCGTCTGTCCGCAACAGTCCATCGAGACGTGTCTGGAACAGGCCCGCGAAGCCCTGCTGAGTGGTCGTGCCTTGCAGGTCTTCCGGCAGTTTGTCGAACTTAACTCTTGAAACCATGCCACACATCTTGCAACAGATAGTCCGGACAAAGCTGGCCGAGGTGGAGCGTGCCAAGTCCCTGCGGCCACAGGCCGAGGTAGAGCTTGCGGCCGCGACAACACCGCCCTGCCGCAGTTTCAGCCGCTCGCTGCTCACGGTTCCGGGTGGCATCATAGCTGAGTTCAAGCGTCGTTCCCCTTCGAAAGGGTGGATTAACCGTGAGGCCCGTGTGGCCGAAGTAGTACCTGCTTATACCGCTGCGGGAGCAGCTGCTCTGTCGGTGCTTACCGACACCACTTACTTCGGCGGTTCATTGGCCGACCTGGCCGAAGCCCGTCGCTGTACCAGCCTGCCCTTGTTGCGCAAGGACTTTGTGGTCGATGCCTACCAGCTATACGAAGCCCGTGCGGCCGGTGCCGATGCCTGTCTGCTCATTGCTGCAGTGCTTGGCACCGATGCCTGCCACCAGTTGGCCGAACTGGCCCATCACATTGGCTTGGAGGTGTTGCTCGAAGTGCATGATGCCTCTGAGCTCGAAGCCTGTGGCCCTCATGTCGATGTCATTGGCGTGAACAATCGTGACTTGCGCCGTTTCTGTACCGATCCGGCGTTGTCGGCAATGCTCTGTCCGCAGTTGCCCCAAGGCCCGGTGCGCATCTCCGAAAGCGGTCTGCTGCAGCCGGCCGTGGCCAAAGAGCTGCGTTCGCTTGGCTATCAAGGTTTTCTGGTAGGCGAGGCTTTCATGCGGCAGCCCCAACCGGGCGAAGCTCTGCGGGCCTATCTTAAGGAATTGTTATGAATCATCTTCTCCCTTCCTCCCGTCCGCTCATCAAGGTTTGTGGTCTGCGTGAGGCTGGTAACATTCGGGCTGTCGAGGCCGCCGGAGCCGATTGGTTCGGCTTCATCTTCTATCCGCCTTCGCCCCGCTACGTGTCGCAGGTGCCGGCCTATTTGCCCCAACGCGGCCTGCGGGTCGGTGTGTTTGTACATCCCCAGCCAGCCGAGGTATTGTACCAGACTGAGCGTTTCGGCCTTACAGCCGTACAGCTGCATGGCCAGGTTACTGCCAGCTGTTGCCGGGTGCTTCATCAGCACGGTCTGCTGGTGGTGCGAGCCTTGCCCGTCACTCCCCAGCTGGCTCTCGAAGCTGCTGCTTTGCCCGAGGCCGATGCCTTCGTCTTCGATACCCCTACACCCGCCTATGGCGGCAGCGGACAGAGCTATGACTGGCAGTTGCTGCAAGGCTATACCGGCAGCCGCCCTTTTCTGTTGAGCGGCGGCTTGTCGCTTTCCTCCGTTCCGGCGTTGCATCGTTTCAGCCATCCGGCCTGCATGGGCTACGACCTCAATTCGGGGTTTGAAACAGCCCCGGGCCTAAAGGATGCCGAGGCGGTACGCCGCTTTGTGTTGGCCGTAAGAGGAAGGGACGCGGCGCACCATTCGTAAATACGTAAAAATCATATGCTATGAACCGACTTGCCACCTTGTTCCGCCAAAAGCAGGCGGGCATTCTCTCTGTATACTTCTGTGCCGGACATCCGCGCCCCGACAGCACCCTGTCCGTGCTGCGAGCCTTGCAGCAGGGCGGGGTAGACCTGGTTGAAGTGGGCATTCCTTTTAGTGATCCGCTGGCCGACGGCCCTACGATACAGGCAGCTTCGGCTGCTGCACTCAGGCAGGGCATGAGCCTTCGCAGGCTCTTCGGCCAGTTGCGTGGGATGCGCAGCGAAATCCGGCTGCCCGTCATTCTGATGGGTTATCTCAATCCCATTCTGGCCTATGGCTTCGATGAATTCTGCCGCACCTGTGCCGAGGTGGGTGTCGATGCCGTTATCATTCCTGATTTGCCCTTCGAACGGTTCCTCATCGAGTTTCGTGAAATGGCCGACCGCTATGGACTGGAAGTAATCTTCCTGATAACACCCGAAACACCGGCTGAGCGCATCCGGGCCATTGATGCCTATGCCCACAGTTTTATCTATGCCGTCAGTTCGGCTGCCACGACTGGGGCACAGCGCAGTTTCGATGAACAGAAGCAAGCCTATTTTGCCCGTTTGCAGGCCATGCAGTTGCGCCATCCTTTCCTGATTGGTTTTGGCATATCCAATCGTGCCACCCGCGAGGCGGCCGATGCCTACAGCGCCGGTGTGATAGTCGGTTCCAAGTTTGTCAGCCTGCTCGAACAGTCGGCCCATCCTGCCGAGGCCGTAGAAGCCTTGCACCGCAGTCTCGCCACCTAAGGCAGGAATCGGTTCCAACGCCTCTGGTGGTCTGTTGGGGTGGATAGTTCCGGCTCATGCTGTGGGCGGACGTTTCAGAATCTGTTGTGTAGGCAGGTCTGCGAGCGGGCATTTTTCTGTCTTTTAGGGAAATATCCTACGTCCTCCTTGTTCAATTCGCGCCTTAGCCTTATTTTTGCGTGACTTTGATGAGGCGTGGCTCCCCAGAAGCCAGTGCCGCATCGCTCAGGCAGCATACAAAACATTATCAATCAACAAATAACTATACAGCAATGGAAAATCAAGAAAAGAACGACGGCCAGTTGAAGATTGAACTCACTCCCGAAGTGGCCGAAGGCATTTATGCCAATCTGGCTATCATCACCCATTCGAGTGCCGAGGTCGTGCTCGACTTCATCCGCGTGCTTCCCGGTGTGCCCAAGGCTAACGTGAAGAGCCGCATCGTGCTCGCTCCCGAGCATGCCAAGCGTCTGCTCTTTGCTTTGCAGGACAATGTGATGAAGTACGAGAAGGCTTTTGGCCCGATCAATCTTCCTGGTGCCGAGCAGGCTCAGGGCGGTCGCACGGCCACTCCTTTCGGCGTTCCTGAAGGCAACGCTTAAGACAGGCACACATGCTATCCGTTTGCGGATTCAAACAAAGCGTTCAAGGCAGCTGGATTCCAGCCCATTGCCTTGAACGCTTTGTTTGTGCAAGCTCGTAGCTCGATTTCTTTCCTTCGCTTCAACTCTTGTCCACTTCCTCGCAGGCCACCATTTCCACGCCCTTGTACACCACATAGACCTTGTGGAGCGTGGTGTGGCCGATGTGTTCGCCCAC
>JBJEAF010000134.1:0-3080 GCA_051868755.1 Alloprevotella sp.
GAGCGCAGAGCCAAGCTTGCTTGAGCTATGCCGAGCGCAGCCAATCTTATGCAAAAGTATGCTTTCTAAACTAATTACACCGTTGTCATCCTTATATAAATGACTTACCCCCCCCGTTACGTTTTTTTAAGGTTTCAGAAGGCCATATCGAGCCGTCATCCTCCCTTTTGGAGGTCTCGACATGCCGTTTGGGCATCGCCCTTCTGCAGGAGTCAGGACCAAAAGCAAAGAGAAAGCCTTCGGGCGAAGACCTCCTCCTTTTCTTATGGCCAATATAAGCATCAAAGCCCGAACCTTCTCTTCCGCCTTTAATATTTCGGGAAGGGGAGGGGGCATTGTAGGTTGCCCCGCCCCTACTGGTCCTCATTCTTGACATATCCCTGATACTTCTCGGGCAGGGCGGACATGATGACGCGGTAGGACTCGTCCATGGTGTGGCGAATGTCCTCGGGACTGTGTGAGGTGGGGTAGATGGGCTTGTGGATAACCAAACGCATGGGGTGGCGGTGAACGAAGTTGATGCCTGCCATGCGGGTGAGCACGTCGAAGGAACCGTCGATGGTGAGCGGCACTACGGGCAGCTGCAACTCATCGGCCAGCTGGAAGGCTCCCTTGCGGAAAAGGCCCATGTGGCCCGTGAAGCTGCGCGAGCCTTCGGGGAAGACGACTAACGAGGTGCCGCCCTGCAAGGTGCGGCGGGCGTGGTCGATGGTCTGCTTGACGGCCTTGGGGCCGGACTTGTCGACAAAGATGTGGCGGGCCTTGACACAGGCGTAGCCCACCAAGGGGACCTTGCGCAGGGACTTCTTCATCATCCACTTGAAGTTGCGGCCCAGGTAGCCGTAGATGAGGAAGATGTCGAACGGGCCTTGGTGGTTGGCCACAAAGACGTAGCTCTGCCGGCTGTCGATGTTTTCGCGGCCTTCGACATGGATGGGCAGGAGCAGCACGCGGCAGATGACTTTCGACCATATCTTGCCGGGATAGTAGCCGAAGATGTGGGCGTTGAAGAGGCCGCCGATGATGGTGACAACGCTGGTGAGGAAGGTGGCCACCAGTATGACTGGCAGCGCGATGCACAGCTGGTAAAGTCGGTACATGGGGAAGTGGAAAATGGTGGGTTAGGGTGGGGACTTAGCGGTTGTAGCACACGGCTTGTCCGCGGAACTTCTCGTCGGTCACATGGCCGCGGTTGTAGATGGGGAAGCCGTTGCAGAAGGTGCGTTCCACGCGCCAGTTGAAGGTGTGGCCTTCGAGCGGGCTCCAGTTGCACTGGCTCTGTATGCGGTTGGGCGTGAGTGTCCAGGGGCAGTGGGGACGCACGAGCACGAGGTCGGCCTTGTAGCCTTCGCGCAGGTAGCCACGGTTCTCGATGGAGAAGAGCTGGGCTGGGTGGTGGCACATGAGGGAGACGAGCTGTTCGAGCGTGATCACGCCCTGGTCGGTGAGTTCGAGCATGGCCACTAAGGAGAACTGCACGAGCGGCATGCCTGAGGCGGCCTTGACGCAGCCGCCCACCTTCTCGTCGAGCCGGTGAGGGGCGTGGTCGGTAGCGACGGTGAATATCTGGCCGGAACGCAGGGCGGCACGCAGCGCGCTGCGGTCGGCCTCGGTCTTGATGGCGGGGTTCACCTTGATGCGGCTGCCAAGCCGCGCGTAGTCGCGGTCGCTGAACCAGAGGTGGCCTACGCAGGCTTCGGCCGTAATCTGCGGGTCGCCGGCATCGAAGAGCTCAAGCTCGCGCGCTGTGCTCAGGTGGGCCACATGGAGGCGGGCACCCGTTTCGCGGGCGAGCTTCACGGCCAGCTCGGTGGAGCGGTAGCAGGCTTCGGCACTGCGCACTTCGGCGTGGTGGGCTACGCAGGGGTCGCTGCCGCATTCGGCCTTCAGGCGGTCGAGGTTGGCGGCGATGAGGCGCGAGTCTTCGCAGTGGGTCATAATGGGCAGGCGGGCCTGTTCGAAGATGACGCGCAGGGAGGCTTCGCTGTCGACGAGCATGTTGCCTGTCGAGGAGCCCATGAAGAGCTTGATGCCCGCCACCTTGCGGGGATTGAGTTTGCCGAGTTCGTAGGCGTTGCCCGCAGTGGCTCCGAAGAGGAAGCCGTAGTTCACCACGCTCTTCTGTGCGGCTATGTGCCACTTGTCCTCAAAAGCCTGCCACGTGGTGGTTTGCGGCAGGCAGTTGGGCATGTCGAACACGGTGGTCACGCCGCCTGCTGCGGCGGCCCGGCTCTCGGAGGCGAAGTCGCCCTTGTGGGTCAGTCCCGGGTCGCGAAAGTGCACGTGGCTGTCGATGACGCCGGGCAGCAGGTAGCAGCCTGTGCCGTCGATGACTTCGTCGACGGGTGTGAGCGGGGTGCCATCGCCCTCAATGATTTCTTCAATGCGGTCGTCGTCGATGACGAGTGTGCCCGGAAAGCAACGCCCTTCATTGACCAACATGGCATTCTTTATTTGCGTACGAAAGTGCATAGTTTGTTTTTGAGTTTATAGGGGGAAAGGAATCTTAGGCCTGCTTGCGCGGCTTGATCTTGCCTGTGAGGGCGGCCCAGCGCAGGCGCATCACGCCAAACAGGGCCTCGCCGAATATGCCGCCGCTCATCTTGCTGGTGCCTAACTGGCGGTTGACGAAGATGACCGACACCTCCTTGATCTTGAAGCCCAGCTTGTAGGCGGTGAACTTCATCTCGATCTGGAAGGCGTAGCCCTTGAAGCGGATGGCGTCGAGGTCGATGGTTTCGAGCACGCGGCGGCGGTAGCACTTGAAGCCCGCCGTGGTGTCGTGGATGGGCACGCCCGTAACGAGGCGCACGTACTTGGAGGCGTAGTAGCTCATCAGCACGCGGCCCATGGGCCAGTTCACCACGTTGACGCCGCTCACATAGCGTGAGCCGATGGCCACGTCGTAGCCTTCGACGGCACAGGCGTTGTAGAGGCGCGGCAGGTCGTTGGGGTCGTGGCTGAAGTCGGCGTCCATTTCGAAGATGTAGTCGTAGCCATGCTCGATGGCCCACTTGAAGCCGGCGATGTAGGCTGTGCCCAGTCCGAGCTTGCCCTGACGTTCCACCAGAAACAGTCGG
>JBJEAF010000135.1:0-7048 GCA_051868755.1 Alloprevotella sp.
CGGGGCGTGCCTTGAACGCTTGTTGCCCAGAACGGGGTGTGCCTTGAACGCTTGTCAACTAACGGCAACTTCTCAACTCTAATATTTCCAACTTCTAAACTGAATCACGCTTTAAACTCTCAACTTTCAACTAAAACACAGGCTCTACGTGAATCAGCCTACAAAAAGCGGGGAGTTTGTCGGTGCTACAATGTTAAAAATATGTTTCAGGGAAATGTAATAGGTTGGAAATGAGTACATTTGCTGCCGTCTGTCTTGAGATACAGACGGACACACAAGGCTACACTCTATGACTTGTACTGAAGGCTGCCGCTCGATGTTGTTTTTGCTGAGTTGCAGTCTGTATGCTGTTTGAAGAATCAACCAACCCTAACATCTTTCTCTGAATTATGAAAAAGTTTTCCGTACTTGGACTCATCTGGCTGTCCTGCGCCGTGGCATTGTCGGCACAAGGCAATGAAAAGCCCACCTACCGGTATTACAGCTTCGACGACGGAGGCATAATCCAGCGTCTGTCAGACAACGGCCTTTGGGCTGTGGCTTGCGGTGCAAGCGCAGAAGATGCCAATTACATGACCGGTGCCCGTCTGGTAGACGTTTCGACCGGAGCGTCCACCCTGCTCACCGAAGGACTGAACACCGACACCGTGTTCAGCAGTGCTGCCTTCGACGTGACCAACGACGGCAACATCGTGGTCGGCCTGTTGAACAACCGACCCGCTTATTATACCGTGTCGACAGGAAAATGGACCTATCTGTCCTTGGACGGCGATGCCAATCGGGGCATGGTGAGTGCCGTGACTCCCGACGGCAAATATGCGGTGGGGCGTCTGAACTATTCCGATTCCAACCGACTCTATGAAGAGAAAGTAGCCTTGTGGGATTTGTCCACCAATGAGCTGCTTGCCACGCCGGGCATACCCACCCGCGACATGGCACACATAGACCAGAAGATGAACCGCTTCACCGACATCTCGCCCGACGGCAATACCATTGTGGGCTGTATGTCGTTCAGCTACCTGCCTACCAACTACGATCTGGGCGGTAATTTCAGTTATGTGTACCACCGCGACAAGCAGAGCTACAGCCCCATCGGATTCGACGAAACCGAAACCGGACGCTGGCGCGCCCATGTGGACGGTATCATGTACATCACCCACGCCTCGCTGAGCAACAACGGGCAGTATGTGGCCGGAAGTGCCTACATGGTGAAGGAAGTGAGCGGCAGTGAATTTCCGAGCGAGTATGAGGTGCCTTATGTCTATGACGTGGCAACCGGTGTCATCAGCCTGTATGACGACACCGAGAGCACCGACAAGAGCGCCTGGTGTGTTGACAACAACGGACAGGTCTATGCCGCCTCGCCTTCGGCAAACCCCTACCGTGACTTCAGTGTGCGCAGCGGCAAATATTGGATTGGCTTCACCGAAAGCGTCATTCAGCTCTATGGCGTGGATGTCGTGGGCAACATGGGACAGGAAAACTCGGGAACGCCGATTGGTATTGACGACCAGTGCCTTACCATCGCTTCGGCCATTGGTCCGCATGAGTCGTATGTGGTGACCCTTCCTGAGAGCCTGCCCGAAATAGCCGGCAAGACCAACCTGCTCAGCTCCTATGGCGTGACACCCAAAGCCGGGGCAACCCTCTCCAGGCTGAACACCGTGCAGCTCACCTTTGACCGCAAGGTGACAGTGGCTGGCGATGCCGATGCCGTGCAGCTGCTGAAGGTGATTGGCAGTGAGGAAGTGGCCAGGTCGGTAGGCTTTGCAGCCGACGGCAACACCGTGACCATCAAGTTCCGCAAGGGAACGCTCAGCGACGGGGAGCCTTACCGCGTGCTGATTCCGGCCAAGACCATCTGCTTGGCCAATGACCCTACACGCTACAACAACGAGATACGCATCACCTACGTAGGCCGTGACGAAAAGCCTGTGGCCGTAACGGCGGCCAGTCCGAAGGACGGTGCCACGCTCGGCAAACTCGACTTGGCCACCAGCCCCATTGTCCTGACTTTCGACACCGGCGTGTTAATCTCCAGTGCTGAGGCACGCGGCAAACTCTATCAGGAAGGCATCGACACACCCTTTGCTGACCTGCTGTTAGCCTACGGCGACAATAAGGTGATGGCCTATCCCAGCACCACACAATATTTATATAAGGATGTGTCCTACCGCGTGGAGATTCCTGCCGGACAGATTACCGACGTGACGGGCAATGCCAACACGGCCAACGAACTGATTGTATTGAACTACGAGGGCGCCTACGAGCGCGAAATCTCCTACGATGAGAACGTGCTCTTCTCTGACGACTTTTCGGAAGGCCTGAACAACTTCATGCTGCTCGACAACGACCTGCTCACGCCCAACGAAACCTCGCAGGCCCTGGGCTTCACGCAGAACAATTATGCCTGGGTGCCGGTGTGGGATGAGGATGCGACCACGAACTTGGCAGCAGGCTCTACCTCCATGTATAACCCTGCGGGCCAGAGCGACGACTGGCTCGTCATTCCGCAGCTGCATATTGTCGACCAGCTCTGCAACCTCTCGTTCAAGAGCCAGAGCTACTTCAGCTCGGCTACCGACCGACTGAAGGTGTATGTGTGGGAGAACAACAACGTCTATAACGGACTGAATGCCAGCATCGTCAACAAGATACGCACCGAGGGCACGCTGGTCTATGACGAGGTGCAAAGCCCCGGCGAACAGGAAGGCGTGTTGGCGGGCGACTGGCGTGAAAACACCGTCAGTCTGAAGGACTTTGCCGGCAAGTATGTCTACATAGCCTTCGTCAACGACAACACGGCGCAGAGCGCAGTGTTCATTGACGATGTGAAGGTGTTGCACGACCTTCCCTACTTTGTGGCCATAACGAACGACGACACCTTTGTGGGAGCTACCGAAGCTACGATTAAAGGTGTGGTAGACATTCGCGAAAAGGAAGAGGTGTTTACTACCGCACAGCTCACCCTGCGCAATGCGCAAGGCGAAGTGGTAGACGAAATCAAGGCCGAGGGCCTGAACCTGAAGGCCGGCGACAAGTATGAGTTCGCCTTCGCCAAACCGCTTCCGCTGCAGGTGGGCGAAGTAAACGGCTACAGTATCGACTTGAAGTTCAACGATGTTGAGAATTCGCTGAGCAAGAGCATCAAGGTATTGGCCTTCACACCCACCAAGCGCGTGGTACTCGAAGAGTTTACGGGCGTTGACTGCACCAACTGCCCGCTGGGCCACGAGGTGATTGACAGGCTGAGCAGTTACTATGGCGATCTCTTCATTCCCATGGCACTGCATTGCTACACAGGCGACCCCTATGCTGTCGGTGTGACCAACTATGCGGCCTATCTGAATCTGACGGCAGCCCCCAGCGCCATTATTCAGCGAAGCGGAACCGTGACTTATCCCATGGTTTCGACCGAAAACGGCTACACGATGTATGCCCCCGAAGGTTCCAACCCGTTATGGATTGAAACGGTGGCTGCCGAAATGAACAAGGAGACCGAAGCCGAAATCAGTTCGGCTGCCACGCTCTCGGCCGACGGGGACATCTACACCGTGCCCGTAGAGCTGCGCTATGCGCTGAATGCCGACAAGCTGAATCTGAAGCTCTTCATCGTGGTGCTCGAAAACGGTTTGGTGAGCTACCAGAAGAACGGCTTCAGCAGTGTGAGCGATGAGAATCTGGGCGAATGGGGCAAGGGCGGACGCTATGGTGTGTCCATGGTGAGCCCCTATACCTTCAACCATGTAGTGCGCGGCTGGGAGGGTGCCACTTTTACGGGTACGCCCGACTTGCTGCCCGAATCAGTGAAGGCCGGCGAAGTATACACCACCGAGTTACAGTTTGAAGTGCCCGCTACCGTGTCGAACCCGCGCAACACCGACTTGGTGCTGATGCTGTTTGACGGCAATACCGACCGCCTCATAAACGCCTGCAAGGTGAACCTGAGCCAGTCCGAAGGCATCGAAGGACCGACCAGCCGCCCAGTCGCAGACATCCGTCCTGTTGCCGGTGGTGTTCAGGTGAACGTGGATAGCCCGGCCACCGTCCAGTTGTTTGCAGCAGACGGCCGCTTGCTGGCCCAGACCGATGGACAGGGCTTGCTTACGCTTCGTGCTCCGGGCTATCAGGGCGTGGCCATTGTGCGTGTCACCACCACAGCAGGGGTCGTGACCGGCAAGGTCGCTGTGATATAAGTTTATAGTTTATAGTTTAAAGTTTAAGGTTTAAAGTTTAAAGTTTATAAGATAGTCACTGAGCGGATAATCACTGCGCTTCATAGTGACCTTATAAGCTTTAAACTCTAAACTTTAAACCCTAAACTTTAAACCCTAAACTCTCAACTTCTCAACCCAAATCTTTCCAACTATTCAACTTCTCAACTTAATACTCATTTTATGGACAAACAAAACTACTCTTTCAGCAGCATGAACCGAGTGCTGCAAACGGTGGTGTGCTTCGTGCTGGTTTGTTTGAGTTCGCTGGCAGCTCCTGCCGCCGCCCCCGTTGATTGGGGCGACATGGAACTCGACAAAGCCTATGACTACACCGTATTCGTCGCCAACAGCGGCAAATTCACTGCCCCGCAAGGCGGTGTGCTGACCTGTACCTCCACCTGTGGAGACTTCCTCTATCCCTACAGCGATGCCGACCACACGCAGGTGCTGGACTTCGAGGTCAACTACGATGCCGAAAGCCACATCTACTATGAGCTGAACGTCACCGAAGGCCAGACAATCTATTTCTACAAGGACTTCGTGATGAACAGCGGCCAGTTTAAGCTCACCATGAGCACCGAAACTGGCCTGAAGCTCACCAAGGCCAGTCCCGAGGCAGGATCGCGCCTGAGCGCGGCAGGCAGTCCGCAGGTGCTGCTCTAT
Source organism: Alloprevotella sp. (assembly GCA_051868755.1). GTDB lineage: Bacteria > Bacteroidota > Bacteroidia > Bacteroidales > Bacteroidaceae > Alloprevotella. The sequence continues at coordinate 4,881 of JBJEAF010000135.1, forward strand.
TTCAGCTCGAACGTAAAGATTTCGGGTGCTGAAATCGCCTGTGGAGACTACAGCGAGCCTATCAGTGCCAGCATCAACGGTTCAACCGTATTCTTCAACTGCGGCGAGAGCCTGCTGGGCCTTCTCAACAAGGGCAAGGCGCAGGAAGGCGACATTGTAACCTTCCGCCTGAAGAATGTGCGCATGGCCAGCAACGAGGCCGTGCTGTATGGCGAAGACGGCACTTGCGAAGTAAACTATGTCTTTGCAGGCAAGCCCGTGCAGTTGACCAGCGTGTCGGGACTGCTCGATGAGAACAACAAGTTCCTGTCCTTCTGGCGCAAGGACGATGCCCGTGGTGTGCTCACCCTCACCTTCGACGGCGACCTTCTGGTGCCCGAGGCCGGCAACCAGAGCCATGTGGTGACACTGACCTATGGCAACTCAGAGGGCGATGACGGCGAATACTACGTCGAGACTCTTCCTTACACCGTCGAAGGCAATGTGCTCACCTGCGACTTTACGGGCAAGGTGCGCCTGCCTGAAACCATGGTCACTTCGGGCACCAACTATGGCAGTGTAGGCTTGAAGGTAGTCAACGTGCGCGATGCCAAGGGCGACTATGTATACTCCGAAGGCATCGGTACGCTGGGCAGTTTCAGTTATAACCTGCCTTATGAAGTGGTGAAGAGCAGCTTCACGACCGAATTTATTCCTGCATCGGGCAGCTCGTTGCAGGGCGAGGATATGATAGAGCTGTGGATTACCGACTATGCCAAGGTTCACTTCGACGGCATCAGCTTCAGCTATACCGACGATGCAGGAAATACCGCAACCATGGTGAGCGACCAGTACACCGCTACCCCCGACCCCAACTTTGAAGGAGCTTATACGCTCAACATCACCATCCCGCAGGAGGTGAAGGGCCACAGCGACGTGGTGGTCACGCTGGCCAATCTCAGCTGCGACGACGGTCAGGACCACAGCCTGCTCTTTACGGCCAAATACGATGCCTTCGTTCTGAAGAGCGTACGCTATCAGGAAACGGCCGAGGCCATTCCCACCAACCTGTCGGGTGCACGTCTCGAACGCCTCGAAGCAGGTGGCCAGATGCTGGTGAACACCAACATGAACGACCAGATTGGCTACATGTGGTATCAGATTCGCGACCTCAACCCCGACACGCCCGATGCAGCCATCATCAAGTCCATGGCCTCGCTCAGCAAGGGTGAAGACGGCATGTTCTCGGCAGAGATTTACGGCGCAGGCTACAAGCTCATGCTGGGCCACACCTATCGTCTCGAAGTGACGGCCTATGCCTCGGAAGACGACTACAACTATGGCAACGAGCCTTTGGGCAAGGACTACGTAGAGTTCATGGGCGCTACGCCTCCCTACGTGTATTCACCCGTGTCATTGGTGAGCATTGACCCTGCCAACGAAACTGAACTGACGCAGGCCGATGAAACCACCTTTACGCTTGAGTTCGACGGCATGGTGTCGCTCGATGCCTCGACCACCTATGTGGTATATGGCATGGGCGTAACGCTGCCCTTCAAGTCCATTGAGGCTGTTGACCCCGCCGATGGCATGGCAAACATCTGGAAGCTGACTGTCGATGCGGGCACCCTCCAGTCGGTGGGCAACACCCTGACGCTCTGCGTGGTGGCTACCGACTATAACTTCCGCCGCGTACAGGGCAACGAGGGTGAAGATGAGAATACCTATTTCCGCTTTACCTATCCCCTGAACTTCGCCAGTTTCGAAGTGACCATCAGCCCCGAGAGCGGCACTGAGGTCGAGAGCCTCTACCAGTTCACCGTGAGCTGCACTGAAGGTATCGGAGATGCCTACTCAGGCCAGGAAATAGTGCTTTACAACCGCGGACAGTTCACTGCTGCTGCCAAGGTGAAGGACATCGAGCAGATTATTCCCGAAGACCAAATGGATAACTGGGACTATGTGGTGACCTCACTGCGCCTTACCCTCGACCAGGAAGTGACAGAACCGGGCTCTTACACCCTTGATATTCCCGCCGGCATGTTCAACCTCGGCACGCAGTTCAACCAGAGCCACAGCCAGGCCATGGCAGCCAACTACTCTATCAAGGAGGGTACGGGCGGAGATGCCGTCAACGTGCAGGCCACACCCGCCAACGGCAGCACGGTCGACGAGCTGAGCCGCATTGA
>JBJEAF010000135.1:7148-37268 GCA_051868755.1 Alloprevotella sp.
ACGTGCAGGCCACACCCGCCAACGGCAGCACGGTCGACGAGCTGAGCCGCATTGAACTCCTGTTCCCTGACCTCGACGAAGTGGGTATTGGCAGCGGTTCGCCCACTTTAAGCAAGGATGGCGGTGAGGCTACCAAGCTGAACGATGCCGAACTTGACTGGGACATCTGGAACAAGGCTACGCTCCACATCACTCCTGCTATCACCGAAGCCGGCGTTTACACTGTCAGCTTCCCCGAAGGCTACTTTGTTGACGGACGGGGCAACGGTCTGCCCGCCTTCAGCCTGACCTACACCATTGGCGGTGCTGAGGCCGGTGTGAACGTACAGGCCACGCCTGCTGACGGCAGTACAGTTGAAGAGCTGGGTTACATCGAGATGCTCTTCCCCGACTATGACGAAATCAACATTGCCAACGGACGCATCAGCATCAGCAAGGACGGTGGCGAGCCTTCGAAGCTGAATGACGCCCAGCTCGACTGGGACGTCTGGAACAAGGCCACGCTCAGCATTTCGCCCGCCATTACCGAAGCCGGCATCTACACCATCAGCTTCCCCGAAGGCTACTTTGTAGACGGTTCTTACAATGCTCTGCCCGCCTTCACGCTGACCTATACGGTGCAGCCCGGCGAAGGCGGCAAGGAGCTGCAGGTGCAGGCTTCGCCCGCCAACGGCAGCACGGTCGATGAGCTGAGCCGCATTGAGCTGGTGTTCCCCGACTACACCGAAGTAGGTATAGGCAGCGGTGCTCCCACGATGAGCAAGGACGGTGGAGAACCCACGAAGCTGAACGATGCCGAATATGACTGGGACGTTTGGAACAAGCTCATCCTGAATATCACGCCCGCAGTGACCGAAGCCGGAAGCTACGTCATCACCTTCCCCGAAGGTTATGTGCTTGATCCCGCAGGCAACGGTCTGCCCGCCTTCACGTTGAGCTACACCGTGAGCGGACAGTCAGGCATTGGCCACATACTGATTAACGGCCAGAAAGCCGATGCTGTTTACACCACGGGCGGTGTGCGCATCCGTGCTACGAAGCAGCCGCTTCCCGCCGGTGTCTACATCGTGAACGGCAAGAAAGTCGTGGTGAAATAACCTACCACGTGTATCATACAACAGCCGGGGCTGTGTCACGTCAGTGTGGCACGGCCCCGGCATTTTTTTAGGCCTTTGCTGAGGATTCCCTGTTGAGGCGCAAAGGCTCAGCTTTGCTTCTGCTGGCTGTCCGCCCATCGGTTGCGGAGGATGCGCAGGAGGGGTTTTTCGTAGAAGCGCATACAGAGCCATGACCAGCCGATGCAGCCTGCTACCAAGGCGAGGACTACGGGCCAGGTCTCGGCAAAGGAGTATTGACGGGTATCAATCAGCCAGGCATAGAAGAGGTACATGAAGGGATAGTGCGTGAGGTAAAGCGGGTAGGAGATGTCACCCAATAAGCGGCTCAGGCGTGAAGTGCCTGCGTCGCTGGCTTGGCCCGATGCGGCGATGTGGAGCACGAGGGGGAAGGCCACGCACACGCAGGCTGTCTCGTAGAGACCGTTCAGGCTGAGGCTGCCTATCCGGCCCGGAATGCAGGGGACTAAAAACAGGACTACGAGCAGCAGGGCGGCTATCCAGAATGCACCGCGCAGCGGACGCGGACGGAAGGTGCGGGCCAGCAACATGCCGAAGCTGAAGGGGAAGAGCATACGCAGCAGTCCGCCGGGCAGGTTGACGCCCTGCAAGGTCCAGCCCACGCCTATACAACCATAGCCTGCCGCATCTGAGCAGGCAAAGAGGGCATAGGCCAGTCCGCACAGCAAGACCCAGAGCTTCAGGACGCGCAGCGACAGGCGGCGGATGAACAGGGCATAGACGATGTTGCCGATGTATTCGAAGAAGAGCGACCACGCCGGACCGTTGAGCGGAAACATTTCGCCGTTGCCGCGCACCTCGGCTGCCGAACCGGGCCAGACGGGCAGCAGCAGCATGGCGCAGCACACGGACAGCGCGATAGCCCAGGGACCGACCTGCGTGCCGTCCCACTGCGTGCCGCCTTGCAGGCAGAAGGCTGCCAAGCCGCACAAGGCTCCCAGCATGACCATGGGGTGCAGGCGGATGAACCGTCGCCTGAAGAAGGCTGGCAGGGTGAGGGTGGTGGGCCAGCGGCTGTCGTAGGCATAGCTGACCACAAAGCCTGAGAGCAGGAAGAAGAAGTCGACGGCCAAGTAGCCGTGGTTGATGCCTTCAATCACGGGGAAACCGCCGGCAAAGGCGAAGCCCTCGCATACGTGGTAGCACACTACCATCAGGGCGGCCACGCCGCGCAAGGCATCGAGCAGTTCGTAGTGGGGCTTGGTGTCAAGTGGAGAGTTCATGGGTTGTTCTAAGGTTATTCTTCCAAGTTTATTGTTGAGAGTTTAAAGCTTATAAGGATAGTCACTGAGCGGGTGAATACTGCGCTTCATAGTGACCCTATAAAATTTAAACTATATACTTTCAACTAAAACATCAGCCTTCCCCTCGCCCCCGTCAAGGGTCTCCCCGCTACGGCAGGCTCTCGTTGCCGTAGGCATCGACAGCCGTGACCACATAGCGGCTGTGCTTCAATGCGGGCAGACAGAGGAGGGTGTCAAAGTGTGTGTCGTGCAGGCGTGTGGTTAGCAGCACATCGCCGAAGTTCGGGTCTATGCGGTACACGTTGTAGCTGACAGGCGTTTCGTCGGCCACCGGTTCCCAGTCCAGATGCAGCCTCATGCCTTCCATGTGTTGGCGCACGCGCGGTGCGGCGGGAGGCACACTGTCAGCCCAGGTCATGGGCGGCACCAAGGCCGGTGTGGCATAAAAGTCCGTGTGCAGCCAGTCGTAAAGCCCTTTCTCGTTGTTCAGCAGGAAACGGGCGCGGAAGAAGGCTTGTCCGCCCAAGGCCAGGCTCCGTGCCACCTGCATCTGACGTTGTACGGTAATCAGCGGCCAGTCCTTTTCGCGCGGATTGAGGAAGTAGATGCCCAGTCCGGGCACAACGGGCCGTCCGGCATCGTTTTCCTTCCAGTCGGCCAGAAAAGGGTAGTAGTGTATGCCGTCGAAGTACATCATGGGCAGGAGCATATCCATCCAGCCTTCGCGCAGCCAGCGTTGGGCATCCTGGTGAACGGCATCGCGGGCGTTCCAGCCGAATGAGGAGTAGCGCGAGAGGTCGGCGAATTTGCCGACAGGCGAACAGCTCATCTTGATCCATGGGCGCACGGCTTTCACAGCATCGTGAATGGCCTTGACGCAGCGGTTCACGTTGTCGGTGCGCCAAGCCGCCTTGTTGCGGCCCTGACCATAACGCTGGTAGGTACGGCTGTCGTTGAAGGGGATGCCCGGCTCAGGGTAGCGGATGTAGTCGAGGTGAATGCCGTCGACGGCGTAGTTCTGTGCAATCTCTGCGCAGAGTTCGGCCAGATAGTCGGCCGTGCCCGGCACACCGGGGTCCATCATCCATTGGTCGCCACACTTTTGGCAGAGTTCAGGCCGGCGGGCGGGCAGTGCCCGTTTGCCTAACTGTTTGGCCACGGCCACTTTACATATAGGAAAGGCCACCACCCAGGCGTGGCACTCCATGCCGCGACGGTGGCATTCTTCGACGGTTAGTTGCAGCGGGTCGTAGGCGGGTTGGCGGCCCGGCGTACCGGTGAAAACGCCGTCCCACGGTTCGATGGACGAAGCATAGGCCGTCGTGGCGCGTATGCGGGTCTGGAAGAGTACGGTGTTGATGCCTGACTGCTTCATGCGGTCGAGCATGAGACAGAGTTCTTGTCGCTGGCTTTCGGCTTCGACCGCCGTGCGGGCAGGCCGTCGGGGCCAGTCAAGTCCGCTGAGTGTGGTGAGCCACACGGCCCGCACCTCGTAGGGCACTTGCGGTGTGGCGGGAGAATGTGGCAGGGGCTGGGCAGCCAGACCGAGGGCCAGGCAGATGGCTGTGAGCAGGACGCACAGGCGGGAGCGGAGGGGAGAGAGTGAGAGGTGTTGCAAGATGAATAGGATAGGAGGTTTAGGTTTCGTATGTTTTTCTGTAGGTCAACAAGCGTTCAAGGTATGGGCTGAAAGCCCAAAGATTGTGCAAGTGAGCGCAGAGCCAAGCTTGCTTGAGCTATGCCGAGCGCAGCCAATCTTATGAAACAGCACGCAGTCCAAGACTCTGGGTTGGATAAGGCGAAGATGTTTGCCTTGAAAGGGTAAAAGCGTGTGCTCGAAATGCTTGTATCCTAACGCTTTTGCCCCTACGGGGCGCACTTGGTCGCCTCGTTCTACCCAGGGCGATGCCCTGGGCTATGTGCTTGTTGCCCCTTCGGGGCGTGTCTTGGACGCTTGTAATGCTGACTTTGCATAAGATTGGCTGCGCTTGGCATAGCTCAGGCAGGCCTTTGCCTGCTCTCCCATGCGCTCAGCGGGTGAGGTTGTAGAGCGGCTGTACTGCGCCGTGCGATACACCCAGCTTCACGGCCATGTCAAGGTCGCGTCGGGCAGCAGCCTTTTGCTGTAAGTTGATGAGTGTTTTGGCGCGCTGGATGTAGAACTCGCTTTCGTCGGGTACCAGTTCGATGAGTGCGTCGTAGTCGGCTTTGGCCAAGGCGTACTTTCCCAGTTCGGCCAGCACGCCGGCACGCGTAGTCAGCGCATCGATGCTTTGCGGGTGTGCCTCGACAATGAGGTTGAGCCGGTTCAGGGACTCGCCTGGCTGCCCCGTCCTTTGCAGGATGAGGGCATCGAGCAGTTGTGCGTTTTCGTTGTCGGGCTGGTCCTTCAGCAGTGCCAGCACATCCACGCGTGCTTCGGGGTAAAGGCGTAGCTCGTAGCGTGCGGCGGCACGTATGAAGCGGGCCTTGCTTTGCGCGTCGTCCGTCACGCCGGCCACCTCGCGGCTGAGCAGCACTTCGGCATCCTCAATGGCTTCGCGCAGCTGTGAGGCGTGCAGCTCGGCTTCGGCGCGTGCCAGTCGGGCATCGTAGTAGAGCGGGTAGTCATTGATGATCGGCGTGAGCTTGGCGATGGCCTGACGGTTCTGGCCTCGGGCCATGTCGATGAGTGCCAGGTTGTAGCGCACCACATAGTTGCCCGGCGCGTGCGGGCGGAGCTTGAGGGCCTGGTTGAACCGCTGTTCGGCTTCGTCGAGCGAGTCCGTACACAGGGCGTTGAAGGCGCGGCGCAGGTGGTCAACATATTGCAGCGAGTCCTGACGTTGTATCTCTGCCATCTTGGCTTCGTTGCGATAGTCCTCGACGGTCTTTCCGCGCACGTTGCCGCCCGGGCTCAGTTCGATGATGGTCTGGGCCGGGAGCAGGGCGGGGAGCAGTGACAGCAGCAGGAGTAGGAGCTGGCGCATGGAGAACGGTTTTGGGGGTTAGGGGATTACTTCGAGGGTTATGAGGCTTTCTTCAAGTATTAAGTGTTAGTGATTAGTGATTAAGTAGCCTTATCGCTATAAAACTTAAATACTTAAATATCGCTTAATCACTAATCACTAACACTTAAGGGGTGTTCTATAAATTAGGCCGAGCTGGATGCTGGATTTTTAGAGATGACATTTTGTAAGTGGAGGAAGGAGCATAGCGGGCTATGCGACTGACGAGACTTGCAAAAGGTCGCTCTAAAAAACAGCAGGCAGCCGGAATAAATGAGTTCACTCATGGGGCGGTCTTAAAACCTAATTTATAGAACACCCCTTAATACTTAAAGAAAGCCTCATAACCTTATCCCTCATCATATAGGAAGAAACCACGAAGCTACAGCAGCACGTGGCCTTTCTTCATCTCCTCGACAATCGCGTCGATCACGGCCACGGCGGTGATGTTCACGATGTCACGTACGGAGCATTCGAAGTCGGTGAAGTGAATCGGCTTGTTCAGTCCCATCTGGATGGGGCCTACCACTTCGCCCTCCTCGAACAGGGCCTTCACAATCTTGTACGACGAGTTCGCAGCCGAGAGGTTGGGGAACACCAGCGTGTTCACGTCCATGCCCTTGATAGTGTTGAAGGGGAACTTCTCATCGCGCAGGTCCTTGTCCATAGCAAAGTTGAGCTGCATTTCACCGTCTATGGCCAGGTCGGGATATTCGCGGTGCATACGTTCGATCACGTGCTGCACGCGCTCGGCGCTGCCTTCGGTATCGGTGCCGAAGTTAGAGTAGGAGAGCATGGCGATGGTCGGCGTGCGGTTGAAGAAGCGCACTGTCGAGGCCGACAGGCGGGCAATGTCGTAGAGCGTCTCCTCGTCGGGATGACGGTTGATGAGGGTGTCGGCCACGAAGAGTATACCCTTCTTCGAGTTGATGAGGTGCATGGTGCCGAAGTGCTTGTAGCCCGGACGGATGCCGATAACCTCGTTGGCCACCTTGATGGTGTTGGAGTATTTCGTGTAGAGACCCGTGATGAAGGCGTCGGCCTCGCCCGTCTCCACCATCATCATGCCGAAGTAGTTGCGCTCGTACATCTTGTCCTCAGCCTCCTGCGGCGTGTAGCCCTTGCGCTCCATCTTGCGGGCGAAGATTTCGGCATAGCGGTGGCGGCGTTCGTTCTGCGTGTCGTTGCGCAGGTTCAGGATTTCGATGCCGTCGAGGTTCAGCTTCAGTTCGTCGGCAATTTTGTGAATCTGCACGTCGTTGCCCAGCAGGACGGGGAAGCAGATGCCCTCCTCCTTGGCGCGTACGGCTGCTTCGAGCATGGTGGGGTGCGTGCCTTCGGCAAAGACCACGCGCTTCGGGTTCGAGCGGGCCGTGTCGTAGAGGTTCTGGGTGAATTTCGACTCCTGTCCCATCAGTTCGCGCAGACTCTGGCGGTAAGCCTTCCAGTCGGTGATGGGCTTGCGGGCCACGCCGCTGTCCATGGCAGCCTTGGCCACAGCCATCGACACTTCGGTGATGAGTCGGGGGTCCACGGGTTTGGGAATGAAGTAGTCAGGGCCGAAGGTGAAGTTGCGCACGTGGTAGGCGCGGTTCACGATGTCGGGCACGGGACGGCGGGCCAGGTCGGCAATGGCCTGTGCGGCAGCCATCTTCATTTCCTCGTTGATAGCCTTGGCAGCTGTGTCGAGTGCGCCGCGGAAGATGTAGGGGAAGCCGATGACGTTGTTAATCTGGTTCGGGTAGTCGGTGCGTCCGGTGCTCATCAGCACGTCGGGGCGGGCCGCCATGGCATCTTCATAGGATATTTCGGGCACGGGGTTGGCCAGGGCAAAGATGATGGGGTTCGCAGCCATGGAACGCACCATTTCCTGGGTGAGCACATTGCCCTTCGACAGGCCCACGAAGACGTCGGCGCCGTTGACGGCCTCGGCCAGTGTGTGTACGTCGGTGCGCTCAGTGGCAAACTCGCGCTTCTGTTCGTTCAGGTTTTCGCGGTCGGCGGTAATCACGCCCTTCGAGTCGAGCATCACCACGTTCTCCCGGCGTGCGCCGAAGGCACAGTACAGTCGGGTGCAGGAAATGGCAGCCGCGCCGGCACCGTTCACCACGATCTTGGCATCTTCAATCTTCTTGCCCGCCACGCTCAGCGCGTTGATGAGGCCTGCAGCCGAGATGATGGCCGTGCCGTGCTGGTCATCGTGCATTACGGGAATGTCCAGCTCAGCCTTGAGCCTCTGCTCTATCTCGAAGCATTCGGGAGCCTTGATGTCCTCCAGGTTAATGCCGCCGAAGGTGGGCGCAATGGCCTTCACGGCAGCGATGAACTTTTCGGGGTCCTTCTCGTCCACTTCGATGTCGAAGGCATCGACCCCTGCATAAATCTTGAACAGCAGGCTCTTGCCCTCCATGACGGGCTTGCCGCTCATGGCACCGATGTCGCCCAGTCCGAGCACAGCCGTGCCGTTCGAGATGACGGCCACGAGGTTGCCCTTGTTGGTATAGCGGTAGGCATCGTGCGGGTTCTGCTGTATTTCCAAGCACGGTTCTGCCACGCCGGGCGAGTAAGCCAGCGAAAGGTCGGTTTGGGTGCGGTAAGGCTTGGTGGGAACTACTTCGATTTTTCCCGGCTTGCCCATTTCGTGGTATCGGAGGGCAGCCTCTTTCGTTATCTTGACCATGGAGTGCGTATGTAGTTTGATCGTTTTTGTTTTGTGAATGGTGCGGCAAATTTACGCCTTTTGCAGTTAGGTGCAAAACGGGGAACAAAAGTTTTTGGTGTGTTTTTTCGTCCATTTTATGGCACTAATCGTCCGTTCTGGTTAGGTTGTCCGTGCTTTCGTCGGGTCGGACAGCGGGGTGACATTAACATATTTAACCTTTGTGTGCAAGTGGCGTGCCTCTTTTCTTTGCTTGGCCTGAGACAGCACACCGCGTCGGGCAGCTCCTTGCGGCAGATAGGCAGCCCGACCGCGACAAGTCGGCACTTGGTTTTTACAACTCGGCACTCCGTCAAGACAACTCCTGGACTTGTTGCGCCGTGTTCGCCTTGGTTTTTATGCGTTTTGGGGGTAAAAAGAAAGGAGGGAACCCTTGGTGCGGGGTTCCCTCCTTTTGTTGGTACAAAGATAATGCTCGGTTCGCAAATATCCAAATCACGGGCAGCGGCGTTAACATTTCAGTCTCCAACTCCACGCTGCGGCACAGTCAGAAGCGGTAGGTCAGCGTCACGCCGATGTTTTGGAAGCCGCTGTCAATGACCTTGAAGCTGTCGCCCAGATTGAAGGCCACCATGGGGCGGTAGTCCAGTCCGACCGTGAGCGGAATGTCGCAGAGCGTGAAGCCGAAGCCCAGTGTGCCCACCGGGCCTACGAAGAGGTCGTGGTCACCGTGGTGGCTGTAGCAGCCGAGCCCTGCGCCGTAGCCGCCCCAGCACTTCCACACGGCGAAGCCCGGTGTCCAGTCCCAGCTGTGGAGGTTCCAGTTGTAGAGGCCTTGGGCGGCAAAGCCCTTGTCGAAGTCGAACAGGCCCAGCGTCACGTCCAGAAAGTTCCGCTTGCTGAAGTGGTACTGGTATTCTATGTCGGCAGTCGAGCCGCCGAAGTGTACACCCAGCGCGTGTGCGCTGTTTTGCGCCTGTGCATAGTGGGCCGGTAGGGCGAGCAGCAGGCCGAGAATGATTCTTTTCATAAGCAGGAGGGGTTGGGTCAGAAAGCGGCCTGCATACGGCGCAGGGCTTCGGTGGCCTGTTCCATGCTCAGGGTGAGCGGCGGGAGCAGACGCAGGATGTTGGTCGAGGCAGCCCCGGTGAAGAGGTGCTGCTCGTGTACGAGCCGGTTGCGGTAGTCCTTGATGGGTGCGTCAAACTCTACGCCGATCATCAGGCCGCGTCCGCGCACGTCGACAATGTGCGGGTTCTCTGCTTGCCACTGCTTCAGGCGGTCGAGCAGGTAGTCGCCCACTTGGGCCGCGTGGGACACTAATTGTTCGGTCTCCATGACGTCGAGCACGGCCAGCGCAGCCGAGCAGGCCAGGTGGTTGCCGCCGAAGGTCGTGCCCAGCAGGCCGTAGGTGGCCTCGAACCTCGGTGAGATGAGCACGGCCCCCATGGGGAATCCGTTGGCTATGCCTTTGGCACAGGTGATGAGGTCGGGCTTCACGTCCAGGTGCTGGTGGGCGAAGAAGCGGCCCGAGCGGCCGTAGCCGCACTGTATCTCGTCGCACACGAGTACGGTGCCCGTGGCATCGCAGGCCCGGCGCAGCCCCTGCATGAACTCGCGTGTGGCCATGCGGATGCCGCCCACGCCTTGGATACACTCGACAATGACAGCCGCCACATCGCCCTTCTGCAGCTCGGCTTCGAAGGCCGGCAGGTCGTTCAACGGCAGGAAAGTCACGTGTCCGCCGGCATTCACCGGGGCCACGATACGCGGGTTGTCGGTCGCTTCGACTGCCAGCGAGGTACGTCCGTGAAAGGCTTTCGAGGCGGCCAGCACGCGCTTGCGTCCCGTGTGGAAGGAGGCCAGCTTCAGCGCGTTCTCATTGGCCTCGGCTCCCGAGTTCACTAAGAAGAGCTGGTAGTCGGGATAGCCGCACAGCTTGCCCAGCCGTTCGGCCAGCTGTTCTTGCAGTTTGTTCACCACGGAGTTCGAGTAGAAGCCCAGCGTGTGCAGCTGCTTTCCGACCTCTGCCACATAGTGCGGATGACAGTGGCCGATGCTGATCACGGCGTGTCCGCCATAGAGGTCCAGGTACTCCTGCTGCTGGTCGTCGTAGACACAGCAGCCTCGTCCCTCGACGATGTGGATGTTGAAAAGGGGATATACAGGAAATAAGTTCATCGGTTGGAAAGGTAAGGGGGAGGGAAGCAACTTTCGCGACCAGCGAAAGTTGCAGGTTATCGTTACTTCTCAGGGGTCAGAACGCCACGGGCTTGAGGCGCAGGCCGGTGTCTTCCTCCAGCCCGAACATCAGGTTCATGTTCTGTACCGCCTGGCCCGAAGCACCCTTCAGGAGGTTGTCGATGCAGGCCGTGACGAGCAGCTTGTCGCGGTGGCGTTCGGCGTGGATGAGACACTTGTTGGTGTTCACCACCTGCTTCAGGTCGAGCGGACGGCCGATGTAGTGGGTGAAGGCCGCCTCGCTGTAGAAGTCGCGGTAGTAGCCCTCGATTTCCTCAATCGGAGCGTCACAGCTGACCACCTCGGTGGCAAAGATGCCGCGCGGAAAGTCACCCCGGTAGGGGATGAAGTCGATTTCGCCGGCGTAGCCCGGCTGTAGCTGTTGGAGCGACTGCTTGATTTCGGGCACGTGCTGGTGCTCGAACGCCTTGTAGATGCTCATGTTGCCCGTGCGCCAAGAGAAGTGCGTCGTGCTGCCCGGCTTTACGCCCGCTCCCGTAGAGCCGGTGATGGCATTGACCGACACGTCGCCCTTGAGCAAGCCCGCTTCGGCCAGCGGCAGGAGGCCCAGCTGGATGCAGGTGGCAAAGCAGCCGGGATTGGCCACGTGGAGCGCGCCGCACAGCTGGTTGCGGTTCAGTTCGGGAAGGCCATAGACATAGTCGTTGTCGTCGGCGGCCAACCTGAAGTCCTGTGCAAGGTCGATGATGCGCACATCAGCCGGAATGTAGTGTTCGGCCAAGAAGCGGGTACTCTTTCCGTGGCCGAAGCAGAAGAACACCACGTCAACCTCGTCGAAGGGCAGCGCATCGGTGAAACGCAGGTCGGTTTCGCCATACAGCCCTTCGTGGACGTCGGTCAGCAGGTTGCCCGCGTTGCTCTCGCTGTTGACAAACACGATTTCGGCCTCGGGATGGTTCAGCAGCAGGCGGCAAAGCTCACCGGCGGTGTAGCCCGCGCCGCCTATAATTCCTATTCTAATCATGCGATTCTTCTTTGGGGTGCAAGAGGCGCACCGGGGGTTACTGTTCGTCGGGGTGGTTGGAGTAGAACACACGTAGGGGCGTGCTCAGCACCTTGATGAAGCCCTTGGCGTCGTCAGCCGTCCAGCCCTTTTGCGTTTCGCCGTATTCGCCGAACTTCGTCTTCACCAGATCGTCGGCACTCTCCACGCCCACCGTGCTGAAGCCTAACGGTCGCAGCTGCAGGATAGCCGTGCCGTTCACGTGGCGCTGCGAGCTGGTGAGCATGGCCTCGATGTCGCGCATCACGGGTTCGAGGTACTGGCTCTCATGGAGGAACATGCCATACCAGTTGGCCACCTGGTCCTTCCAGTACTGCTGCCACTTCGACAGCGTGTACTTCTCCAAGAAGCGGTGTGCGCCGATAATCAGGGCGGGGGCGGCAGCCTCAAAGCCCACGCGGCCCTTGATGCCGATAATCGTGTCGCCCACGTGCATGTCGCGGCCTATGCCGTAGGCTGCGCCAATCTCCTCGACCTTGCAGATAGCCTCGATGGGATTGTCATAGTGCACGCCGTTGACGGCCTTCAGCTCTCCCTGTTCGAAGGTGAGGCGCAGCTCCTCGGTGCCCTGCTTGGTCGCCTGCTTCAGATAAGCCTCTTCGGGCAGGCCCTGGGCCGAGTCGAGAATCTCGCCGCCGCAGATGCTGGTGCCCCAGATGCCCACGTTGTAGGAGTACTTCAGTTTGGCAAAGTCGGCCTCGAAGCCGTGGGCGTTCAGGTAGTCAACCTCCTCCTTGCGCGACAGGTTGCGGTCGCGCGTGAGCGTGATGATTTCCATGTCGGGACACATCACTAAGAAGGTCATGTCGAAGCGCACCTGGTCGTTGCCTGCGCCTGTAGAGCCGTGGGCAATGGCATCGGCCCCGATTTCCTTGGCGTAGCGCGCAATGGCAATGCCCTGGAAGATGCGTTCCGACGACACCGACACGGGGTAGACGTTGTTGCGCAGCACATTGCCGTACACCATGTACTTCAGGCTCTTCTCGTAATACTCGTGGGTCACGTCGAGCGTCACATAGCGGGTGGCACCCAGCTTATAGGCGTTCTCTTCGTTCTTCTTCAGCTGTTCGGCGCTGAAGCCGCCCGTGTTGGCGCAGGCGGCGTGTACTTCATAGCCCATTTCCTTGGCCAGATACATCACTGTATATGAGGTGTCAAGTCCGCCGCTAAAGGCAACTACTACTTTCTTCTTCATGTTTGGGGAATTTGTTGGTTGGGGAATACACATTATATATATAGATGGACGTGTCGGTCCGCTGCGGGTCAGGCCTCGTTTGCCTGGATGAAGTCAAGCACGTCTTGCGGGATTTCAACCGGCAGCGGTGTGTCGGGATGACGCGCGGGGTCGAACAACATGCCTGTGCACACGCAATACTTGCGGTTGGTGCGCGCCAGTACGTCGCAGTTGATGCAACACGGCTCGGCGGGTGTGCCGCAGCCTTTCCAGTATTCGTCGTCCTGTGTCAGTTCGCTGAAGGGAACGGGCACATAGCCCAGCGATGTGTTGATGCGCATGACCGCGCCCGAGCTGGTCAGGCCGAATATCTTGGCTTGCGGCCAGCGCACGCGGCTCAACGAGAAGGCCAGACGCTTGATGCGCGTGGCCAAGTGGTGGCCGCGGAACTTCGGTACCACGATGAGGCCCGAGTTGGCCACGTAGTGCTTGTTTTCCCAGCTCTCGATGTAGCAGAAGCCGGCAAACTCCTCGCCGTAGAGGGCGATGATGGCCTTGCGCTCCTTCATCTTCGTGGCCACATACTCGTGGGTGCGGCTCGCAATGCCTGAGCCGCGCACCTTGGCCGCGTCGGTAATGGTTTGCAGAATGGTGTCAACATATTTCTCGTGCGAGGCGTCAGCCACCAGCACCTGTATGCCGTCGTTGTATTCTTCCATGATGTTTTCTTCAGTCAATGTGGTTGTATCTATGTTGTTAAGCCCGTATCGGATTGCAGTCTTGAGGCAGTGTCAGAGCACGATGCTCTTGATGGCCGGAATCACGGTGGAGAGTTCGTCGATAAACTCCTGTCGCTCGACCGCCTCGTTCATTACGGCCAGAATGGTGTCGTCGCCGGCCACCGTGCCCACTACCGTGTGGAGCTTGTGGCTGTCTATGTCGGAGGCCAAGCCTGCCGCATAGCCCGGGCGCGTGTGGAGTATGGCCAGATTGCCCGAAAAGTCAATCGACAGGAACCCCGTGTTGCGCAGGTACTCGGGTACGATTTCGGGTTTCACCGTGCGGCGGTACAGCGGGCTTTCGGGCAGAATGTAGCGGTAGCCCTCGGGCCCCAGCACCTTGGCAGCGTGCAGTTTGCTCAGGTCGCGCGACAGGGTGGCCTGCGTGATGTTCCAGCCGTTTTGCGCCAGTTCTTTCAAAATGTCTTCGTGGCTGCCCATGCTGCTGCTCGCCAAAATCACGCGCAGCACTTCCAGCCGTTGCATCCTGTTGCTCATGTTATGCGGAGTGTTATTCAGTTTTCGCAGTCGGTTGCGATAGGTTTGCAAGCGCGCTCTGCACGCCCGCGCAAGAATAGGCAAGTGAGCGCAGGGCATCAACAAGCTCCGCCTCGGCACTCACTTGCACAAACTTGCATAATTTGGCTGCAAATATAGGCATACTTCCCGAATCGGAAAGCATATATGTATTAAATTCAAAAGTTTATGCGCAATTTCCTGCCTAATTCGCTTTTCGGAGCTTCAGGCAGGCCCATCCGTCGAGCACGCGCTGGTCTGCCAGCTTCAGGCCCTGCCGTTCGGCCTCGGCCAGCAGTTGCGGCACGTCGGTGTCGTAGAATCCGCTCATGTAGATGCAGGCGTTGGGCTTCATGCGCGGCACGTAGTACTTCAAGTCATTTAGCAGGATGCCCAGGTTGATGTTGGCCAACACGAGGTCGAAGGGCCCTTTGTCGGCCAACGACTGCGCGTTGCCCAGCTCCACGTCGATGCCGTCCAGGTGGTTCAGCGCAATGTTGTCGAGCGAGTTGCGCACACACCAGTCGTCGACATCGATGGCCACGCAATGGCGCGCGCCACGCATACGGGCCAGAATGGCGAGGATGCTTGTGCCGCAGCCCATGTCGAGCACCTCCATGCCTGTCACCTCGTCGCTCAGCAGGCGGCTGATCATCTGCGAGGTGGTGGCATGGTGGCCTGTGCCAAACGACATTTGCGGGTTGATGGTGATTTGGTATTCGGCCTGGGGCACGTCCTTGTGGAAGGTGCCGGCAATCACGCAGCGTCCGTCGACGACCAATGGCTGGAAATAGTTTTTCTCCCATTCCTCGTTCCAGTCCTTGTCCTCCGCTTCGGCCATCACGTAGTCGATGTGCACGTCGGGCAGCGGGAAGTTGGCGAGTACCTCATCGAGGGCCTCCTGGCTGAAGAGCTGCTGCTGGATGTAGCATCTGAAGTGGTCGGTCGCAGCCTTTTCGGCAAATTCCGGATGCTCAGGATTGGCGGCATGGGCCACTGCGGGACGGTCGAGTTCGTCGGTGTGGACAAAGCTGTCGAAGCCAATTTCGGCCAGTACAGCCGAGAGCACATCCTGCACAGCCTCGGTGGCGGGATGCGTGGTGAAGGTAAATTCTAAATATTTCATGGGTGTATCTTGAATGTCAGACAAAGCCGCAGAACAGCCGGCGGCACCGTGCCACCGATTGCCCTGCGGCTGCAAAGGTAAGTATTTCTGGCTTGTATGCTACAAAAAAGCCGCGCTCAGACCATGCAGAGGTTCTGGGCGCAGCAGGACGCTGAGTTCTGTGGGTGCGTCAACGGGTGTTTTTGGCGGCCCCGATGAAAAGAATCAGCAGGCAGGCGCGCCACCCCAAGCCGAGAGGTAGGGGCGAAAGCAGCAACGTGAGCAGGAGTTGCGCATAGAGGTAGTACACGGCTTGGCGGCTGCTCACCTTGCTGTCGAGCAGGTCGGAGTAGAGTGCAGCCAGTCTGTTCATCAGCCGTGTTTGTTCCAGTCGTTCTGTGAGGCAGTCGATGAGGCTGAGCGGGGCGAATCCAGAGCGCGAGCTTGTGCGGTTCAGGGCCATTCCATTCTTTTCCATAGCAAAGATATTTTGTAGTTGATGTTTTCGTTATCTGGTGCAAAGGAACGGCCTGTTTGTGCCAGTGTGCGGCACTCCAAATTTTTCTGTGTTAAAAAGCAAGCGGCACGCAGCCTGTGGTAGGACTGCGTGCCGCTTGGCGGGTCGGGTCAATGTTGGGCAAGTTGCTCGATGCGTTGTTTCATGTATTGTTCGAACTCGGGCGAATCGACGATTTCGATGTCATCGTAGAGCCCCAGTACGAAGCGTCCGATGCCGGCGTAGTTGCAAACTTCTGTAGTGAGCAGGTATTTCCCGTCGGGCTGTTGTTCGAGTTGCCGCTGGGCATCGGGATATTCTTCAAGCAGGAGCGAGGCCGAGAGCTGTCCCATGCGGAGTTTCACGGGCATGCGGTCGGCGCCGGTAAAGCCGAACAGGTCGTTGTAGAAGGGCGTGTGCTCATTCTTGTGCGACCACAGCAGATCGAGCGGTTCCACGCGCTCGGCGCGGCTCACCTTGAAGGTCTTGTTGGTGTTGGTGGCCAGTTCGTAGCAGCGCACTTCGGCGTTGTCGTTGATAAACAAGTAAGGCTCGACAATGCGGTTGCTCACCGTGCCGCTCGATGGTGAGTTGTAGTTGCGCAGCAGCACGACACGCTCGGAGCGGATGGCGTCGAAGAGCCGGGTGATGTTCTGCGCCATTTGGTTGTTGAGTCCATGGCGGGCCAGCACGCCGCTGTCATACAGGTTCGACAGCTTGTCGCGCAGGGCACGCACCTGGGGCGAGCGGCTGTAGACCGAGTTGATCAGCTGGCTGAGCAGCACCCCTTCATCATCGGAGAATTGCAGTCCGCTGGCAATCTCCTGGAAGAAGGGCGAGTGGTGGTCCAGCCGGTATTTGTTACCTTCCTTGATGACTATGAAGCCAAGCCCCTTGAAGGTGTCCAAGTAGCGGTACACTGAGCGGCGGCTCATCGCGAGCTGCTGACAGATGTCGTCAATGTTAAGCGTGCGGTTCTGGGTGAGCATCACCATAAGCCGCAGCTGGCGTGAAAATTTTTCAAGTTCCATATAGCTGAATGTATATTCTGTTCACGTTTGAGGCTGCGAATTTACACAAAGAAATGCAATAGATGCGCAGAAATCTGCAAAGTGTACCTAAAAAACGACGTATTTAAGCCTTTTTATTGCTGTTTGCACACTGACATCCTGCCGAAAGGCGTACTTTAGCCGATGCGATGCTCCCGCAGCTGGGCCGGACTTGTCCGGGATGCCGGCTGCTGACCCCTCTACCCAAAAAGAAACAACTATGCCCCGAATAGCCCGAAACATATTCATGCTGCTTGCTTCCACCCTGTTGGGGCTGGGACTGATGTGGTGGATATACCGCGGGTTCAATGCCTCCCAGCTGTTTGAGGTGTTCACCCAGCGTTCCAACTACCTGTTTATTGTCTTGGCACTGGCAGCCGGCGTGCTGGCCAATGTGCTGCGCTCGTGGCGTTGGCACATGCTGCTCAGTTCGGCCCGCATCGACATCACCATGCGGCGGGCCGTCGAACTGGTGTTCATCTCCTATTTAATAAATAGCGTCACGCCCCGTTTGGGCGAGCTGACCCGTTCGCTCTTGGTGCGCCGCGGCGATGCCGAAGTGTCGACGCGGGCGTTAGGCACGGTAGTGGTCGAGAAGCTGGCCGATGTGGGTTGCCTGATAGTAGTGGCCGGCTTGGCCGTCACGCTGCGGTGGAGTGCCACCGTCGGTTTGGTGCAGCGGCTGGGCGACGGCCTGACCTGGGTCGTGCCGAACTACACCTTTTATATAGCAGTGGGCAGTGCGGTCTGCCTGTTGGTTGGCATCAGTTTCCCCTTGTGGCCACACATCCGCCGGTTTGTGCGCAACTTGTGGCAGGGCATGGCCGCCATCGCCCGTCTGCAAAGTCCGTTAGCCTTCTTGGCGCTCAGTGCCGGCATCTGGGCGTGCAACTTCATGCAGCTCTATTGGCTGCTGCCTTGCTTCGAAAGTCTGTCGGCCATCAGCATGGCTGACCTGCTCCACGTCTTCGCTGCGGCCAGTGTGGGCGTGTTGCTGCCCACTCCCGCAGGAGCCGGACCTTGGCACTTTGCCATTGTCAAAACCCTGACGGGAGCTTACGGCGTAGAGAAGGCTGCGGCCCAGACCTTTGCCCTGATTTCGCACGGACTCAAGACCGCCCTGGTCATGCTGCTCGGCCTGATAGCCTATGTCAGCTTCTTTGCCGGCCAGGTGAGCCGTGGCAGGTCGCGCAGTGCTGCTGAGAAATGAAAAGGGGTGTTCTATAAATTAGGTTTTAAAGACCGCCCCATGAGTGAACTCATTTATTCCGGCTGTCTGCTGTTTTTTAGAGCGACCTTTTGCAAGTCTCGTCAGTCGCATAGCCCGCTATGCTCCTTCCTCCACTTACAAAATGTCATCTCTAAAAATCCAGCATCCAGCTCGGCCTAATTTATAGAACACCCCAAAATCGAGAAAAATAGAAATACGTCAGACATGAAGAAAACATTCATCCTGTTCCTCTTGTTGCTGCACGCCTTGGGCCTTTCCGCCCAAAGCTATTCCAACCTCTGGAAAAAAGTGGAAGCCGCCGACCGTGCCGACCGGCCGCAAACGGCCCTGTCGCTCTGCCGCGACCTGCGCGCCAAGGCCCTGCGTGAAGGCAACGACGCCCAACTGCTGAAGGCCACGCTGATGTGTCGCCTGTATGGCGGGGAGATTTCGCCCGATTCGGCCCTTACCTATATCGACCGCATGGAAACGGCCCTGGCCGCCGAGACGCGCGAGGTGACCTGCGCTTTGTGGCACGCTGCCCTGGCCTGCACCTATCTGCCGGCCAACAACCGCTATGGCGCGCTGGGCGGCATGACAGCCGAGGAGATGCGTCAGCGCAGCCGCCAGCATTTCCTGTCCTCGCTCGCTGCCCCCGATGTGTTGGCTCAAACGCGGGCCGACCAGTACCTGCCCTTATTTCATAAAGGGGCAGACAGCCGCTACTTCGGTTACGACCTGCTCCATGTGCTGGCCGAAACCTGCCGGCAGAGCGGTGTGCTCAGCGATGAGGAGGTGCGCGCGCTGTATGGAAGGCAGATAGCCGTCTATGACAGTCTGGACCGTGCTGAGGCCGTGCTGCTGCTCACTCTCGACAGCCTGCAACGCTATGCCGGAAGCCAACGCATCGAGGGTCTGCTGGCCGACTATCCCCTTTACCGCCAGCTGGCCGACTGTGAGGTGCGCTTCGCCCATTGCGAGAACCGCTACCGCGTGTATGAGTCGATGCTGGCCCTTCGTTATCGCTATGAGGCTGAATCGCCCTTTGCCGCAGCCAACGACAGCCTGCTGATCGCCAAGGCACAGGAGGGTTTGGACCTGCTCGGCAAGGACAAACGGGCCGGTTGCTTGCAGGGAGAGATGCAGGACATGCTGAATCCTACGGCCCGGTTGGCAGGCTGGGGCACGCTCTATTATCCGGCCGACACGTTGGCCTTGCAGCTCTCGGCCCGCCACCTGCAGCGCGTGGAGCTGCGTCTGACACGCCTCTACGACAGTACACTCGAAGCCGACAACGCCTCAGAACCGATCGAAAAGCGTGCCGAACGGCTGCGCGTACAGGCTACCAGCCTGTTTCGCGACCTGCCCGCCGCGCCGCCTTACCGCTGGCAAACCGTTCCGTGGCACGTGCAGCTACCCGAGCAGCCCGGCGTATATGCGGCCCAGCTCGTGGGCGACGGAAAGCTTCTGGCCACCCACCAGTTCCAGGTTTCGGCCTTGCGCGCCTTGACCTTCTCGGCAGGCAGCGACAACCACCGCGTCGTGGTACTCGACAGCCGCAGCGGAAGGCCGGTGCCTCATGTGCGTATTACCGCCTGCCAGCACGACATACAGGGCAAGTTGAGACAGGTCAAGGCTTATGAGACCGATGCGGAGGGCGTGCTGGAGCTGGGCCAGCCCTCTTCGGGGGCGCGCAATCGGCAGTACTATCCCAGTCTGCCCACCGACAAGGCATCGCCCAGTTTCGGCCTTTATCCCCTCTACTACCACCTGTCGCAGGGCGGTAACGCAGCGACAGCCTGCCAGGTAGACCTCTTTGCCGACCGCGCCATCTACCGTCCGGGTCAGGTGGTCCACTTCTCGGGAGTTGTCTACACGCGACAGGGCGACCACTGTCAGGCAGTGCCTGGCTACAGTTGTACCGTCAGGCTTTACAATGCCAGCCGCAAGGCCATCGACAGCCTGTTGGTCAGCACCGACCAGTTGGGTAACTTCGGCGGTAGCTTCACCCTGCCCGCTGTGTGCCTGCCGGGTACTTTTACCTTACAGACCGAAGACTTGGGAGCGCAGAAAGCTGCGCTTCTTTCGGGCGGTGTGCCCGTCACGATGCGGCGTGGCTGGTTAGGCATTCAGGTCGAGGAGTACAAGCGGCCTACCTTCACCGCCGAGACAAAGCCCGTGGAGCAAGCTTTTGTGTTGGGCGACACCGTTCGCGTACGGGGCGAAGCCCTTACCTACACCCGAGTGCCTGTAGCCGGCGCTTTGGTGCAGTACACGGTGGAACGGATGACTGGCGGTTATTGGCCGCGCACGGGCAGTTCCCATACGGTGGCCGACACCACCCGCACCGACGACCGGGGCGGCTTTGTCCTGCCTGTCTTCCTTTCCGTTCCTTCCTCTCCTGACACAGAGGTGCCCCTGGCTGGCTACCGCTATGTGGTGCGCTACACGGTGACTGCTGCTCAGGGCGAGACGGCCCAGGGCGAGTTCACCCTGCGTGCCTCGCGCCGCAAGGTATGGATAGAGCCGCAGGTGCCCAAGCTCGTCTGCCGCGAGCAGATTCCCGACTTTCTCGTAGAACAGACCAATGCGGCGGGACAATCGCTCCGGGAGACGGGCCGTTACCGTCTGCTCGATGCCGCAGGGCGTGAAGTGTGCGCCGACACGTTTCGCACGGCCCGTCCCTTCCGTCCCTCCGCGTTGGCCTCCTTGCCTTCGGGCATCTACACTTTCTGCTGCCACACGCCGACAGGCGGTGAGTCCGACAGCCTGCGCTTTGTGCTTATGTCCGAAACAGACAGCCGGCCGGTCGACCGCAGCACACCGCTCTATGTCTACCAGCGACTGGGAACGCGGGCTTCCAGCCCGCAGCAGGACTCGCACACGGCTTGGCTCCAGGTCGGCACTCCCTTGCGCGATGCCACCCTTTTCTATGACCTCGTCACCACAGCCGGACGGGTGGAGCACCACACCTATCACCTTACCGACACGTTGCTCACCTTCCAGCTCGACTGGCAGCCGGCATGGGGCGACTGTGCCACGGCTTGTTTCGCTTTGGTGCGCGACGGAAAGCTTCATACCTTCCAGACTACGGTCTCCCGGCCTGAACCAGACCGGCGGCTGAAGGTAGAATATGCCAGCTTCCGTTCGCGCTTGCAGCCGGGCAGCAGCGAAACGTGGCGGTTGCGCATTACGCATCCCGACGGCACGCCGGCCGACGCCTCGCTGATGGCACGTATCTACGACGCTTCGCTCGATGCCCTCACCACTTCTGACTGGCAATTCTCGTCACTCGGAGTCAGCCGGCAGCGGCCCGCCTTGCGCTGGTCGTGGCAGCCCAACGGGACTGGCTGGGCGCAGACGCTCGAAGGGGCGTTTGCCTGGCAGCGTCCGGCTTGTGTGTCGCCTGTCTACATGCAGTGGGACGAACGTCTGTTTGCCTCTCCGCGTGGGGGACGCGTAGGGTGGGGCGTAAAGGAAGGGCTGATGCGCCGACAGTATGCCGTGGCCTCGAATGCGCCAGCCGTTGACTTGGCCGAGTGTGTCGTGGCCGATGAGGCCGGAGGTGCATCCATGAAAAAGGCTGCCCCGACAGCATCTGCCGAGACAGCCCATGAGGCGGCCCCCGTTGCAACGGTCCGTTCGCAGTTTCAGGAGACGGCCTGCTTCCGCCCGGCCCTCCACACCGATGCCCGGGGCGAAGTGACCTTGCAGTTCACTTGGCCCGAGAGCGTCACGCGTTGGCGTTTCACGGCCTTGGCCCACGATGTGGCCATGAACCACGGACGTATCGACACCACCTTGGTCGTGCGCAAGTCGCTCATGGCCCAACTGTCGCTGCCGCGTTTTGTGCGGGCTTCCGACCGTGTGCAGCTGCCTGTTACGGTGACGAACTTGACTGACTCCGTGCAGCAGGCCCGCGTCTGCCTCACCGTGGCGCAGGCCGCGTGGCCCGACAGTGTGCTCTTCACTTCCCTCCAGACGGTCTGCCTGCAACCCGGCGAAGCACGTACCGTTTATGCCGAGTGCCAACTTTCGTTTGCCGAGGCCGCTTTGCTCGTATGCCGGGCAGTGGCACAGGCCGGCGCGTACAGCGATGGCGAGGAACGTTTGTTGCCTGTACTTTCGCCTACGGTGCAGCTCACCCGCACCCTTCCCTTCAGCCTGCATGGCCGCGAAGTGGGTGAATGGCGCATCGACAGCCTTTTTCCGCCGTCTGCCCAGCCGCTCAGCCTCACCGTCGAAACCACCGCCCAGCCGCTGTGGTATGTGCTGGGAGCACTGCCCTCCTTGGCTGGAACGCCCCGCATCATCAGTGCGACCGAATGGGGCGACCGCTATTATGCCCTGGCCTTGGCTCAGGCTTTGGCCAAGCAGCATCCTGAAATCCGCCAGTGGTTGAATGCCTTCCCTGCCGAGGCCGACACGCTGGCCCGCCTCAAGGAGCAGCTGCTCACCGACCTTACGCCTTGGTGGCAGGCCGGACAGGCCGAAGCGCAGCGCATACGTTCCTTGCGCGGCCTGTTCGATGAAGAGACTGCCGCCGCCCACCGCTATACGGCCCTCGACCAATTACGCAGCTTACAGTTGCCCGACGGTTCTTGGAGCTGGTATCGCGGCATGAGGGGCAATGCCAGCATTACGGTCGAAGTGGCCACCCTGTTGGCCCGCATCGAGCAGTTGGCTGGTTCCGAGCCTTCAGCCCACTCCATGTTGCAGTCGGCCTGCCGTTGGTTGCAGGGCGAGACGGCCCGTCAGGTGAGCCAGATGAAGCAACGCGAGGCGAAGAACCATGTGCAGTGCGAGCCTACCGAATGGCAGCTGCGCTATCTGTATTTGCGTGCCTTGCTGGGACAGAAACCCGATGCTGATGCCCGCTATCTCATGACGCGCGCTGTGCCCTTGCGTCATCGCCTTACGCTCTATGGCAAGGCCTTGGCTGTCAGGGTATTGCAGCAGGCGGGCCAGAAGGACTGGGCCGCCGAGGTGTTGCAAAGCCTGCGCGAATACACGGTCAGCACGCCCGAAATGGGCAGCTACTTCGACAGCCCGCGTGCCGAGTGGTCGGCCACGGCCTATCGCATCCCCACGCAGTGTGCTGCCATCGAAGCCTTCGAGGCTGTGGGTGACACGCTCATGTCACAGGCCATGCGTCTCTGGCTGTTGCAGGCCAAGCGCACGCAGCAGTGGGACACGCCCATGGCCACAGCCGATGCCGTGTGGAATCTGTTGCATCACCGTCCGCTTACGCCAGGTGTTGCGTTGGACCACACAATCAGCCAGCGAGGTCACACGGTAGCCAATAGTTCGAAAGGTCATGTGTCTTTGCCCGCATCCTTGGGCTATGTGCGTCAGGTCTACCAGGCTGATTCGTCGGACACCGCAGCGTGGCTGCAACAGGCGGGTCGTGTGCCCACCTCGTTGCGAGTAATGCATCAAGGTGACGCTTTGGCTTGGGGCGGCGTGTATGCCACCAGCATCATCCCAGCCGATTCTGTGCCGGTGGAGGGCAACGGGTTGCAGCTCAAGGTGTGCACCGAAGTGCTGCGCGGAACGGAATGGCAGCCTGTATCCGGGCAGACGGTGTTGCATCGCGGCGACCGTGTACGCCAGACCTTGTTGGTTCATGCTGACCGCGACTATGACTTTGTGAGCTTGTCGTCTTCGCGTCCGGCATGTATGGAACCCGTACAGCCGTTGTCGGGCTACCGCTATACAGGCTCATTGTGGGCTTATACGGCGATACATGACGACTGCACCGAACACTTCGTCGAGCAGCTTCGCAAGGGCGATCATCGTTTGGTTGAAGAATGGTGGGTAGACCGTGCGGGCCAATATGCCGCCGGCATCCTACGTGTAAGTTCTGTGTATGCGCCTGAGTTCTCGGGCACGGCGCGCGGCCAAGATGTGATGGTTGAGGAGCGTTGAGGAGAGGCTGGAGAGTCCGGGCTTTCTGGATTATCTGGATTATCCGGACTATCCGGACTATCCAGATTATCCAGCCTTTCCCGCCTGTCGCCCAGTTTAGGCATCCTGCCTGATAAAGTGTGGGAAGTCCGGTTCGCCGTAGGCGGGTGCGAAGGTAAAGCCGGCGTGGATAAAGTCTTGTAGTTGCCGGGGAGCTGTGATGCGTTGTTCTATCACGAATCGTGTCATGGCTCCCCGGCAGGCTTTGGCCCATACTGCCTGCATCTTCAGTTTTCCGTTGGGCTGGTGTACGTAGAACAGGGGCTGGACAACCCGCACCGATTGGCACACGCGTTTCCAGTCGAACAGCTGTTCGTATTCGGCTGTCGACAGATGTAGCAGAACACCGTCGTCGGCCTGTACCTGTTTGATGAGAAAGTCTGTGAGCAGGGGTTTCCAGAAGTGTCCGATGGCTCTTCCCTCAGTGACGGGCAGGTGTACGGTGTGTTCCATGCGATAGGGGACGATGCTGTCCATCGGGCGCAGCAGCCCATACAGGAAACAAGTTATCCAGAGGTGTTCTTGGGCAAAGCGCAGGGCTTCATCGTCGAGCTCGTTGGCTTGCAGGTGTTTGTAGGCCATGCCATTATATGCCAAAACGGCCGGCATGGATGCTGCGGTAAAGAAGTTCTGGTAGCGTTTCCAGTTTTCGGCAGCAAGGGCATGGCTACAGTCGAGTTGTTCGGCCAGTGTGTCAATGGGGCAGGCAGCCATTTCGGTGGCTATTCGGTTGGCGGTTTGCTGGAACAGCGGTGTGCTCCAGGCTGGTGTGTGGACTTTTTTGTGTAGGAGTTTGGCGTTAGCCAGTAGAATTTGCATGGTGAGGTGGTTTGGGGGTGAGAGGTCTTTTGGGGAGCCGGATAGTCCGGGCTTTCTGGACAGTCTGGACTATCCGGGCTTTCTGGAAAGTCTGGACTATCCGGGTTTTCTGGATAGTCCGGGAATTCTGGATTATCTGGACTTTCCGGGTTATCCGGGCTCTCCGGCCTTCCCTGCTAACTTCGCCTTGAGCACTTCTATCTCTCGTTGTTGCGAGGCAATCTTAGCTTTGAGCTGGGAGATTTCCTGTTCTTGCCGGGCTATAATCTGTTTTTGCGTGTCGCGCATCCCCAGGCGTGCGGCGGTCATGCGTTCCCTGATGCCGCCTTCTTCTACAAACTCGCGGTCGCGTTTGGCCAAGAACGTGGTCAGGGCCTTGTCTACCATGTGACACAGACAGAGAGCGGTGTTGGCCATTTCCTCATCGCTCCACAGCATAAAGAAGCGGCGGTAGTCGCGTTCGTCACTGTGCGCCCGGCAGAAATCCTTCATTTTGGTGTATCTTGCCAGATTGTCCTTGGCCCACTCAGGTATGCCGTGCTGTTTGATATAATCTTGGTAGTCCTCTAATAGTTCTTTGTTGCTGCCTTTGGCAATTCCCAGCAGTTTCATCTCTACTTCAAACGACGTTTGTCCGTCAGTGAATCCTTCCACGATGTTTTGTTTGACGGAGCGTGCCGCCTGTACCATTTGGTCTACGGTGCGGTCTCCATAGGGTGGCAGGAAGCGTTCGCAGAAGGCTTTTGTCAGTTGTACCAGCACGTCGCTCTTGCGATAGAAGTGAAGTTCCTGATAAACTGTCGGCTTGCGCATCACACTCGGCGTGCCGTCGGGATAATGTTGCAGCGGAATGTTCTTGTTCCTGTGTTCCATGGGGTTCGCGTTAACTTTGGGCGCGAATATATGGAGAAATCAGGAAGCAAGCGCATTCCGCTGCTGTTTTTAGGGGGAAAGGGTGGATTTTTCTGGAGTTTCAGGACTTTCCGGGTTGTCCGGATAGTCTGGATTATCCGGATTATCCGGATTATCTGGATTATCTGGACTTTCCAGATTTTCCAGAACTTCCGGCTCTCTCCGCTAAGGCGCCACCTGCACCTTGCGGCTGTAGCCCTCCACCTTGACCACGTAGTTACCCGGCAGGAAGGGCGCGGCATAATGGTAGGTGTGGGCGTGGTCGCTCAGCAGGAGGCGGCCCGAAGCGTCGTAGACAGCAATGTTCTCGCCGCCTGTCAGCCCTTCGATGTGGATGTAGCCTTGGCGGGCAGTTATCTGATAGAGGGCTTGTTCGCCACTGCCCCCTGCACTCGGGGCTACTCCGCCGAACTTCAGGGTAAAGCGGATGTCGGTCGTTTCGTCTGCTTCGAGCGGCACCGTATAGGTGTTCTGCTTCAGGTCAGTCACACGGCCAGTCTGCCGGTCGGTCAGCCATACGTGGGTGAAGGTGGCATACGTTTCGGGCGAGGGAAGGCTGAAGGTGCAGAGACCGCCCGCTCCGCTGTTCAGGCCCAAGGGTATCTCGGTGCCTACAGGGGCGGCTCCCATCCAGTCCAAGTGGGCCGTGCCCGTGCTGGCGGCATAAAGTTGCGGCAGTTCGGGGTTGAGCGGTGCCCAATGCAGGCCGTCGCTGCCAGGGTGGAAGCTCATGTCATCCGTAGCTTCGGCATTGGGTTGCAGCGTCACCACATCGCTCCGGCCTGCGCCGTCGGTGAAGCTCAGACACGGACGGGGCACAGCTGCCACGGGTGTGCCCGTGTAGTGCGGCAGGGTGAAGGTGAGCGTTTCGGTCGCCTGCAAGGTAGCTGTCTGGGTGAAGAAGGCATGGGCTGGCGAGAAGGAGTATTCGGTGGGAGCCTTCCAGGAAGGCCATGAGGTGAATTGTCCTTCGGCATCGGTCGTGTAGACAAAGCGCGGCAGACTCATGGGATAGGCTTCGGGGTCGAAATCGGTGGTTTCACCGTTGGCCCAGCTGACATAGTTGCTCACCAAGTAGGGACAGCCCACTAAGTTCCAGCCCATGTTTTCGGGCGTGGTGTAGTCGGGCTGCGAGCCGATGGTATTGCGGTTGTCGGCCTGCGTCAGGCTGACTGTCTTTTGCTTTTCTGACGTGTCCCCATAGTAGCCTTCGCGGTATACCGGCGCGGTGGCCAGTGTGGTGACATCGGCGGCGGTGAAGCGGTAGGTGCCTGCGGTGGCGGGTTTGTACCACACGCCCATGCAGGCTTCGCGTTCGCCGCTGGTCCACGGTTTCCAGCAGGGCGAATCTTTGGTCTGTACCTCATAGCCGCCTTCGGCGCGTTGCGCTCCGTCATAGTAGCAGACTTCGGTGCCGGCTCCAGGCACAGTCTGTTGCAATTGTCCGCTTGTCTCATAGCTCACAAGGCGTGCGTGGCTGTAGTCGAACGCATAGGGTAGGGCGACCAAGGCCCCCGCATCGGCGTTGTTGATGGTGCGTTCCACACCCACATGGGGCAGGCTCACTGCCGTACCTTCACTGTAGAGCGATGCACCTTCGCAAAGCAGCAGGTAGCCCGGACGGAGCACCTCATTGCGTCCCGCCGCACTAACTGATTCGGGATTGAAGTCCTCGCGGCTCATCACGAGCGAGGCCCCAGCGTGCAGGTAGACCACCGAACCCTCTTGCGGGTGGCGGCGGCCACCGTTCAGACTACCGGCGGTTTCTGTTCCGCTGTAATGGTAAGTGGCCTGCGCAGCCTTGTCCTCAGGCACATTCCACGTTTCGTAGCAGCCTCGGTCAATCAGCGGATTGTACTGCGGCAAACGCGGATTGCCCAGCAGGTCGCGGTCGGAGCTATAGTCTATCAGTGCCTGACGCTCCGTTTCGGTCAGGCCCCATGCGCTTTGCAGGTCGCTGTAGAGTTGCTCGTGTGTAATGCCGGTATCTGTAAGGTCCATCTGCTTGGACTTCTCTTCTAACTGATACCACAGGTCTTGGTTGCCCGTGTAGGCGGCAGGCCGGGCGGGATGATTGTCGGCCACGGGCTGCAGGTAACGCGCAAAGGGGTATCCCTCCTCGTTGGTGTTGCAGTTTTGATAGGCTGAGGCGGTCGTGCCCACCCGTGCTACAGGTTCACTGCCTGTATGGTCAGGATTCCAGGTAATGCTGTGGAACACTTGGGGAACACTGGCCTTCGTCTCTACGGCATAGCCGTTCTCGCCCTTGCCGAGGAAGGTGCAGTTCACGGCCCGTGCCTTCGTGCCGAGCCAGGTGGCGGCCACGCCCGACTGCGAGGCTGAGCAGTCGCGCACCAGTACATTGTAGAGCAGTCCGCCCCGCGCCCTCACGGCGGCGGCAGCACCGTTCTCCGATACCATATTTATCTGATAGGTGTCATGAACCACACAGTTGCGCACCACTACGGGCAACGTCTCGTCGGCATCGCCCAAGTCAACCACGGGACGGGTCACATCGGCTGCGGGTGCCACGTCGAAGCCGTCCATCAGGGCATAGACAGGATAAGCTCCTGTGGTTTGTATGCCGCAGATGCCCGTGCGTGAGGCATTGGGCGTGACGATGCCAGGTCGGTCGCCCAGCACATAGGTGAGGTAGTCGTGCAGGTCCTCTTCCGCGAAGCCGCCGTCGGTGTCGTCACCGTCGTCGGTCGTTTCTTTGTCTGCTTCGCGGATGTAGTTGCTTGCCAGTCCGGCATACACGTTGACACCGGCACGCGGCGTGAGCGTTTCGCCCGTCTGTTGTCCGCCTTTGCAGAACACGTAAGCACGCTTTCCGTTGATGCTGTAGAACACGGCTGCGAGGTCAATGGCCGATTGCAGGTCGCCGTAGCCATAAGGACTGCCCCAGGTGTCGCCTGTTCCGGTAGTCATCTTATTGGGGTCGCTGTAGATGACACGTTGCAGTTCGCCCTGGAACTCGTAGGCTCCGCGGTCAATGCTTGCGCTCTTGAAGCGCGGCATGTAGGCCAAGTCGGTCTCGGCCGATTTTTCTGCATCGGTGAGTGCCGTCGCCTTGTCGAGTGCCTGAAGGGCATAGGTCAGGTCATCGCCTTGGTTGATGGTACGGGCCGAGGGGCGCAGGTGGAAGTCGCGCAGCAGCTTGTCGTCCTCGCTCACGGCTTGGGGCAGGGGATTCATGAAGTTCGGCCCGCCCAGCACATCGCTGTTCGTGCCCGTCAGCGAATGGTTGGTGGTGTTGTAGCTTCCTTCACTCACCTTGATGCTGATGACCCCGTCGTCGGGATTGACAGAATCATCGCCCGTATAGACACTGCCATAGATGGCATTGTAGGCCAGATAGTCGGACGTTACGGAGGGCAGTTCGTATTCGTACGCATCGGTTGGGTCGTCATCCTGGTTGGCAGCTCCGTTGCGCCACAACAGCGAGTTCATCAGCAGCGAGTGCGTCTTGTCCGTGACAGAACGGTCGTTCAGGAGCTTCACCTTTTCGCCATTCAGCGCGAAGGTGCAGTTCACCACGCGGGTGTTGTTGGCCGTGAGCGAGCGTCCTGCATTGCTGTGGAACAGCGTGTTGTAGATAATCGAGTAGCCGCCGCCTTCACCGATGGTCACGGCGGGTACGGAACTGCCCGTACCATTCAGCCGGCATACCGAACGTCCGATGGTCAGCTTGGGCTTGTCCTCGGGTGCTAAGGCGAGTTTCTTTTCTCCGCTGGTTTCGGTGTCAATGGTGTAGTTGCCCTCCGTACCTTCGGGTTTGCCCGAGCTGTTCAGCTTGTATTGGTATTGCGGGGCGTAGTGTATGGCGGCTCCTTCGCCCATGTCCGAACCGCTCTCCGGCTGGTTGCCATAGGTGTTCTGGAAGGTCACACCGTCTATTTCGATGGGTATGACGCGCTGCTTCTGTTCGCCTGTAGCGGGTACGGTGGTGGCTAAACTGCCCGTGTTGTACCAGTTGTGGGCATCCGAGATACGCAGCAAGGTAGACATCTTTTCACTGGCAACACCTGAACGTCCTGCCATTTCCCATACCGTGGGATAGGCTTCCACGTCGCGCACGTCCTTCACATCCTTGCTCCAGCCTCCTTGGAAGGTCAACGAGCGGACGCCAAAGTCGCCGTTGGCAGTAGTACCCTTGTTTTCGGGCAGTGTGGCAGCCGTGTTGAGCGACCCCGTATTGATGGTGAAGCTCATATAACTGTCAATGGTGTAGATGGGCGAATAGTTGCCCTCGATGATGTTGATCTGCTTGTGGTGGTTATTGCGGCTGGCCAGCAAGGTTTCGATGGCACGCTGCAAGTCACTGGTAGGTTGCAGCCACGAGCTGCCGTTGGCCTCACCGTTCTCAGGCTTTTCCGCAGTGCTTACCCACAGTATGTCGACCTCCTCGCCGGTGTTAGGCGTGAGGGGGATATGCTGGTATTCGTACACGCCGAGGTCGATAAACGTCTGGTGCTGTGACGGGTTCGGGTCTTTCGAAATACGATAGAGGATAGCATCAGTACTGGCCGACTGCATGTAGCGTTCGCCGCCGATAGGCATCTTGATGTACAGGCCGCTGCCGCCCTGCTGAGTGCGCACCTTGCGAGTGTCGGCATAGATGCCGTGGGCGTCGGCCGGGAAGTTGTCGCTGGGGTCGCTGTCCACAAACTCGCAGTCGTATGACGTGCCGTTCTCATCGGCTGTCACTTTTTGCCTGATACGTGTCCAGCCGTTGTCGGTCAGATTGTTCTGGCGCGACACCATCCAGTCGGCTGAGGGCAGGTAGTTGTTTACGCCTG